>NZ_WFYD01000089.1 GCF_015490265.1 Sulfurivirga sp. | reverse complement strand
GCTTTCTGCTGTGAAGTTGAAGTCTCTGAAACCGAAAGACCGGGTTTATCGGGTACTGGACTCGGATGGTCTGCGTATCGAGGTGCGTCCCAGTGGCAAGAAGTTCTGGCGCTACCGATATCGGTGGCAGGGTCGGGATACGATGCTGAGTCTGGGTGAGTATCCGGCGGTGTCGCTGGCGCAGGCGAGGCAGATGCGGGATGAGGCGAAGGCGTTGCTGGCCCGTGGGGTTAACCCGGCAGATGCGCTGTTCCGGCAGGATGTGACTGCTGAGGCTGAGCCGGATGTGATGCTGTTCAGGGATGTGTGGCGTGCCTGGTTTGAACACGCGCGGGATCAGTGGACGGGGAGCTATGAGCGGGATGTGCAGGCGCGTTGTGAGAAGCATCTGCTTCCGGTGATCGGTGGAATGCCGGTGAATGAGATCCGGGCAGCTGACCTGCTGAAGGTGTTCAGGCGGATGGAGGCGCAGGGCAGCATCAATACGATGCACAAGGTGCGCAGCTATGCGAGCCGGGCGTTCCGGTTTGGGGTTGGCATGGGGTGGTGCGAGCGTGACCCGGTGCAGGATCTGCCGATGGATGTGCTCAAGCCGGACAGGGGCAGGCGGATGGCGTTCGTGCGTGATCCGGCTGAACTGGCGGGGATTCTGCGGGCGATTGATGGCTATTCCGGCAGGCATTATGCGGTGGGTGAGGCGCTGTGGCTGGCACCGTATCTATTTCTGCGGCCCGGTGAGCTGGCCGGGCTGCTGTGGTCGGAGGTGGATTTCTCGCAGAATCTGATCCGTATCGGGGCGGAGCGGATGAAGATGCGGCGGGTGCATCTGGTGCCGATGGCCAGGCAGGTGCGGGAGAAGCTGGAGGCGTTGCGGGCGCTGGATGTGGACTCGCCGTTCGTGTTTCCGTCGCATGTGTCACTGCACAGGCCGATTTCGCCGGAGTCACTGCGGGCGGCGCTGCGGCGGATGGGGATTACGAAAGATGAGCTGACAACGCATGGATTCAGGCACATCGCCAGCACTTTTCTCAATGAGCTGGGCTGGCCGCCGGATGCGATTGAGCGCCAGCTGGCTCATGTGGAGGGGAACAAGGTGCGCAGGGCCTATAATCATGCAGAATACCTTGATGTGCGCCGGGAGATGATGCAGGCGTGGGCGGATTGGCTGGATGAGGTCAGAGGGGGATGTGATGGATATTGATCTGATTATGCATTTCAGCAGTAAGCGGATCGAGGATCGAGATCTGGATACTTTTATTGGTCTTGCAAAAGGGTTGATTGCTGATGGAGTCGTTAATCAGACAGAGGCACAGTTTCTGAAAAGTTGGATTCTGCATCATAACGGAAGAAACCATCCACTGATGGGGCCTGTTTATAACAAGATAAGGATGTTTCTATCTGACGGTCGCCTAGATGATGATGAGGCTAAAGAGCTGTTTGAATTACTTTTGTCGGTAGCCGGTGAAACCCCTGATGATGGAGAGTTGATGAAGTCATCAACCGTATTCTTCGATAACCCGGTACCGGATGTTGAGATTGAAGAGAGGATGTTTGTCCTGACGGGGATTTTTGCGTATGGAAGACGGCGAGCGGATGTTGAAGCTTTGATTCGCCGCTATGGTGGTCGTGTTGGTTCTTCCGTGTGTAATTCAACAGATTATTTGGTTATTGGGGCTTATGTTTCTCCAGCTTGGGTGCATGAATCTTATGGGCGCAAAATAGAGCGTGCATTGTACATGAAGCGGGCATCGGTAGATGGGCGGCCATTTATTATTTCGGAGCGGAGTCTACTTGAAGCGATGGGGCCAGAAGTGTGGGAGGTGGATTATGAGAGTTGATTTGTTTGATGAGTTTAAGGTTGTGCTTCCTGGTGCATTTGAGCCTTCTTTAGCAATGTGTCGGTTCAGTGAGGGGGAGGTAATTCACAGTGATATTCGAGGTTATCATTCACCTGTTTGGGCGGATGCAGTACCTTATATGAGGTGGTCAGTTCAGATTATCAAACAATATGGGTCTGGAAGCAGTTTTGAAGAAGGATGGAACAGCAATGTGAAGGTTCGTATTCATCATTATAAGGATGGAGGATGGGTGAATGATGAAGTTTTGATGACAAAAAATGGAGCACTATATCGTCTATTGCTTACAGGTGATCTTGAAGTTCTGGGACAGCGAGTTGGTGATCCGCCAGCAGGTCCTGATTTTGCCCTCAAGTCATTGAATACCCTGAGAAATGTGGGGAATGAGAAAACTCTAAAGAATTACTTGTCCATTGATTCGGGGGAAGAAGTATTTGTTGTTCCATATTGCCGGGCTTCACATCAAACTAAAAATAAGTTACGCAGAATTGAGATGATGTTAAGACCATTGGAAGTATCGGTATCTCATCATCGCATTGCTGGTACCCCGCTGGCTAACATCTTGGGAATGAGAACAATACGACCAACAGTATGGCTGGCTGTTTTTTCAACCAAGCATTCTTCAGGAGTCATGAGCAGGTTGGTCTATGGAGAGAATAAACCTTACTATTTGACACGGAGTGGTGCTATCAGGATGGCATGTAGTACGACAAAACATGATAAGTATTGGATGTGCATCAAGCGTGACCCTCGCACCTTACTGATCGGCCGAAAGAGAAAGTTTGATTTTAGCCGCCATGGTATATGGCTTTGATTTCGCGGCATAAGCCATGTGGCTGCAAATGAACTCGTTGTAATAGATACTCACAACACCGTACTAAGCTTGTCCAGGATTCGCTCGTTGTCGGCCAGCTCTCCTCGCAGATAGGCATTGCGGACACGTTTACGGCGCAGCATGTCCTGCAGGGCCTCCTCTTTCGTCTCGAACGCAAACCGCCGCTTCGCCATCCGCCGTCTCCCGCAGCACCTGGAACTCGTCATACCTGACGACCACCTCATTCATGTCGTCAATATAGGCATGGCAGCGGTAAAGGATGTCGTCCGGTTTCATGCTGTCTTACCCTCCTGTCTTGATCTGATCCAGTCATAGACTTCCATGCGCTTCCAGGCGACTGAGCGGGGGCCGATTTTGACGGACTGGGGGAACTTGCCTTCGCTCATGAGGCGGTAGATGGTGCCCTGGCTGAGGCCGGTTTCTTGGCAGACTTCCTTGAGGCGCATGAGTTCGGATTTGGTCTGGCCCTCAATGCGGCGCTGGAGATCTTCGATCATGCGGCGCATGTCGGGCAGGCCGGCCTGTATGAGGGCCTGCCGCTGGGCGTCGATGACGAGCTGTTTGAGCTGGTCAGGGGACATGACGATGACTTCGCTCATGCCACATCCTCCCTGATGACAAGCGGCAGGCTGACCTTGATGGCCCAGCGCCAGTGGCGATCTCCGGTGCGCACGGGCGGGGTCATTTCGGCCCGCTCGCAGATGGCGTTGTATTCGTCGTCACTGATGAGGCTTTCGGGCAGAAAGGTGTCCATGACGGCATCGAGGGCGAGGTGAACGCTGGGTTTGATGCTGGAGCGCACAAGGTAGCGCTGGCGTCCCTGTTCTGCACCGAGGTTGGTGATTTGGATTCTGAGTTTGCGGATGGCGCCTCTCATGACGGCATCTCCTGTCGGATCATTTCTTCCGGTTCGACTTCAAGGGGTTTGAGTTCGATGTGGAATTCGTCGAACAGTTCCTGCATGCGCTCGTCGGCGTCCGGTGCGTCTGGGTCGATGGCCTCCAGCCGGGCGTTCCAGTCGCGCAGCCAGCGGCGGGCCTCGCCGATGGTTCCGGCATCGTTGATGACGGCTTCGAAGATGCCGACGGCAAGGCTGAACTTTTTGGCCCAGCTGCTGTTGAGGGCTTCAAGCTCCAGCTGTTTGATCAGCAGGCGGCGTTCGCAGTCTTCCAGCCTGCGCAGGGCTTCCTTTGCCGTAGGTTTGCGACGGGGACGCATGGCTTACTCCGCAGTTTTGAGCAGGATGGTTTCCATCTGTTCGGTGTATTCGGGTACGCGGGCCAGGTCGGCGGCCAGTGAGCGCAGCATGTCCTGCGGGCTGATGTAGCCTGCAAGGAACATTCTGATGTCCAGCAGGGTGGCCGGGCTGAGGATGTCCGGTTCTTCCTCCTGCACGGCAAGACCGCGGGCCTGCACTTCTCTGAGCAGTTCGTCGTCGCTGATCTGCTCAATGACATCGAGGGCGTCTACTTCCACTGTGATCATGGCGCCACTCCTCTAAAACGGTACATCGTCATCCATGGGGGCCTGGGCGGTCATGGCGGCCTGGTGGCCGGGGTCGGCAGGCTGTGCCGCCGGGGGTTGTTGCTGCTGCCTTTCCGGTTTGAACAGATTAAGGATGATGCTCTCATGCTGAGGATCGGCCAGCCCTGCCGGGTTAAAGGTCTTGTCCAGCAGCAGGATGTGATACTTGCCGCCGTTGGCCGGGGTGATTTCCATGATGGCCCCGACAGTCCTGTAGCGGTTCTTTTCCTTGCCTGTGGTGCGGTCGGTGTAGCTGCCGACAGTGGCGACCACGTCGTAGATTTTTTCAGAAGCCATAGAGTCCTCCGGTTGCGTAGAAGGTGATGATTTCGCCTGCGGCGGTGGCCAGCAGGGCGGTGATGATGGCCTCGATCAGTGCGTCCATTACAGCGCTCCGAACAGGCCGAGGATGGTGACGGCGCCCAGCGCGGCCATGGCACCGACTGCAAGGCCGGTGATGCTGAGCTGCCACAGGCGGTTGTAGAACTGCCGCTGTCTGCGTTGATGGTGGTACATTCCTTCACTCCTCTTCCTCTTGCCATTCCCATGGAGTGTCGCCCTCCACGCCCCCTTCTGCACGATGGCTGACTTGCTGGAAACCGGCCCGCCGGGTGGCGGGCTTGTCTGCTTATGTTAGTCATGACTAATTATAGAGTCAATATTCATGACTAACTTTTACTGGGGGGAGGAAATTAGGCAAAAAGAAACCCTGTGCGGGGGTGGGGTGAGTATGAGGTGTCGTGAGAGGTGATTGAAAGTTGGTGAGAGTATCAGGCGTCCAAACAGCTGGGCTAATGGTTCTGTGCTCTCACTACAGCGCTTCCAGCTTGGCAATGACGCGGCCGATGATACGACTTCCTTCCGGCAGAGGAAGGTAGCGGTTGGGCCAGTCAGGGTTGAGAGCCTTGAGCATGGGGCCGTCTTCGGTTTCCAGATACTGCTTGAAGGTGGCCTTGTTTTCGTGGTCGATCTGGGCGATGACGAAGTCGCCAGAACCATAGCCCCTGTCTGGATCAACGAAGATCAGATCTCCAGGGTGGAAGCGAGGCAGCATGCTTTCGCCCTCCACATGCAGGCCGAAGGTATGGGGGCCGCATGGAACGGGGCATGGGGCATATTCGAGCTCACCGGAAGAGTCGAGTATGACCTCGCTCCAGTTGCCAGCCTGCACGAAACTGATGATGGGCACCTTCGGCATGGTGGCGATGGCGATGGCACTGCCCGTATCAATGGTGTCCGATATCCCGCTTTCCGGAATTTCTTTCGGGCCTTTGCCTTCCAGTATCCAGTCAGGAGTCGTTTTCAGCACTCTGACCAGGGCATGAAGCGTCTTTGCTGAAGGTGACTTGGCTCTGCCGCTTTCCAAGCCATGCAGTGAAGGCGGCTTGATGCCGATCAATTCGGCCAGCTTGCGCTGCGTGTAGCCGAGCTCCTGTCTTCTCTGCTTGATGCGTTCACCGATTGTCTTGGGTGTTTGAGTGTCCATGTTAGAAAAGCCTAATGGCAGTTGCGTTAGTTATGGAATGGTTTATAATTCGTCAAAGCTAATAACTGATGGGTGGGGTTTCGGATGAAGGCATGACGTTGACCGAAGCAATCGAGTTTTTTGGCGGGAAGAGTAATCTGGCGAAGGCTGTCGGGATTCGCTTGCCATCGCTGTATGGCTGGCCGGAAAAACTGACGCCTCGCTTGCAGGATCGGGTCATCGCTGCCGCTCTGCGCGAAGGCAAGTCGATCCCGGCGCACTGGCTGGAGCGGAAGGAGAAGCCGGAATGAACGATTGATGGTCTGCGGCATTCCTCCTCTGAGCTTTGGCAGGGTATGCAGTCCCCGCACCCCTCTTTCTTTTTGTGGGCGCGCCGTTGCGCCCTGCGCCGTCAGCGCCAGCGTCGCAACATGCCCGGATAACCGGAGCGGGGACCCTGGCCAGACCCAATCGTCCTTGGGTGAGCGCGGCCGCGGTCGAGCGCTAGGGGAAGGGGTGGAAATAAAGGCAACAGGTCTGGGTTGTCTGGTCGGTGGCCTGGGATTGATGGGCGGTCGCAGTCGGCAAGGCGGCATGCGGGCCGGTCGAGAGGTGGCGGGCTCTGTCATCGGTGCGGTGGCTGAGCTGATGGTCGCCTGGGTGGCCGGTCGTCAGGTGGCGGGTTGGGAAGGCGGTGCGGCGACTGATGTCGGCACTGCATGGGTGACTGGTGGGCTGGTCGGGCGGGGTGCCGCACGGGCTTAGAGGCTTAACACCTATGGAAAATTATAGCGAAGTTCTACAGCAGTTGCAGGATTACGGTCTGGAGGTGGAGAGCCTCCAGATCGACACGCCGAAGCCGGTGCGCTGCCGTATGCGCGGCGACAGCACGCGCAAGAAGCGCGGCTGGTACTGGCTCACATCCTTCATCAATTCCCACGGGCAGCAGCTGATCGTCGGTTCCTACGGCGCCTTCTGGGGGCCGGAGGGTGAGAAGCGCAAGGTTGAGCTGTCGAAGGCGGCCCGCAAGACCCTGTCCCCGGAAGAGCGCCGGGCCATCGAGAAGCGCCATAAGGAGAATCAGAAGCGGCTGGCGCAGCTGCGTCAGCAGGAGATCGAGCGGGCGGCGCTGGAGGCCACGAAGATGTGGGCCAGGCTGTCGCCGGATGTGCCGGAGGGCGGCCATGAGTATCTGGCCCGCAAGCGGGTGGGGGCGCACGGGGTGCGCTTCAGTCCGAAAACCGGTGCAATGGCGGTGCCGATGATGGATGCACCGGGCCGGATCTGGGGCCTGCAGATTATTCGGGGCCGGGATCAGGCGAAGGGGCGCAGGCTGGAGAAGGAGTACTGGCCGCGCGGGCTGGAGAAGAAGGGGCATTTCCATCTGATCGGCGGGGTGCCGGGGCGTGTGCTGCTGCTGGCGGAGGGCTATGCCACGGCGGCCACGCTGCATGAGGCGACCGGACTGCCGGTGGCGGTAGCGTTCGATGCGGGCAATCTGCTGCCGGTGGCCGAGGCGCTGCGGGAGGCGTATCCGCACAGCAACATTCTGGTATGCGCGGATGATGACCGCCTGCAGAAGTGCGGCCAGTGCGGGAAGCTCACCGATGTGAACCAGGGCGAGGCCTGTCAGCACTGCGGCCAGCCGCACGGCAAGGTGAACGCGGGTGTGGCCAAGGCTTCGCAGGCGGCCATGGCGGTAGGCGGCCGCTGGGTGAAGCCGGACTTCGGCACGGATGAGAACGGGCAGGATGCCCGTGGCGAGCAGCGTCTGAGCGATTTCAACGATCTGGCCAACTTCCCCACCGGCGGTGCGCATGTGGTGCGCGCGCAGGTGGAAGCAGCGCTGAAAGATGCAGGCTGGGGCGGTGCCGGGGGCGGTGGCCAGCCGCCTGCTGATGATGCGGATGGAGAGGACGACCGTCCGGCGGCCCGCTCGTTCATGTCTCTGAATGAAGTGGTGGAGCGGTTCATCTTCGTGGATGAGGACACCGGCGACTATGTGTTCGACACCTGGACGCACTCGCTGGCCAAGATGAAAAAGATGACCAACCTGCTGCCGCCCAAAATCCACATGGATGATATCAAGCGTCATCCCGTCTGGGCCAGCCGGGCGGTGTATCTGGACGAGATCGGCTTTGACCCGGCGGGCACCGACCCGAAGATCAAGCACAACCTGTGGCGCGGCTGGCCGCTGAAGCCGAAGCCGGGCCGCTGCGACAACATTCTCGGCCTGCTGCTGTATCTGTGCAATGCCAACGAACAGGTGTATGAGTGGGTGCTCAAATGGCTGGCCTACCCGCTGCAGCACCCCGGCGCCAAGATGCACACGGCGCTGGTCTTCCACGGCCCGCAGGGCGTGGGCAAGAACCTTTTCTTCGAAAAGTGCATGGGGCCGATCTACGGCGAATACGCCGTGGTGCTCAACAGCGCCGCGCTGGAGGACAACTTCAATGCCGACTGGGCCAGCCGCAAGCTTTTCGTCATCGCCGACGAGGTGGTGGCCAGCACCGAGCGCTACCACCTCAAGAACCAGCTCAAGAACCTGATCACCTCCGACACGGTGCGCATCAACCCAAAGAATGTGATCGCCCGGCAGGAGCGCAACCAGATGAACTTCGTGTTCCTGTCCAATGAGCACATCCCGCTCATTCTGGAGCCGGACGACCGGCGGCATCTGGTGGTGTGGACGCCGAAAGGAGCCGAGGCGAAGGACTACGAGGCCGTGGAGGCCGAAATTGCCACCGGCGGGGTTGAGGCCTTCTACCACTACCTGCTCAACCTTGATCTCGGGGACTTCAAGCCCTGGACGCGGCCCCCCATGACCGATGCCAAGCAGCAGCTGATCGATCTGGGCAAGGAGACGCCCCAGCTGTTTGCCGAAAAGTGGCTCTCCGGCGAGCTGGGCATCCCCGTCTGCCCGGCGCTCTCCAGGGACATATACACCCTCTACCAGCGCTGGATACGGGAAAACGGCGAGCCGTTCGCCCGGCCTGCCCGGGCGTTCAACACCCATCTCAAACGCATGGGCTTCTACCACGGGCTCAAACAGGTCAGGCAGCAGAACGGCAGCATGAAGCCGCAGCAGCTGCTGGTGCCATCGGATGAGCTGATGCAGCAGGCCCGCGCAGCCGGGGCGGAAGTGTTCATGCGCCGCGAAGACGAGGCGATGGGGGACTGGTATGCCCGTACCACCCAGACCATCCACAAGATCGTAGAGGAGAGTGCGCCATGAATCCGGCGGCAAATGTAAGGGGAACGGCCCCTTGCAAGGGAAGTTATAAGGGGCTTTGTAAGGAGTGGATCGCCCGTCTGGCGCGGGATAGAAGTAATGTAAGGGGTTTCTCGCGCGCGCATACGCGTGAGCGAATCCACTTTTTCAGGTCGTTTCTTCCTTCCTCACGCGCGGGTTTTTCTCCCCTTACAGCGTTTACATCGTTTCTATCCCGCTTATACGGCGGCTTTCAGAATCTCCGGACTGCTTACATGGAAATTTACAGTGCTTACAAAGGGAAGGCATGCATGAAGCGCCCCTTCACCCCCCGGAATTTCACCGTTGTGGACAGCCCGGAGAAAGCCATCAGTCTCATGCGCGAGGCGGCGGACAGCCGCCGGGAAGGCTGGTGCGTGGGCGTCCACCCATACGGCTACATGGTCATGCGCCGGCGCTGGGCCGCCGCACAGGGTCTGCGCTGGATCGTCGCCTACACCCCCCGGAGTGCAACAGAGGAGAGCGAGTGATGGATGTGATCGACATCGCCAACGAGCGCGCACAGCGCGAGCTGGACGGCCTGCTGGCCGCCCGGCGGCAGATGGCCCGCCTGGAAGCCGAAAACGCCACAGCAGCCGCAGAATGCGTCGAATGCGGCGAAACCATCCCGGAAGCCCGGCGCCGTGCCCTGCCCGGCGTGCGCCTGTGCATCCACTGCGCCGAAGCCGCCGAAAGGCGCGCGCGGATGGGGGTGTGAGATGGCAGCACACATCATGATCGACATCGAAACCCTGGGCACCCGGCCCGATGCGGCCATCGGCGCACTGGCCGCCGTGCATTTCGACCCGGCCACGGGCGAGGCGCTGGACACCTTCGAGGCGCGCATCAATGTGGCCGAAAGCCTCATCGAGGGCTTCAGCGCCGATGCGGCCACACTCGCCTTCTGGCGGCGGCAGCTGCGTGATGCCCGCACGCAGGTGACCACGGGCCGGGCGCACCCGCGCGAGGCGCTGGAAGGCCTGTGCCGCTGGCTGGACGGCATCGCCCGGCCGGATGAACGCATCGTCTGGGCCAATGGCGCGGGCTTCGACCCGGTGATCGTGGAGACGCACCTGAACCACTTCGGACTGGATGCGCCGTGGCGCTGGTGGAATGTGCGCGACCTGCGCACCCTGCGGGCGCTGGCCAGGGAGGCCGGTCTGAGCCTGCCCGTCCGGCCGGCGGAGCTGCCCGAACATCAGGCGCTGGCCGATGCCATCTGGCAGAGCCGCCAGACGGCCTGGCTGCTCAGCGCCCTGCGCATGGAGCAGGCGGCATGAGCGTTGAGTCCATGGCGGCCTTTGCCCGCAGGCTTGGGGTGGCCCGCTCCACCGTCACCCGCTGGGCGAAGGCGGGGCGCATAGAGCTTGCGCCCAACGGCAAAGTGCGGGTGGAGGAGAGCCTGCGCCTGCTGGAGCGCACGCGCGGCGGGCGGCCCGATGTGGCCGAACGGCACGCGAAAAAGCGCGGCAGGGCGCTGCCTCAGGCCCCGGACGGCCCGGAGCGGGGCACGGAGGCGGATGAGGTGCTGCCGTCGGGTGGGGCGTCGCTCAAAACGGATGGAACCCCCATCGATGTGGAGGGTGCGCTGGCCCGCTACAGGGCGCAGGCGCTCAAATTCCGCAACAGCCTGACCAAACTGGAAATCGCGCTGGAGCGGGGCGAGTGGCTCAGCCGCGAAGACCATCACCGCCAGATGGGCGAGCTGGGCAGGCGCCTGCGCCAGTCGCTGGAGAACCTGGCCGACCTGCTGGCCCCGCGCATGGCTGCGGGGCTGGTGGACGGGGCCGCCCTTGAGGCGGAGATCGGGCAGATCATCGAGGAGGTGCTGGCTTGACCACCCTGGCCCAACAGCAGCTTGAGAAGGCGAAGCTGGAGGCGCTCAAGGCGCAGCAGGCGTTCGAAAAGGCGCTGCAGGCCTCCATCCGGCGGGAGCAGGCAGAGGCCACCCGCGCGGTGGTGGCGCAGATTGTCCGTGACAGGGCCATGCTGCTGGCGGCCCTGTGGCGCGAGTCGCTGGAGGAGCGGGACGAGACGCGCATCCACCACCAGCTGACCGACCGGCTGGCCGAGTGGCTGCGTGATGTGGCCGAGGCCGCCCGCACCGCCACCGACGACCCTGCCGCAGGCGTATTCGCCAGCGCCGCCCGGCCCAGAAAGCGCATGAGCGTCTCCCAGTGGGCGGACGCCTACCGGGTGATGAAGACCGGCACCAACCAGCCCGGCCCGTGGCGCACCGAGCGCACGCCTTACCTGCGCGAGATCATGGACAGCCTCTCCGAGCACAGCCCCGTGCGCCGGGTGATCGTCATGAAGGCGGCCGGGGTGGGCGTGTCCGAGGCCATGTTCAACTGGATCGGCTATGTGATCCACCACCTGCGCGACCGGGACATGATGGCCGTCATGCCCACGCTGGAGATCCGCGACCGCACCTTCAACCCCAAGCTCAACCGCATGCTGCGGGAGACCCCGGCGCTGGCCGGGCTGTTCGCCGGACGCAGGCGGGATGATACCAACCGGCAGGATCTGATGGAGTTCGGCCACGGCGCCCGCCTGATCAAGGCCGGGGCCAACAGCCCCAACAGCCTGCGGGCCGAGCACCTGCCCTATGTGGTCTGCGACGAGCTGGACGCCTTCGAATGGGACATCGGCGGCGAGGGCGATCCCATCGAGCTGATCGAGAACCGCCAGCGCACCTACACACGGGCCAAGAGCCTCTACATCTCCACCCCCACCATCGAGGAGACCAGCCACATCTGGCGGCTGTGGAACGAGTCCGACCAGCGCCGCTACCATGTGCCCTGCCCCCACTGCGGCCACCGCCACCCGCTGGTGTGGAAGCACTTCAAATACGCCATCCGCCCCGGCTCCGAGGCCGCCGGACGCAGGGAGGTGATGCGCGCATGGATGGTCTGTCCGGAATGCGGCGCGGAGATCGACGAGCACCACAAGCCGCAGATGCTGGCCGAAGGCGTCTGGATCGCCGGGCACCCTGAGCGCAAGGCCAACAGGGGCTATCACATCAACGCGCTGTATGCGCCCATCGGCCTTGGCCCGCGCTGGATCGATCTGGCGCAGAAATGGGTGGACGCCCAGAGCGACACCAACCGCCTCAAGGTGTTCACCAACACCAACCTGGGCGAGCCGTGGATCGAGGAGGGGATGGATGCCGACCTGCCCGCGCTCATGGCTCGCATCGAGCCGGTGGAGCTGGAGGAACTGCCCGGCGAAATCCTGCTCACCGCCGGGGTGGACGTGCAGAAGGATCGTCTGGAAGCCACCCTGGTGGCCTGGAGCCGGGACGAAGAAAGCTGGGTGCTGGAACACGCCATCTTCGCCGGCGACACCATGACGGAGGAACCCTACCGTGAGCTGGACGGCTGGCTGCAGGAACATGAGGTGGATGTCACCGCCATCGACGCCCACTTCAACGCCGACGCCGTGCACCGCTGGTGCCAGCACCGCCGCCATGTCATCCCCGTGGTGGGCGTGGCCAACCACATGGACAGGCCCATCGTTGAAGATGAGACCAGACGCCGCCAGCGTCTGCGCCGCCGCAGGAAGAAGGGGGCCGTGGTGGCCGAACCCATCGGCGTGGATCAGGCCAAGAGCCTGCTGTTCTCCCGCTTCAACATCGAACGGCCCGGCCCCGGCTACATCCACTTTAACGCCCACGCCACGCTGGATGAGGTGTGGTTCGACCAGCTCACCGCCGAGCGGCTGGTCAAGGAGATCAAGGGCGGGCGCGTGCGCTGGCGCTGGAAGCCCATCCGCCCGCGCAACGAAGCGCTGGACTGCATGGTCTATGCGCTGGCTGCCATGCGGCTGTCCGGCATCATGGGGCTGGGCCGCTGGCGTCGCCGCAGCGGCCGACCGGAAGCAACGCAGGACGCACCGCCCGCCCCGAAACCGACCCGTCCCGTTCGCCTGAGATTCCGCACCTGAGGAGGTCATCCGTGGAAGAGAGCAAAGCCGACATCATCGCCGCTGCCATTGGCCTGAAGGCCACCCTGAAACTCTGCGCCCACTTCGGCGGCAAGACCCTCTATGTGCCCACCCGCATTGAGGCCAATCACCCCATCGCCCTGCTTATCGGCCCGGAAAAGGCGGCCCGGCTGGCCGGGGCCATCGGTGGTGAGGAAGTCACCCTGCCGGTGGTGGACATGGGCACCGAGCGCCGGGCCGCGCGGGTGATCCGCTTTCTCGTCCACGGCCTGCGCCCCCGCGAAATCGCCGCTCTGGAAAACATCTCCGAGCGCACCGTCACCCGCATTGCCGAGCGCCACCGCGAGCTGATTGACCACCTCAAATCCAGCCTGCGCTGGCAGGCCCTGCTGGATATGCCGGTGCGTAAAGTCTGAACAATGAGGAGTTATGAATGAATATCAGATGGATAGTTGATCAGAGGGGCAGTCTATACGGAAGGTTCGACCATGGTGCACGGATTATGCAGCGCATCAAACAGCAGATGAGAACTGCAGATGGCTGGCAGCGTTTGGCGCCGGATCAGCAGGAGGCGCTGGAGATGATTGCACACAAGATCGGTCGGATTCTCAATGGTGATCCGAATCATGTGGACAGCTGGGTTGATATTGCCGGATACGCCACTTTGATTGTTAACAAGCTGGAGGGTGGTAATGAAGCGTGAGCACAGAATCGAATACCGCAGTCTGGATGAACTGATCCCATATGCCAATAACAGCCGCACCCATTCGGATGAGCAGGTGGCCCAGATTGCCGCCAGCATCCGGGAGTTCGGCTTCACCAATCCGATTCTGATTGACGAGGAGAACGGCATTATCGCCTGGCATGGCCGCCTGATGGCCGCGCGGCGGATTGGTATGGACAAGGTGCCGTGCATCGTTATTGCCGGGCTGACCGAAGCGCAGAAGAAAGCCCTGGTCATCGCAGACAACAAGTTGGCACTCAATGCGGACTGGGACGAGGATATGCTTGCCGCAGAGATTGAGCGGCTGCAGGAGCTGAGTTTTGATATTGACCTGCTCGGTTTTAGTGAAGAAGAGCTGGATGAACTGTTGGCCCTGGAGCCTGATGATACCGGTGATGAGGGGCTGACAGACCCGGATGAAGCCCCTGAGCCTCCCCCGGTTCCGGTAAGCAGGCCGGGTGATGTGTGGGTGCTCGGTCAGCACCGGGTGCTGTGTGGGGACAGCACGGATATTGATGCCGTGCTGGGATTCATGGGGGAGGACAGGGTGGACTGCCTCATCACCGACCCGCCCTACAATGTGGCCTATGAAGGCAAGACCAAAGATGCGTTGACTATTGCCAATGATGCGATGGACGATGCGGCATTCAGGCAGTTTCTGACCGATGCGTTCATCACTGCTAATGCCGTGATGAAGCCTGGTGCATCTTTCTATATCTGGCATGCAGACTCTGAGGGTTTCAACTTCAGAGGGGCCTGCCGCGATGTGGGCTGGAAAGTCCGGCAGTGCCTCATTTGGGTGAAGAACACCTTTGTGCTGGGGCGCCAGGATTATCACTGGCGTCACGAGCCGTGCCTGTATGGATGGACTGATGGTGGGGCGCACAAATGGTATGGAGATCGTGCGCAGAGCACGGTTTTGGAATTTGATCGCCCCAACCGCAATGCCGAGCATCCGACCATGAAGCCGGTGGAGCTGATCGAGTATCAGATTCGCAACAGCACAAAAAGCGGCGATACTGTCCTTGATCTGTTCGGTGGCTCCGGCACGACCCTGATTGCCTGTGAGAAGGCAGGCCGCACGGCCCGGCTGGTGGAGCTTGATCCAAAATATGTGGATGTGATCGTCCGCCGCTGGCAGGATTTTACTGGGCAGCAGTCCGTGCATCAGGCGACCGGCAGGACATTTTCAGAGATGCAGGTGGAGAGGGAAAAGGCTGCATGACGGGACACCCGCCCACAGGCGGGTGTTGTGCATCTGGCGCAGACTTATGCGCCATGAGCGAGATCAACGCCTATCTTAACGCCGTCATAGCGGGCATCCAAAACCACTTCGGTCAGCGGCTCACTACCGTGGCCCCTTACCGGCCTGACAGCCTGAAAACCCCTGCCGCGCTGGTGGCCATCGAGCGCATGGAGCAGG
Organism: Sulfurivirga sp.; assembly: GCF_015490265.1. GTDB lineage: Bacteria > Pseudomonadota > Gammaproteobacteria > Thiomicrospirales > Thiomicrospiraceae > Sulfurivirga. The sequence continues at coordinate 6,089 of NZ_WFYD01000089.1, read as the reverse complement.
CGGACAGGGCCGCAGCAGATGGCCGCCTGCCGCTGGATGTGAGTGTGGCGGTGCACTGCATCCTCTCCCACAGGACACCCGATCTGCAGCTGGCGCTGGACAGCTTTGCCACCGAGGTGGCCGTGCTGGCGCAGAACAGTTACTGGGATGTGGAATGCGTCCATGCCGCCCCGGAGCGGATCGGCATTGTGCCCGGCGAGCTGCGACCGGACATCCACGGCGTGGACAGCCGCGTAGTGCTGTGGGAGCAGCGCATTCTGGTTGGGCAGGGCATCTATGAGTTCGACACCCTGATTGACGAGTTCCATTTTGAGGATGTGCGCAGCGGCGAGGAGACGGTGATCAATGTCTGAGATGGAGTGGATGATCGGGCGCATTGAGCAGCAGGATTTCACCGGCCCCGTGCACCGCTACCGGGTGCGACTGGCCGACGGGCAACTGTCCGCCTGGCTGCCCAAGCTCAACCCCTTTGCCGATGGCAGCACCACCGACAAGCCGCTTGCGGTGGGCACACAGGTTGTGGTGCTGCTGGCCCGCGACCGGGAGGAGGGGGTGATCCTCGGTGCGCTCAACTGCCATGCCCACCCTGACCCGGCTTCCCGCGACACGCTGCACCGCACCCGCTATGCCGACGGCACGGTGGTGGAATATGACATGGACAGCCACACGCTGACCATTGATTGCGTTGGCGATGTGGTCATCACAAGCAAGACCCACATCACCCTCAAAGCCCCGCGCATTGACCTGAACTGAGGAGGACGCATGCCAGCGGTCGCACGCCTTGGAGACAGCTGCACCGGACACGGCTGCTACCCGCCGCGCGAGAACACCGGCGCCAGCAGCGATGTGTTCATCAATGGACGGGGGGCGCACCGTGCAGGAGACGGCTGGGCCAGCCACTGCTGCGGGCCGCCGTGTCATGGCGGCAGCCTTGCGGCCGGCTCATCCTCCGTGTTCGTCAACGGCCGTGCGCTTGGACGGGTGGGCGATCCCGTGGACTGCGGCAGCGCCGTGGCCACCGGCAGCCCGGATGTGTTTGCGGGAGGGTAGTGTGAAAGGTATCTCACGCCACACCGGCAAAGTGATAGAGGGCACCGACTACCTGCGCGAGCGCATCCAGTCCGTGCTCACCACGCGCGTGGGCACCTCCGTCATGCGTAGAACCAAGGGCAGCCGCCTGCCGGAGCTGATCGATGCGCCCACCAATGCCCGCAATCTGTTTGAGATTCAGCTGGCGGCGCTGGACGCACTGCGCAACCCGAAAGACAACGGCCTGGCCGACCTGGACGTGCGCCGCGTGTCGGTGGACACCGACCGGGCCGGGCAGGTGATTGTGACAGTGGAATACGCCACCGAATACGGCCCGGCCACCATCGCCGTGCCGCTGTGATCCCATCATCCACCTGACACCCACCCACAGGCGCACTTTCCGGTGCTGATCCACAATCGGTGCCATGAGCATTGATCTGAGCAAGCTGCCTGCGCCTGAGGTCATCGAGCCGCTGGACTATGAAGCCATCCTGACAAGTCTGCAGGATGACTTCGCCCGCCGCTGGCCGGACTACAGCCGGGAACCCCATGACCCCATCACCAAGGCGCTGGAGGTGGCTGCATACCGCGAGCTGATCCTGCGTGCCCGCATCAACGATGCGGCGCGGGCCAATCTGCTGGCCCATGCGACCGGGGCCGATCTGGACAACCTGGCCGCCTTCTGGGGTGTGGAGCGGGCGCTGATCGATGCGGGCAACCCGCAGGCCACCCCGCCGGTGCCGCCGGTGTGGGAGAGCGATGACAGACTGCGGGCGCGGGTGCTGCTGGCCCATGGTGCGCTGACCACCGCAGGCAGCCGGGCCAGCTACACCTATCACACCCTGTCTGCCAGCCCGCAGGTAAAGGATGTGGCTGTCACAAGCCCTGCACCGGGGGAAGTGGTGGTCACCGTGCTGAGCACGGAAGGTGACGGTACGCCGGATCAGGCCCTGCTGGATGCGGTGGCAGAGGCCCTCAATGATGAGAAGGTGCGCCCGCTGACCGACCATGTGACCGTGCAGGGGGCGGACATCCTGCCCTACACGGTGGATGCGGTGCTGACCGTCTATCCCGGCCCCTCGCCCCAGCCGGTGCTGGATGAGGCCCGTGCCCGGCTGGAAAGGATGGTGGCCGGGCGCCATCGGCTGGGCTTCGATGTGCCCGCCTCCGCCATCTACGGCGCACTGCATGTGGAAGGGGTGCAGAAGGTCACCCTCAACGGCTTTGCCGACATGGTGGTGGGGCCGGTGCAGGCCGCCTTCTGTACCGGTATCACGCTGAGTGTGGGAGGTGCGGATGTGTGAGTGTCCCCATCCGCTGGTGGTGCTGTTCAGGCCGCCGCCCAAGTACCGCTTCTGGCGTCCGGCACGCTGGACGCTGGCGGTGCCGCTGCACTGCCGCTGGACGGGGCGGGACGGCGCACTGCGCTGTGCCGACATTCCCGAGGGTTTCGATTCGGACGGCACCTCCACCCCCTGGCTGCTGGCCTGGCTGATACCGCGTACGGGGCGGGCCTTTCCCGCCTCCATCCTGCACGATTGGCTGTGCGAACAGGGATGGAACTGGGCCGAGGCGGCGCACGCCTGGTATCAGGTGGCCCGTCAGTGCGATGTGTGGTGGCTGCGGGCCCGGCTGGGGTGGCTGGGCATCCGCCTGTGGGGCGTGCTGCGCGGCTATGAAGGAGCATGGGGATGAGCCTGCTGCCTGCCAACCGCACGGACTTCGAGACGGTGCTGGAAGCTACCATCAGCCGCTCGGTGGCCCTTGATGCGGCCATCGTGCGCACCCTGTGGAACCCGCACACCTGCCCCGTGCGGCTGCTGGATCAGCTGTCCTGGGCGCTGGCGGTGGATGAGTGGGATGACAACTGGCCGGAAGCGGTCAAGCGGCAGGTCATCGCCTCGGCCATCGAAGCCCACCGCCACCGGGGTACGGTGCATGCCGTGCGCCGCGTGCTGGCCGATCTGGGTGTGCAGGCGGTGCTGGAAGAGGGCTGGCAGACGGGCGGTGCCCCGCACACCTTCCGCCTGACAGCCTGGGTCAATGACAACCTGGGCGGCGATGCGGTGCTGAGCGAGACTCTCTACCGCCAGCTGCGCCGCCGCATCGATGCCGCCAAACCCGTGCGCAGCCATTACGAGCTTCGGGTGGGGGCGGCCATGGGCCGCACGCTGGCTGCGGTGCCCACAGTCGGGGCGCTGCAGCTGAGCCGCAGGGCGGCACCGATGCGGGCCGCCCCCCTGACAGGCCGTGGTGCGCTGGCTGCGGCGGGTGCTTTCGGCGGACTGAGCATAGCGAGAGTGGAGGTGAGGATGTGAGTGCGATTCAACCTGTGATCACCGATGCGGGGCTGGCGGCGGTCTTTGCCGCGCAGAACGACGGCCTTGCGGCCACCATCAGCCACATGGCCATCGGCGATGCGGCCTACACGCCCACCGCCGCCCGCACCACATTGGGCCATGAGCGGCTGCGCGTGCCGGTGCATTCCGCCCGGCGGGCCGACAGCGACCGGATTCATCTGGAGGCGCTGTTCGAAGGCACGGAAGCCTTCTGGATTCGCGAGGTGGGGTTCTTCCTCGAAGACGGCACGCTGCTGGCCGTCTGGTCTGACCCATCACAGGCGTTGGGCTACAAGAGCGCGGATGTGGCCTTTCTGCTGGCGCTGGATCTGACACTGGCCGCCATGCCGCCGGACAGTGTCACCGTCAACGCCACCGGCCCGGATGTGAATCTGTATATCGCCGACCATCTGGCGGTGATCACGGCGGCCATTGCGGATCAGGCGAACGATCATCTGCGGCTGAGGTTTCAACTGATGGACAAGGGGGTACTCTGAGATGAGTCTTGAAAATACGCTCAACCAGGCCATCGGCGCCATCAACGGCCTGCGCCAGACAGTGGATGGCAAGATTGCCGACATCGACGCCCGCGTCAATGCTGCGCAGGCGCAGGTGGACGGGTTCATCAACAATGCGCGAGCGGAATTTCCGCTGGCACCGAACCTTCTACGGGACACTTATCAGTTCACCGGACTGTGCGGCGGACAGGTCAATACGCCGGTGGATATTGTCACGGCCCATGGGGCACCGTGGGGATGTGCGTGGAACAACGGAGGCTCTGGAACTGGGACAATTGAGGTGGTCACCAATGATCAGTTCGCCGCCAAGGGTATTGGCTGGGGGGGTGACATGGCGCTGGCCTGTAGTAGCAATTTCTACGGAGCATCCTTCAGAGCGGTACTGCTGGATATTTCATTTGCGACCTCCGGGCGGTTTTTGTTCATGACACAGGGATGCCCGGTATTTACAGGCTGGGGGCACGGACAGTTCAGGACACAGGCCTCAGCCCTTGTCAATGTACTCTCTGCTACCGGCAATATTGTGTGCAAGGTGATGGATAACGCTGCGCCGACATTGAGCGCGGATGCTTCTCTGGTCGGGCAGGGCTGGAAATATCTGCATGCGGCTAAAATGGGATTTGGCGGTTGCTGTTATCCAGCATTTGTCGGTGATGCCGGATCGTCCATGCGTATCGCCATAGCGCTGCCATACTGGGGTACTGGGGATCATGGCAGTAATTTCATCTATGCACGTAACGGCGGTGCGCATCGTTATACCCATGAGGAGATTTGAAAATGGCAGTTGTAATTGATGACTCAGGCAAGGTGACAGCTGCGGGCGCTTATGAGCAACTGGAAGCGTGGGTTGGTTCAGGAGAAATAACAGGAACCGTGCGGCACAGTGATTCCAAAGAGATGGCCCGGGTGACCGAACAACACATCCTGCGCCACTACCCGCAGACCAAGCAGGCGTCCGACACGGCGGACAAGATGTATTTTGAAACCGTGATGCGGGCCTCTGGTACCTATCCGAGTCTGGATGCTGACATTACCCAGGCTGTGGCCGATTACTACACGGCCCGGGCCTCCGGCACGCCGAAGACACCTGCCGAACTGGCCGCAGCGCTGGCCCAGCCGGGCGATGAGGCGGCCATTGAGCAGCTGATCAAGGTGGGCATCCGCGTCAAGTGGGTGCAGGACTGCAAGGTGGCCTATCGGGAGGCTGTGGTGGCCCTGCAGACAGGAGGAGCGGCTGAGCTTAATCTGCCGGATTATCCGCTATGAGACCAGGCATCTGACCAACCTGACACCCGCCCACAGGCGGGTGTTTTCGTCTGTGGGCATGATGTGTCCTGACACTGCAAGGAGGATGCAACATGCCCGAAATCTATAACCACGGCGTGCGGGTGGTGGAGCTGGATGTCGGCTCCCGCCCCATCAGGACAGTCGAGAGTGCTGTCATCGGCATTGTCGGCACCGCCCCGGAGGCGGATGCCAGTGCATTTCCGCTGAATGAGCCGGTGCTGGTCATCGGCGACCGGCAGCACGCCGCAAAGCTGGGCACCACCGGCACGCTGCCGCAGGCGATGGATGCCATTCTGGATCAGACCACACCGTTCATCGTAGTGGTGCGGGTGGCGGATGATGCCGATCCGGCGGTTCAGAAGGCCAATGTGATCGGCGGCGTGGATGCAGCCACCGGCGGATATACCGGCATTCATGCGCTGCGGGGCGCCAAGGCGAAAACAGGGGTGGAGCCCCGCATTCTCATCGCACCCGGCTTTTCCGCCGATGTGGCGGTGGCCGGTGAGCTGATCGCGCTTGCCAACAAGGTGCGCGGCTTTGCCTATCTGGATGGCCCCAACACCAATGATGCCGATGCCATTGCCCAGGTGGGCAATTTCGGTGCGCGGCGGGCCGAGGTGATCGACCCATGGCCGGTAGCCTTCGATGCGGCCACCGCCAGTGAGGTGGTGCGGGCCCCCTCTGCCTATGCCGCCGGCCTGCGTGCCCGCATCGATCTGGAAAAGGGCTTCTGGTGGTCGAAGTCCAACCAGGTGATCGAGGCCATCACCGGCACCACCCGACCGGTGGATTTCAAGATGGGCGAGCCGACCACCCGGGCCAACCTGCTCAACAAAAACCATGTGACGACCATCATCCGCGATGGCGGCTGGCGCCTGTGGGGCAGCCGCACTACGGAGAAGAATGATCCCAAATG
>NZ_WFYD01000088.1 GCF_015490265.1 Sulfurivirga sp. | reverse complement strand
GTCCCCGAGGTGCTGATCAGGGTATGTGGATAGCGCTGCCAGAGCCGGTCCCACACCGGGGTCTGTGCGCCATAGATGGCATTATCATCCGCTGCCTCCCGCGCCCCCCAGCCATCCAGAATGAGCAGTACTACCGGCTTGCCTTTAGCTATCATCAGTTTTTATCTTCATGGTTTTCCAGGTTTAAAGAGTATGCCCCACTGGCTTCTGTTTCTATTGAATCACGATAACCCCCCATTCATCTACAGGAGAGGGTTCTCAACCCTTGCTGAAACAGAGTATTATTCCATTCTGTTTTGCTAATGCAGCAGCCACCCTATGAAACCCCCCATAATAGATGATAACGACATCGCCCGCGCCTCGCGTTCCCTCAAGGCCATGTCGCACCCGCTTCGGTTAAAGATCCTCTGTGTGCTGGGCAACAAGGAGATCAGCGTGCAGGATATTGTCGATTATGTCGGCACCTCGCAAAGCAATATCTCCCAGCATCTTGCCATTCTGCGGGACAAGGGTATCCTAGCGTGCCGAAAAGATGCCAATCGCGTCTACTACCGGATCAGCGACAACCGCACATTGCGCCTCATTAAAATGATGCGGGAGATCTTTTGCACCCAGAGCCACTAATCCAGCAGAATTGGCCCTCGCACTGCAGCTCCGGGTTTTATATCAAATCAGGCAAAATGAAATATGGAACAAATTAACGAATTTATTGGAAACAACTTCCTGCTCTTCCTCGCCCTGGCGGTCATTCTGGGCCTGCTGGTTCAGAACCTCTGGGCGGGCTTCACCAATAAAACCGCTGTTGATCCAGGCCGCGTCACCGAGCTGATCAACCGGGAAGATGCCCTGGTGGTCGATGTCCGGCCCATGGCCGATTATGACAAAGGCCACATCATCAATGCCATCAATATCCCCAGCAACGGCTTCAAAGACCAGCTGCACCAGCTGAAAGAGAAGGAGCGGCCGATTATTGTGGTCTGTAGCACCGGCACGACATCGGGTGGCATCTGCAAGCTGTTGCATGAAAATGGCTTTGAAAAGGTCTATGACCTGAAAGGCGGCATGGCCTCATGGACGGGCGTTAACCTGCCGCTCAGCAAAGGGAAAAAAGAGAGCAAAAAAGAGGGCAAGAAAGGTAAAAAAAGCAAAGAGACCGAGAAGGCATAACTGCTTGCTACAGCCCTGACATCTACAAACCTGACCACTGGACACCAAAATGACTGATAACGACAAGGCAGCCGCTGCCGAAACAACCCCACGCGAGTTTGCCATCCAGCGCATCTACATCAAGGATATCTCCTTTGAAGCACCAAATGTCCCTCAAATCTTCAACACCGAGTGGAAGCCCGAGTCCAGTCTCAACCTCAACAGCGAAGCAAAGCAGGTGGGCGAGGATAGCTATGAGGTTGTCCTCTCCGTCACCGTCACCACCAAGGTCGATGGCAAGGTCGCCTTTCTGGTAGAGGCGCAGCAGGCCGGCATCTTCAGGCTGGTCGGCTTTCCGGAAGAGGATAAGGGGCACATGCTGGGCAGCTACTGCCCGAACACCCTGTTCCCCTACCTGCGCGAAGTGATCACCGACCTGGTCACCAAAGGGAGTTTCCCGCAGCTGGTGCTGACCCCGGTCAACTTCGACGCCCTCTATGCCCAGCACCTGGCGGAGAAGATCGCCAAAGAGAAGGCGGACAGCGGCCCCACAACACACTGACCGATGCCAGCCACCGCAACCATCGCCGTACTGGGGGCAGGCTCCTGGGGCACTGCCCTGGCGATCCTGCTCAGCCGTAATGGCAACCGGGTACGGCTTTGGGGGCACCTCAAGGCGGAGATTGAACCACTGCAGCAGGATCGGGAGAACCGGCAATACCTGCCGGGTGTTCCGCTGCCGGAGCGGTTGCAGCCGGTCACCGATCTGGGCGAAGCGGTCACCGGCGCAGAGGAGCTGCTGCTGGCCGTGCCCAGCCACGCCTTTCGCCAGACACTGGAGGCGGTCAAGCCGCTGATTGCGGCCGACACCCCGCTCAGCTGGGCCACCAAGGGGCTGGAACCCAAAAGCTGCAAGCTGCTGCACCAGGTCGCGCTGGAGGTGCTGGGCAAGCGCCCCATCGCCGTGGTCTCAGGCCCCACCTTTGCCAAAGAGGTGGCGGCCGGGCTGCCGACCGCCATCACCGTCGCCTCCTCCTCAGAGGCGCATGCCCGGTGCCTTGCCGGCTATCTCAACTCCGACTGTTTTCGCGCCTACACCAGCAGCGACATCATCGGCGTGCAGATTGGCGGTGGCACCAAAAATGTGCTGGCCATCGCCGCCGGTATTGCCGACGGCCTCGGATTTGGCGCCAACACCCGCGCTGCGCTGATCACCCGCGGGCTGGCCGAGATGATGCGGCTGGGAGAGGCGGTGGGCGGCAGGCCCGAAACCTTCATGGGGCTGGCCGGTCTGGGCGATCTGGTGCTCACCTGCACCGATGACCAGTCACGCAACCGCCGCATGGGGCTGGCGCTGGCCAGAGGCCTGACCATCGCGCAGGCGCGCAAAGAGATCGGGCAGGAGGTAGAGGGGGTCGGCACCGCTCTGGAGATTTTCGAGAAGGCCGCTGGACTGGGGGTGGATATGCCGATCACCGAGCAGGTCTACCGGATACTCTATGAGGGGCTGGACCCCAAAGAGGCGGTGCAGCGGCTGCTGACACGGCGCATCAAGGCAGAAAGCTAACCGCCCCCCGCAAACCCCTGCTGCCGCCAGGCTTCGTAGAGGATCACGGAGACGGCATTGGAGAGGTTCATGCTCCGGCTCTCCGGCAGCATCGGGATGCGGATCAGCTGCTCCGGCGGCAGCCCGTCCAGCAGCGGCTGTGGCAGACCCCGGGTCTCCGGCCCAAACAGCAGCGCATCGCCTGCGCGGTAAGAGATATCGGTGTAGTATTGGGTCGCCCGCGTGGTGCAGGCAAAGAGCCGCGCCGGCTGGCAGGCCGAGATAAAGGCGGTCAGATCAGCATGTTCCTGCACCCCGACCCATTCACGGTAATCCAGTCCGGCCCGGCGCAGACGCTTGTTATCCAGCCTGAAACCCAGCGGGTGAATCAGGTGTAAAGTGCCGCCACTGTTGGCGCAGAGGCGTATGATATTGCCGGTATTGGGCGGTATCTCCGGCTCGAACAGAACAACATGAAACATAGGTTTATCCGATGGCATCAAAATCAGAGAGATCCCTGGCTGTAGATTTTTGCGGGCTGCCGTTCAACACCCCGCTGGTGCTGCTGTCCGGCTGCGTCGGCTTTGGCGAAGAGTATACGCGGGTAAAGGGCTTTTCCAACCGGGATGCCGGAGCCATCTGCCTGAAGGGCACCACCCGGGAGGCGCGCCCCGGCAACCCGCCACACCGGATCTACGAGACCCCCAACGGCATGCTCAACGCCATCGGGCTGCAAAACCCCGGCGTCGACAGAGTGGTCGATGAGATCCTGCCGCAGCTCGATTTTGACGAGACCCGTTTCATCGCCAACGTCTCCGGCTCCAGCATCGAGGAGTACCGGGCCGTCACCGAGCGCTTCGATGACTCCCCTGTCGACGCCATCGAGGTCAACATCTCCTGCCCCAATGTGAAAGAGGGGGGGGTCACCTTCGGCAATGATCCGGCCATGTCCGCCAAAGTGGTGGAGGCCTGCCGCAAGGTGACCAACAAGCCGCTGATCATCAAGCTCTCGCCCAACCAGACGGACATCGCCGAAGGGGCGCGGCGGGTGATCGACGCGGGCGCCGACATGCTCAGCGCCATCAACACGCTCATGGGCATGAGCATCGACATTCACACCCGCCGCCCGACGCTGGGCAACAATCAGGGCGGGCTGTCCGGCCCGGCCATCAAGCCGGTGGCGCTGCTGAAGGTGCATCAGGTCTGGCAGGTGGCCCGCCAGCATGACGTGCCGGTGATCGGGCTTGGGGGTATTGCCAGCGCCGAGGACGCCATCGAGTTCTTTCTGGCCGGTGCCTCCATGGTGGCGGTGGGCACGGCGCTGGCCAGGGACCCGCTCATCGTGCAGAAGATCGCCCGCGGCATCGGCCGCTATCTTGAAAAGAACGGCCTGCGTTCGGTCAGCGAGCTGACCGGCAAACTGGAACTGAATACGGACACCGTGCTCTGCTGAGGACAAGGACATGAAACCGGTAGAAGAACAGCTCAAGCTCATCAAACGCGGCGTGGAGGAGATCCTGCCGGAAAACGAACTGGTGGAAAAGCTGAAGGAAGGCCGCCCACTGCGCATCAAGGCCGGCTTCGACCCCACCGCCCCCGATCTGCACCTGGGCCATACGGTACTGATCAACAAGCTGCGCCAGTTTCAGGAACTGGGGCACGAGGTGCTGTTTCTCATCGGTGATTTCACCGCCATGATCGGCGACCCCACCGGCAAGAGCGCCACCCGCCCGCCGCTGACCGCCGAGCAGGTGCAGGAAAACGCCAAGACCTACACCGAACAGGTGTTCAAGATTCTCGACCCGGAAAAAACCAAGGTGGTGTTTAACTCCGCATGGATGAACGACCTTTCCGCCGCCGACCTGATCCGGCTGGCGGGCACCACCACCGTGGCGCGCATGCTGGAGCGTAACGATTTCGAGGAGCGCTACAAATCCGGCTCGCCGATCGCCATTCACGAGTTCCTCTATCCGCTGCTGCAGGGCTATGACTCGGTGGTGCTGGAGGCAGATGTAGAGTTGGGTGGCACCGACCAGAAATTCAACCTGCTGATGGGCCGCCACCTGCAGCAGCACTTCGGCAAGAAGCCGCAGGTGACGCTGATGATGCCCATTCTGGAGGGGCTGGACGGCAAGCAGAAGATGTCCAAGTCCCTGGGCAACTACATCGCCATTCAGGATGCACCCAATGAGATGTTCGGCAAGGTGATGTCCATCTCCGACGAGCTGATGTGGCGCTACTTCGAACTGCTCAGCTTCCGTCCCATGGAAGAAATCGAACAGTTCAAACAGGCGGTGGCCGAGGGCGAGAACCCGCGCGATATCAAGATCAAACTGGCGCTGGAGCTGGTGGAGCGCTTCCACAGTGAAGAAGCAGCCGAGGCGGCGCTGAAGGACTTCGAGACCCGCTTCAGCAGGAACGCCCTGCCGGAAGACATGCCTGAGGTGACCGTCAAGGGTCCGCTGCCGCTGGCCAATCTGCTCAAGGAGGCGGGGCTGGTGGCCTCCACCTCCGAAGGCCACCGCATGGTCAAGCAGGGTGCGGTCAGGCGGGATGGCGAGAAGTTGACCGACAGCCGTGAAGAAATCCCTGCCGGCGTGGAGGCCGTCTTTCAGGTGGGCAAACGCCGCTTCGCCCGGGTACGGGTGGAATGATGTGCTAAAGTGTTGGCGGCATGAGCAGAAAAGAGCGCATTCAGAGCGAGATCAACTGGCTGAAAATGTGGACGACCCTGATGGTGACCGCATTTTTTGCCATTGCCGGATGGGCGTTTACCCATTATGACAATGCTTCCACAATGCAGTTGATTGTTGCTTCGCTTGCGTTGCTCATTGTATCGGTGATCGTCATGGGGCTTAATCGCGCGGTTCATCGCTATCTCGACGAACTGGAGGACCTGGAATGATCAGCGGCAAAGTTATTCTTATCGTATCTTTTCTAGTCTCACTGGTTCTGATGGGATACTCAGTCCTCAGGCACGCACGTCGTTGACGATGACTCGTCAGTTGCGGATGTCTTCCCGGAAGGGGTAGTCGCCACGGGCGATGAGGCCGCCGTCCACGGTGAGCGTGCTGCCGGTCATCCAGGCGGCATGATCGCTGAGCAGAAAGGCTACCGCCTCGCCCATCTCATCGGTCTCGCCATAGCGCCCCAGCGGGGTGCGCTTGATCCATTCCTTCTTCACCTTGTCCTGCGCCAGAATCTTTTCCGTGCGCTCCACCGGCACCACGCCCGGGGCGATGCCCACCACACGGATGCCGTATTGGCCCCATTCGATGGCCTGCACTTCGGTGAGCCGATCCAGCGCCGCCTTGCTGGCGCCGTAGGCGCTGAACCATTCGCAGCTCTTGTGGCCGTGGATGGAGGAGTTGTTGACCACCACGCCCGGCTGTCCGCGTTCGATGCAGTGCTGGGCGAAGCGGCATGACAGGCGATAGGGGGCCTGCAGGTTGACCGCCAGGGTTTCGGCGAAGGTCTCCCCCTGCGGGTCTTTCAGGCTGGGCACCTTGGGGACGATGCCGGCGTTGTTGACCAGTGCGTCCAGCCCGTCAAACGCCTGCGCCGCCGCGTCGAAGAAGGCGTCCAGCGTCTCCGGCTGGCGGAAGTCGCAGCGCAGCACGGCGGTCTCCGCCCTCCGTTCCCGGCAGGCGGCTTCGGTGCGGCGGATGCCGTCCTCATTGCGGTTGTAGTGCAGCACCAGCCGACAGCCGGCGCCCGCCAGCACCCGCGCGATGCCGGCGCCGATGCCGGAGGATGCGCCGGTGATCAGTATCCGTTTGCCTTCAAGCCCTTTCACAGCCGTCTTCTCCCTCAATGTCCGTGGCGCAGATTGTGCTGTCTTTGGATTCCAGCTGCAAGGTGGCGTGGTGGATGCCATGGTGGTCCCACAGGTACTGCTTGATCTCCGCAAGGGTGTGGTCGTTGATGTGTTCGAGATCGGTCTTGGCGTGCAGGCTGATGAGCACCTGATCCTCGGCGATGGCCCAGAGGTGAATGTGATGCACGTCGGTCAGGAAGGGGAATTTCCGCATCAGGTCATGCCTGATGGCCTCGATCTCATAGCCTGCGGGCACGCCTTCCATGAGGATGCGGGTGGCGTCCCTGGTCAGGTTCCAGGCGTGGTAGCCGATGATCAGCGCCACCAGAATGGACAGGGCCGGATCCAGCCACACCCAGCCGGTCTGCCAGATGATCACCGCCGCGGTAATCACCGCCACCGAGCTGAAAGTGTCGCCCAGAAAGTGCAGCGCCGCGCCACGCATGTTCATGTTGTGCTTGTCACCGCTGTGCAGGATGAGAAACACCACCAGATTGTTGATCAGGCCGATGATGGCGATGATCATCATCTCCTTGCCCAGGATGGGTTCGGGATTGAAGAAGCGCTCAATGGCGAAGGCGATGATGCCGGCCACGATCACCAGCAGGA
>NZ_WFYD01000087.1 GCF_015490265.1 Sulfurivirga sp. | reverse complement strand
GCAAGCGCATCAACACCAGCCCGCTTGGCTCGGCGGCGCTGGCGGGCACCACCTATCCCATCGACCGCCACTATACCGCTGAACTGCTGAGCTTCGAGCGCGTAGGCGAGAACTCGCTGGACGGTGTCTCCGACCGGGATTTCGCCATTGAGTTCATCCATGCCGCGGCGCTGCTGATGATGCACCTGTCGCGCATGAGCGAGGAGCTGGTGCTGTGGGCCAGCGCCCAGTTCCAGTTCATCGACCTGCCGGATCGCTTCTGCACCGGCTCGTCCATCATGCCGCAGAAAAAGAACCCGGACGTGCCGGAGCTGGTGCGCGGCAAGTCCGGCCGGGTGTATGGCCACCTGATGAGCCTGCTGACGCTGATGAAGTCCCAGCCGCTGGCCTACAACAAGGACAATCAGGAAGACAAGGAACCCCTGTTCGATACGGTGGACACGGTGGTCAACAGCCTGCGGGCGTTTGCCGACATGATCCCGGCCATGCGCTTCAACCGCGAGGCCGGCCATGAGGCGGCCCGGCGCGGCTTCTCCACCGCCACGGATCTGGCCGACTATCTGGTGAAGAAAGGTCTGCCTTTCCGTGACGCCCATGAGGTGGTGGGCGCGGCGGTGGCCTACGGCATCAAAAACGGCAAGGACCTGTCGGAAATGTCGCTGGAGGAGCTGCGCCAGTTCGACGCACGCATTGATGAAGACGTGTTCGACGTGCTGACGCTGGAAGGCTCGGTGGCCGCGCGCAACCACTTTGGCGGCACGGCGCCCGAACAGGTGCGCGCGGCAGCCGCCCGAGCCCGTCGGCGACTCACCGACCTGAAATCCCCGTCAGAGTGAAGAAGATGACTGGACGCACGCCTGCATGCGTGCGTCCATCACTTGATTGCGGCCATTGCGCTTGGCCTGATAGAGAGCTTCATCTGCGCATTCAATCAATGCGACCGGCGCATCCACCTTGATCTCCGGCAGACTGGCTACACCAATGCTGAGCGTCACGCGGATGACATGGTCGCCATGGTGCACTTCGATATCACCTGCCCGACGACGTAGACGCTCGGCCACCTCCATCGCATTGTGGCTGTCGGCACCCGGCAGAATGATCATGAACTCCTCACCGCCATACCGGACAATCACATCACCCTCCCGCACCACATGGCGGATCTGCTCAACGATCAACCTCAGCACCCGATCACCCATTAAGTGACCATAGGTATCATTGATGCGCTTGAAGTGGTCGATATCAGCCATGAGCACGGCAAGAGGTGCTTCCTGACGCACGGCCCGGCTGTATTCCTCCTTCAGCCGTTGCATGCCGAAGCGCCGGTTGAACACCCCGGTCAGACCATCCAGCACCGCAATGCGCTGAATCTCTTCATGGGTGAGCGCATTGCGCAAAGCCAGACCCAGGCCGGCTACGAACATGTCCTGCAGCAGCTGCTGTTTTTCATCCGGCGTCTGTGCGGTGGCAAGCAGCAGCACGCCCACCACCGTCCCTCTGAACATTACCGGCAGTATCTGAACCGTCTTGGGACGGAAATCCACCAGCACCGCATCTACATGGATGTCCGAAGGCAGATAGACCACTGTGGACTGCTGGGTCTCCACCACCTTCTCAAGCTGCGGATGATGCACCAGCTGTTCAGCCTGAGCGATGCCCCGGGAGAACACGGGTTTCACCTCACCCTTGTCAATCACATAAAGCGCCACAGCCTGAGCCAGATTATGGGTAACGATCAGCTCGCTGACCTGTTCGGCCAGATCACTCAGCTCAAGGCTGGCGGACAGTCGGCGGCTCAATGCTTCATAGGCGCGCTGAATTTCCCGACTTTCATGCAGCGTGTGCACCAGCCGATTGAAGGAGCCGGCCACACTTCCCAGCTCGTCGGCGGAACGGATATCCACCATGCAGTCATCGGGTGTTACGCAGACGGCCTGCTCTTCCCGGCTCATCTCCGCCAGCTGCTGTTCCAGAGCATTCGCAACCTTGTCCATCTTGCCAGAAAGCGTGCGCATGGCCGGACGAATGACAATGCGCACCAGGCCATAATTGAACAGCCCCATCAATGCACCCGCACTGAGCGCAAGGGCATAGAAGGCGGGAGAAAAGACCTCTTCTTCAGGGAAACCGAAAAGGCGCAGAAAAACGGGAAAGGCCAATCCCATCAAGAGACCGGCCATCACCATCCACAACAGCTGATCGAGAAAAATGCTTCGGGTCAGGCGGGGTATCATCACAGGCACCGAACTTCAAAAAACTGTCGGCGCTCATTGTAAGAGCAGCTGCTCGTTGCAAGAATTCAGCTTTTTTATGCCCTTACAAGCAACTCAATCCTCATATTGGATGACCGAGCGCACCCGAAGACCCTTCCACTCAAAATCATTCAACGACTTGAGATCCACCAGACAGGCAAGCCCTACCACCTCATAGCCTACCTTCTGGCACAGATCCGCCGCCGCCTTCATGGAACCACCGGTTGCGATCAGATCATCACAGACGATCACCCTGCCACCGTCCCCCTTCTGCATCTGCAGCTCGTCGGAACCATACTCCAGACCATAACTCACCGAGGCATGCACATTTGGCAGCTTGCCCGGCTTGCGCACCTTCACAAACCCCTTGCCATGCTTGCAGGCCAAGGCGGCGGCAAAAATGAAACCTCGGGACTCGATGCCCACCAGGTGATCCACCTGCGCCCACTCCTCATCGGTAAACAGTGCGCTCATGGCATCAATGGTCTCGGCAAATTTCTGCCGCAGCAGGGGCGACACGTCACGAAACAGAATGCCCGGCTTGGGAAAATCCGGAATTTCATCAATGTATTGAGCAAGTGGGTGCATTTTTTGCTTCTCCTATAGAATGTAACCCTGTTGCAGCATGAACGGATCGGGCCATGAAGCCGATTGAAAACACCTTTGAAGAACAGTTCATTCTTGAACTGGCGCCCATCGCGCAGCGCGTGGCCTTTGCCGTATTCAGCACCTGGTCTCTGCCTCAGATGATGGACCACTGGCTCAATGCCAAGCGTCCCGACCAGCTGCTGCGCGATTACGGCTGCCCGCCTCGCTTCTGGCGGGATATTCTGCGCGCGGCGATGATTGCCAAGGTCACCTATTTTCTGCCCAACCCGCGCTTCAAGCGGCAGCAGGTAGAGTATCTGCTCGCTCTGGCCAGTGCCCTGATCGATCGCCCCATGACCGAATTCCCGCCGGAAGACGCCCTGGCCGCAACACAGCGGGACTATCCGGTGCTGCACCGCTGGCTACAACAATTCCAGCGGCTTCGCTTCAGAGTGCCGGACTGATCACTTGCACAGTTCGGCGTTGCTGGTGCCATACTCTGCCTGTGCGTGCACATCCACCAGCACGCTGCGCCAGTTCTGGCCAATGGGGTTGAGAGCGGAATTGTAGGGCAGAATCCAGTGCTTGCCACTGGTGCTAGCGCCAAGGAAATCCGTGTAATAGGCACGCTCCGAACACAAACGGTCCCGCATCGCCTGCTTCCACTCCCGGAAGGAAATGCCCACGACTATGTCATCACCGCTGTTGGCAAACGTATCATCTCCGTCCGCATTCTCAGGTGCCAGCTTGCCATCCGGCCCAGGCCAGATGATCACCGCCACATAGGAATTGCGCTCATTGGCCCTGTTTTCATTAGGGTCGTTCAGGTCAATATTCAGATAGGGCAGCAGTATGTTCTGATCGGCCTTGGATGCTGAGTTCAGCAGATAGGGCGTTGCAGATACACCCGATGTGGTAAACAGGGTGTGGTAATTGTTGCTTTCGTTTTTTGCCAGAAGGTAGTCCTTGGCGCCCGTGCTGAGCCATTCCTGAATATCCATCACACTGCTCACCGGCGGTCTGGTCACATACTTGTCCGCTGCCGAAATGAGCGTTGTATTGACAGAACTTTCAGCTGAATTAACGTCATACCGATTGTTAAAAATCGTAAATCTCTCATCCACAACGTAGTAGAAACTGAATTTCTGTGGATAGATATAGAAATTCCGGCTGACAATCGCATGTGGCAAAAGTCCCGTCTTAATCGTGCCCGACAGCTTGTTATTGGTAATGCCGGTCGTCTTGTCATGAGAATAAACCCCTCCGGCATAGGTAATGACTCTGGGATTGCCACAGGTGGAATCCGGCGCTCCGTCACTGTTGAAATCTGGACAAGGGAGGAATCCCAAGCCTCCCATGCGCTTCATGGAGTAATAGTCCACCGTACCACTGTTGTCCCTTGATACATACAGCTCCGGCGACAACATGGCATGCGTCAGCAACCGGCGCTTCGCCGTCTCCAGCGCTTGCAGCACATTAACGCCTTGTGCCAGCTTGGCCTCCGTGCCCGGCTTCTTGCCCAGCAGATTCAGCGCCAGCAGGGTGATCAGCCCCATGACCAGTATGAACAGCAGCACGGCCCATCCCTGCTGTCTGGCCAGGCTCGTTTTTTCCGCATCAACGATCGAAGGATTCATAGGCAAGCAAGGCAGAGTGTACTTACCGGAATGTTATCACACCTGCAACAAAAAACCCCCTGCCTGTTTGGGCAGGGGGTTTGTTATGGATGAGGCTGGGGATGACCTACTCTCGCATGGGACCTCCCACACTACCATCGGCGCTGGCGCGTTTCACTTCTGAGTTCGGGATGGGATCAGGTGGTTCCACGCCGCT
>NZ_WFYD01000086.1 GCF_015490265.1 Sulfurivirga sp. | reverse complement strand
GCTGCTGCCGACGGATGCGGCCAGCAGGTCGGGGGCCTTTTTCAGCGCCAGCTCCAGTCTGCCGGCCGCATCCGTCGGCAGCAGCAGGCGGTGGGGACCGTCAGGCGGCGTGTAGGGGCGGCGGTAAGCGGCGTTCAGCCGGGTGAATACTTCAGGCTTCACATCAGCTTTCTGTTGCGCCCGCAGCAGATCAATCTGGCTGGAGAAGGTGAGCTGCCGCACGGTCGGCTTGAGCGCGATGCGGGGCAGCTTGTCCGTCGGCAGGGACCGGATGGCGCTCAGCACTGCCAGCAACTGTGGCACGTAATTGCGTGTCTCCATGGGCAGATAGGGCTGGATCTGCCAGAAGCTCCCTGCCTCACGCCCGTTGTGACGCCTGAACTGTTTCTGCGCCTGCCATACGTTGCCCAGACCGGCATTGTAGGCGGCCAGCGCCAGCAACCAGTCTCCCGTCTGCCGGTGGAGCTGCTGCAGGTAGTCCAGTGCCGCCCGGGTGCTGGCCAGCGGGTCGAGCCTTTCGTCGATCCACCAGTTGACCTTCAGGTTCAGCTGTCGCGCGGTGGGCCGGGTGATCTGCCACAGGCCGGCCGCTCCCTGCCAGGAGCGCGCCTCCACCTTGTAGCCGCTTTCCACCACCGGCAGCAGGGCCAGTTCCAGCGGCATGTTGCGGCGTTTCAACTCGGCAATGATAAGAGGTGCAAATGGGCGCGCCCTTTCCAGCACTCGTTGAAGATGCCGCGGATGGCGTAACAGATGGTCGCGCCACCGGGCGAAGTGATGCGAGTCATGTTGCCGGTCCCAGTCAGTGCGCTGGCGCAGCAGCGTGACAAGCTCCGTGGCAGGTTGTTGTTTGTATCGGACTGCCTTTGCGGTGGGACGGGGCGCCTTTTCAGGTACGGCGGCTCTGTGTGTTCCGTCACGTGGAGTGGCGTCAGTCGGCAGTGGCTGTGTCGGAGCGGCAGAGGCCTGCTCCGGTCGAGGTGTGGCGGGTGTATCCGGCCGTATTGGCAGGTACTGGCAGCCGGTCAGCACCAGCAGTGCCATGAGTGTGCCGATTCGTTTCACAGGCGCGGCTCCAGCTCGCCGGTGGCGTCCAGTTCGTCCTTCCAGCCCCGCAGGGTGGCGAACAGGCTGGCGTCGTCATGCCCGGCGCCACGATTCAGCAGTGTTTCCCTCAGAGGAGACAGGTCAAAGCGCAGGAAGGGGTTGGTGCGTTTTTCAAGACCCAGGGGGGCCGGCACGCAGGGCTGTCCTGCCCGGTAGCACTCAATGGTCCGCCGCTTGCGCTCGGCAATGTTCTGATTGTCCGGCTCGGCAATGGCGGCGAAATGGATATTGGCCCAGGTGTATTCGTGCCCGCAGTAGAGCAGGGTGTCATCCGGCAGGGCACGCAGCTTTTTCAGTGACATGGCCATCTGCTCAGGCGTGCCTTCGAACAGGCGGCCACAGCCGGCGGTGAACAGGGTGTCGCCGGCAAACAGCGCCCGGGCATTCCAGTAGGCGATGTGGTCCAGTGTATGTCCGGGTGTTTCCAGAACATTCAGACTCCAGCCATCCAGCACCACCTTGTCGCCCTCTCGCAGCGGATGGCTGATGCCGTTAAAACGGCTGCTGGCCGGGCCGTAGACGGGCACGGCCGTGTCGAGCTGTTCAAGAAGATCCGCCACGCCCTGGGTGTGGTCGTAGTGATGGTGGGTGATGAGGATGCCGGCCAGGCTCAGCCGGGCAGATTCCAGCGCCTCCAGCACAACGGTGGCGTCGCCCGGATCCACCACCCAGGCACGCCCGTTTCGGCTCAGCAGCCAGATGTAGTTGTCGTCCAGTGCGCGCAAGCCTTGAATCTGCATGGTTGGCCTATAATGCATGGTTTGGCGGGCCATTTTATCAGGACGGACATGGCGTTTCAGTGGCAGGCATTTCTCAATCACTGGTACCGGCATGGCGGCAACCGCGCCGCACTTTCCGCCGTGGAAGCGCTGCTGGCCGATCAGGTGACGCACCTGTTCGGTTTCTATCTGGTGCAGCTGGGCGCGCCCTGGCCCCATGACGTCTTCGAGCACAGTCCCATCGACACACGGGTGCTGTGCGCCGAGCGCCCGCAGCGTTTTGACGACATGGAGACGGTGGTGGCCGATCTGGATTACCTGCCTTTCGGTCGCGAGAGTCTGGATGCCGTGGTGCTGCCCCATACGCTGGAGGCGGTGGATGACCCCTATCATCTGCTGCGGCAGGTGGACAACATGCTGGTGCTGGACGGTCATGTGATCATCGTGGGCTTCAATCCGCTGAGCCTGCGCAATCAGCGTCTGCGCTGGTTCGGCCGGGACCGTGCAGTGTTCCGGCGGGCCAACTGGCTGCGCATGCACCGGGTGATCGACTGGCTCAACCTGCTCGGATATGAGATCAAGCTGGCGCAGCATACGCTGATCCGTCGCCCGACGGGCAGCAACGTGCCCAGGGTGCAGGAGCGCCTTGAGTATGCGCTGGAAAAGGGGGCGCTCCATCCGGGGCGGCTTTACGCCATTGTGGCGCAGAAACGCTCGGCGCCGCTGACACCCGTGGGGCTCAACTGGAAGCTGGCCAACTGGCTGCCGGTCAACAAGGGCGCCTGGGTGCCCAGTCGGCGGGTCGGTCATGCCTGGCACAGGAGAACGCAACAGTCATGAAGAAGGTGGAGCTGTTTACGGACGGCGGCTGCCGTGGCAATCCGGGGCCGGGGGGCTGGGGTGCGCTGCTGCGCTACGGGAGGCATGAGAAGGAGCTGTTCGGCGCCGAGCCGGAGACGACCAACAACCGCATGGAGCTGACAGCCGTCATTGAAGGGTTGCGGGCGCTCAGAGAGCCGGTGGAGGTGACGGTGACGACCGACTCACAGTATGTCAAGCGGGGGGTGACCGAGTGGTTGCCGCGCTGGAAGCAGAACGGTTGGAAGACGTCGGACCGAAAACCGGTGAAGAACCGGGATCTGTGGGAAGCGCTGGATGCGGAGCTGCAGCGCCACCGGGTGCACTGGCGCTGGGTGAAGGGGCATGCCGGTCATGCCGAGAATGAGCGGGTGGACGCGCTGGCCAATCGCGCCATGGATGAGCTGACATCATGAGAGGTATTTTTTTCCTCCTGCTGCTGTGCTGGTCATGGATGTCCCTTGCTGCTGCGAGCGAGCCGGAAGCAGTGCGTGTGGAAGGGGTGCTCAAGCCGGGGGGATGGGCGGTTGTCACGGCGCCGGCCGGCAGCAAGCTCCATTATGGCGGTCACGTGGTGAAATTTGACCGGCTGGGTCAGCTGCCGGTAGGGTTCGCGCGCGACAGTCATTCACCGGCGCAGCTGGTGGTGAATTTGCCAAATGGCGGCAAGGTTGTCCGTCAGATTACGCTGGCACCACGACACTATGACATTCAGCGTATCAATGGTCTGAAGAAGAAGTATGTTTCGCCGGATCCGAAGACACTGGCGAAGATCCGCGCAGATATTGCCGCGGCACGGGCGGCGCGCAAACGCTTTCTGCGGCAGGTGGCCGGCTGGCGCGAGCGCCCTTTCCTCTGGCCGGTGGGGGGCATCGTCACAGGTGTCTATGGCTCGCAGCGGATTCTCAATGGCAAACCGCGCCGGCCCCATTTCGGGGTGGACATTGCCGCGCCGAGGGGCACGGCGGTTCATGCGCCTGCCGATGGGGTGGTGACGCTGGCGCAGAAGATGGTGCTCAGTGGCAATACGCTGATGATCGACCATGGCTATGGCCTGCGTTCCACCTTCATGCATCTGAGTCGCCTGTTTGTCAAACCGGGAGAGCGGGTCCGCCGCGGTGAGAAAGTGGCAGAGGTGGGGGCCACGGGGCGTGCGACCGGACCGCATCTGCACTGGGGCATGAGCTGGTTTTCCACCCGGCTGGATCCGACCACCTTCGTGGGGGTGGCGGTCCACAAGGGGGATCGGGTCAGGGCGCTGACATCGACAGTGGAACGGCCCGCAGGAAAGTGATGCCTTCCGGTGTGGCTTCGAACAGCAGTGGATAGACTTCAACGCCTGCCTCGACCGCGCGGCGCAGCAGTTCGGAATAGGCAGGATCAATCTCCCAGGCCGGACGAAAGGCATGGGCGTCACGGCGCTGGATGGTGAAGATCACGGCTGCCCGATCACCCGCCGCCACACGGTACGTCAGCTCACGCATGTGCTTCTGGCCACGGGTGGTCACCGCGTCCGGAAACAGGGCGAGACCGGCTTCATCAACGGCCGTGACGTTCTTCACTTCAACGTAGCAGTCGGGCAGACCGTCACCCTGCAGCAGCAGGTCGATGCGGCTGCGTTCCTCGCCATAGCGTACTTCGCTGAGAAGCCGCTCATAGCCGGACAGCGTCGGCAGGCGTTTCGCCTCGATGACCTCACGGGCCAGAGCATTGCTGCGGCCGGTGTTGACCCCGACGCAGACGCCGGTTTCCAGTTCTGTCAGCTCCCAGGTGTAGCGGGTCTTGCGTGGCGTGTCCGGGCCGTGGTCCAGCAACCAGATGCGGCTGCCCGGGGTGCTTACACCCAGCATGCTGCCGGTGTTGGGGCTGTGGGCGACGACGGTTTCGCCGTTTTCCAGACGCACGTCTGCCAGAAAGCGCTTGTAGCGGCGCAGCAGGGTGCCGGGCGTCAGGGGGTGGGCAAACTTCATGAGGTGCCAAGGCGGCGGCACAGCACCGTGTTGTGTTGTTTCTTGCCTTCATAAAGCAGCTGATCGGCCTGGCGGTAGAGGGTTTCGGCATCGGGCGGGTTGTCGACCGTTGGCGGCAGGCAGATGACGCCCCCCGTGAAGGTGACGATATGCTCCGGCGGGTTGTCCGGGTGCGGCAGGCGGCGCTGGCGCAGTTCTTCCAGCAGGGCTCTGGCATGGGCGAAACCGGCGTCTTCCGTCCGGGCTGTATAGATGACCGCCAGTTCCTCGCCGCCGATGCGGAAGACGAGGTCGCTGCTGCGGCGGAAGTGGTTGAAGATCAGGCGGGCTACGTCCCTGAGCAGTCGATCGCCTGCAGGGTGGCCGAGCGTGTCGTTGTAACGCTTGAAGTGATCCAGATCGATCAGCATCAGGCAGAAATGTTCCCCTTTTCGGCGAGCGGCGTTTATCTCCCGTTCGAGCAGTTCGTCGAACAGACGGCGGTTGTACAGCCCCGTGAGGGGATCGTGCACCGCTTCTTCCTCGCTGTCGATGAGCGCGGTGATGTCATCAAGCAGATAGAAATGCCAGCGCTGACCGAACATGTCCTCCAGGTCGGATTTCCAATACTGGAACCAGAGCGTCGGCTGGAGGGTGCTTCCACGCGTGCAGGCCAGGTGTTCGAAATGGATCAGATGGGGATTTTCCCGCGCCTGAGGTGGATCAAACGTAAAAAACCGCTCCAGCGGCTGGCCGATGAGCTGCTTGCGCTTTCCTCCGAGAGCCTTGACCAGACCGGCGCTGACGGCATGAATGACGCCTTTGGGATCGGTTTTCAGGTAGAGGGTCATGCGGTCGATGAGCTGTTCGCGCTGACGCAGCTCGAACATTTCGTTGCGCGCCTTGAGCAGGTGTTCTGTGAGGCAGACGGTTTCCCCCAGGGTGTCCAGAGCCAGTTCGAAGACTTCCGGTGCCACCGGATGGATGATCATGTGACCCTGAAAGCTGTCACCGGAAAAGTGCAGCTGCACGCTGTCGTTGATGCGTTCCACCGGACGGGTACATTCGGTGTGCAGCCTTTCCAGAAGGTCGTTGTGAGCGGGATGGAAGAAGCGCATCTTGTGCTCATTCGGCAGGCACAGCTGGACGGCGCTTCGTTCGGCGTTGAGGATGGTGGTGACGAATGTCATGACCTCTGCGAAGAACTGTTCCAGCGTCTCGGCCTGCATGAGGGTGTGATTGAGGGTGGAGACCGCCTGCTGATAGCAGCGCAGCAACAGCGATGCGGGAATGGTCTGCTCGTTCATTTTGTTTACCAGTCAATCTGTTGCCCAGACTTTTTTGACAGCATGTCAAGATAGTTTTGGTGGGCGGAGAGTTCATCGGCATGCGCACGGACGACGGGGATGGCAATGGCTGTGGGCCGGTTGGAGATGGTCGTTTCCCGGGTGGCGGCTGAAGAGGTGTCCTCGGTATCAAGCAGCAGGCTTTCCTGCCCGCCGGTCATGGCCAGATAGACGTCGGCGAGAATCTCCGAGTCGAGCAGGGCGCCGTGGAGGGTGCGGTTGCTGTTGTCAATGCCGAAACGCTTGCACAGGGCGTCCAGATTGACCCGCTGACCGGGGAAGCGCTGGCGTGCCAGCACCAGGGTGTCGGTGATGGTGCAGTGGTCTTCAAGACGGCCCCAGCGGTTGTCCTTGCCCAGCAGAGAGAGTTCGTAGTTGATGAAGCTGACGTCGAATTCGGCGTTGTGGATGATCAGCTCCGCACCGCTGACAAAGTTCATGAATTCTTCGACGATGTCGCGGAAGGTGGGTTTGTCGGCAAGGAATTCGTTGCTGATGCCGTGCACCTGCAGGGCTTCTTCGTCCACTTCCCGTTCCGGGTTGATGTACTGGTGGTAGTGTTCGCCCGTCAGGCGTCGTCCAACCAGTTCAACCGCGCCGATTTCGATGATGCGGTGGCCTGACCAGAAGTCCTTCTGGCCCTTGTTCATGCCGGTGGTTTCGGTATCGAGGACGATCTGGCGCATAAGGTATAATTGCGAATTCCTAAAAAACATAAATTATAGGTGATGATGACATGCCCCGTATCCGCAAAGGCAGCTATGTGAAATTCCATTACGAACTCCGCGACGACAAGGGTGAGCTGATCGAGTCCACCTTCGGTGGTGAGCCCATGGACTATGTTCACGGTGAGGAGCAGATCATTGAGGGACTGGAGGAGTTCCTTGACGGGGAGGAGCCAGGCTTCGAGGGGCGGGTGACCATTCCGCCGGAGAAGGCGTACGGCGAATATCGCAATGACCTGGTGGTCTATGCCGGGCCGGAGAACTTTGACGATTCCGTGGAGCTGCGTGAGGGTGAGGTGGTGGAGACCACCGACCCGGATGGCCATCCGGTGCAGTTCCGCATCACCCGCATTGAGGAGGACAAGGTCTATCTGGACGGCAATCACCCGCTGGCGGGCAAGACGCTTGAATTCAAGGTGGAAGTGGTCGACGTCGAGTGATGGTCTCATCGGAACGCACGTTGGAAAAGGGCGCGCAAGCGCCTTTTTTCGTTCCGGACCCGCTGCCGGACGATGCTGATGGATTGCGTCAGCTGATTGAGCGCTGGGCGCCCACCCGTCAGCGCCACCGACTGCTGCGCCAGCTGGAAAAGGACGGGGTCTCCCCTATTTTTAAGGAGCGGTTGCACACCGCGCTGGAAAAAACCGCAAAAAGGCTGGAAAAAAGGCCGGAAAGCCTGCATTTTGACCCGGAGCTGCCGGTCAACCAGCGGCGGGAAGAAATTGTCGAGCTGATCCGCAGCCATCAGGTGGTGGTCATCGCCGGGGAAACCGGCTCCGGCAAGACGACGCAGATTCCCAAGCTGTGCCTGGAAGCGGGGCAGGGGGTGCGGGGGCTGATCGGCTGCACCCAGCCGCGGCGGCTGGCGGCCCGTTCCGTGGCTCAGCGTCTGGCAGAAGAACTGGACTCGAAACTGGGGGAGCGGGTCGGCTATCAGGTGCGCTTCCATGAGCAGGTGGGGGATGATGCCCTCATCAAGGTGATGACCGACGGCATTCTGCTGGCTGAGATCCAGAACGACCGCTGGCTCAGCCGCTATGACACGATCATCATTGACGAGGCACACGAGCGCAGCCTCAACATCGACTTTCTGCTCGGCTACCTCAAGCGGCTGCTGCCGAGGCGGCCCGACCTGAAGGTGATCATCACCTCCGCCACCATTGACACCGAGGCCTTCTCGCGCCACTTCGACAATGCGCCGGTGATCGAGGTGAGCGGTCGCACCTGGCCGGTGGAGGTGCGCTACCGTCCGCTGGAGGCGGTGGAGGACGACGCCGGCAACCGTTTCGAGCCGAGCATGACCGACGGCATCATCGCCGCGCTGGACGAGCTGGCCGAAATCGACCCGTTCGGGGATGTGCTGGTGTTTCTCGTGGGGGAGCACGATATCCGTGAAACCGCCGAGGCGATCCGCAAGCATGGGTTGAAGAATACCGAGCTTTTGCCGCTCTATGCCCGCCAGCCGCTCAGCGAGCAGCAGAAGATCTTCCAGACCGACCCGCACAGGCGACGGGTCATTCTGGCCACCAATGTGGCGGAAACCTCACTGACCGTGCCCGGTATCAAATTCGTCATCGATACCGGTCTGGTGCGCATCAGTCGATATTCCCCAAGACTCAAGGTGTTGCGGCTGCCTGTTGAGAAAATTTCTCAGGCGTCTGCCAACCAGCGCAAGGGGCGCTGCGGTCGGGTGAGCGAGGGGGTATGCATCCGTCTCTATTCGGAGGAGGATTTCAACGCCCGTCCG
>NZ_WFYD01000085.1 GCF_015490265.1 Sulfurivirga sp. | reverse complement strand
GCATGGTGCGGGAGATGCTGCCCGCCATCGAGAACAAGAGCGGCGGCATCTTCCACTATGAGATCAAAAACACCGACCGCTCCATCGCCGCACGCGTGGCCGGCGAAATCGCCGAACGCTACGGCAACCACGGCATGGCGGACGCGCCCATCACCGTCAAGCTGAAAGGGGTGGCCGGCCAGTCCTTCGGCGTGTTCAACGTGGGCGGCCTGAACCTGCATCTGGAAGGTGACGCCAACGACTATGTGGGCAAGGGCATGGCCGGTGGCGAGATCGTCGTCGTACCGCCTGCGGGCAGCGAGATCGACCCGCACCGCACCCCGATCATCGGCAACACCTGCCTGTATGGCGCCACCGGCGGCCGCCTCTACGCCGACGGTACCGCCGGCGAGCGCTTCTGCGTGCGCAATTCCGGCGCCATCGCCGTGGTGCAGGGCTGCGGCGACCACGGCTGTGAATACATGACCGGGGGCACCGCCGTCATTCTGGGCAGCGTGGGCGTCAATTTCGGCGCCGGCATGTCCGGCGGCATGGCCTTCGTACTGGATGAGGACAACACCCTGCACGACCACCTCAACCCGGAGATGGTGGAGGCCATCCGCATCGACACCGAGGGAGACCGAGGCCTACCGCAACTACCTGCGCGTGCTGCTGGAAGACTATGTCGCCAAGACCGACAGCTGTTTCGGCAAGGCGGTGCTGGACGGCTTCAGCCGCTACATCGGCCAGTTCTGGCTGGTGAAGCCGCGCGCCATTCCGATGGAAAAACTGCTTGACCTGTTCGCCAAGCACGCGGCCTGAGAGGAATCGACACCATGCCTAACATCAGACAGTTTCTGGAAGTGGACCGCCAGCTGCCGGAGAAAAAGCCGGCGGACGTGCGGCGCAAGGAGTTCGGCGAGATCTACGGCAGCTTCGACCTGCAGCACGCCATGGCCCAGGCCGACCGCTGCCTGCACTGCGGCAACCCCTACTGCGAATGGGCCTGCCCGGTGCACAACTACATTCCCAACTGGCTCAAGCTGGTCGCCGAAGGCAATGTGCTGGAGGCGGCGGAAATCTCCCACAAGACCAACTCACTGCCGGAGATGTGCGGCCGCATCTGCCCGCAGGACCGCCTGTGCGAGAAGGCCTGCACGCTGGAAGACACCCACTTCGGTGCGGTCACCATCGGTGCGGTGGAACGCTTCATCACCGACACCGCCTTTGAGATGGGCTGGCGTCCGGACCTGTCCGACGTGCCCATGACGGACAAGAAGGTGGCCATCGTGGGCGCCGGCCCTGCAGGTCTGGCCTGCGCCGACATCCTCATCCGCAACGGCGTCAAGCCGGTGGTGTTCGACCGCCATCCGGAGATCGGCGGTCTGCTCACCTTCGGCATCCCGCCGTTCAAGCTGGAAAAGAAGGTAGTGCGCAAGCGCCGCGAGGTGATGGAGGAGATGGGCGTCGAGTTCCGCCTCAACACCGAAATCGGCAAGGATATCCCCTTCCAGCAGCTGCTGGACGAATATGATGCCGTCTTCCTCGGCATGGGCACCTACAAGGCGATGACAGGCGGCTTCCCCGGTGAGGACCTGCCCGGCGTCTACAAGGCCTTGGACTATCTGATCGGCAATATCAAGAAGCTGGAAGGCTGGCTGGAGGACGAGCGCGAATACATCGACCTGAAAGGCCAGCGTGTCGTGGTGCTGGGCGGTGGTGACACCACCATGGACTGTACCCGCACCGCCATCCGCCAGGGCGCGACCGAGGTCTACTGCGTCTACCGCCGGGATGAAGCCAACATGCCCGGCTCCCCTGCCGAAGTGCGCAACGCCAAGGAAGAAGGCGTGCAGTTCAAGTTCAACCGCACCCCGGTGGAAGTGGTCGGCGACGGCAAGGTGGAAGGCATCAAGGTGGTGCAGACCCGTCTGGGCGAACCGGATGAGAACGGCCGCCGCCGCCCGGAACCCATCCCAGGCTCCGAGGAGATCATCCCCTGTGACGCCGTGGTGGTCGCCTTCGGCTTCAAGCCCAACCCGCCGGAATGGTTCAGGGACTTCGGCATCGAAGTGGAAAGCTGGGGTGGCGTGAAGACCGCTGGCGAGGATGACGAATATCCGTTCCAGACCACCAACGAGAAGGTCTTCTCCGGTGGCGACATGGTGCGTGGCTCCAGCCTGGTGGTACACGCCGTGGCCGAAGGCCGCAAGGCGGCGGAAGGCATCCTCAACTTTCTGGGCGTGTAACCCGCAGTGCCCGCAGAAGGGTGCCGCAGACGGGGTCTCCCCCATTTTTACGGGACGGCGGATTCGCCGCCGGCAGCACACCCGCAAAAACGCCCGAAAACGGGCGTTTTTACTTAATTTTCAAGTCGTCAGGTAACACTTTCAGCCAATGAAACGGCAAAATGACCACTTGAGCAGATGCTGATCCATGCAAAGTGCTCCCCTTATGACAAGTCCTGCCCTCGACTACGGCAAACTGGCCAAAGCGCTCTGCCATCTGCGGGCACAGGTGGACAACCGGCGCACACTGCCTGCTGACATCCCCCTGCTGATGCGCGAGGCGGTGGAAGAGTCCATCATCCAGCGCTTCGAGACCGCTTGGGACAGCCTGTGGAAGGCATTACGACGCTATCTGCGGGATGAGGTGGGACTGGCGGAAGTGCCCAATGGCCCGAATCCGGTATTGCGGCTGGCCCATGAAAATGATCTGCTGCCCTCCCCCATCGAGCAGTGGTTGACCTATGCACGCCTGCGGGTGCAGACGGCGCACGACTACAGCCATGAAAAAGCGCAGGCGGCCCTGCAGCATATGGATGCCTTCCTGCAGGATGCCAACCGGTTGTTCATCCGCCTGACCGGACAGACGCCCGATGCATATTGCGCCTGAACACCTTGCGCTGCTGAAGCGGATTCTGTCCATCCACCTGCCGGAAACGGAAGTGTGGGCTTTCGGCTCGCGCGTATGCGGCCAGCCAAGCGCCGCTTCCGATCTGGATCTGGTGGCTTTCAGCGACGATGACAACGCACTGTTTCTGGCACGGGAGGCACTGGATGAAAGCGATCTGCCCTTTCGGGTGGATCTGTTGCAGTGGTCGGCCCTGCCGGAGAACATGCGCCGCCAGATTCAACAATGCTATGAAACCTTACTGACAGGGAAAACCCATGACTGACCTGAAACACGCCGCACTCGACTATCACCGCAACGGCCGTCCGGGCAAGATTGAGATTGCCCTGACCAAGCCGTGCGAGACCCAGCAGGACCTGAGCCTGGCCTACAGCCCGGGCGTCGCCCAACCGGTGCTGGAGATCGAAAAAGACCCCGTGGCTGCCTACGACTACACCAACAAGGGCAACCTGGTGGGCG
>NZ_WFYD01000084.1 GCF_015490265.1 Sulfurivirga sp. | reverse complement strand
TCTTGATATCCTGACCGACTGGACGCTGGGAGATTTTCGGCCCGACCTGACGCTGGTGTTCGACCTGCCGCCGCAGGAGGGGTTGCGCCGCGCCGCCCGGCGGGGCGCGCTGGACCGTTTCGAGCAGGAGGACATTGAATTCTTTGAACGGGTGCGACAGGCCTATCTGCGCAGGGCGGCGCTGGATCCGGATCGTCATGTGGTCATAGACGCGGGACAGTCGCCTGAGGCGGTGGCGGAGCAGGTGATCAGCGCGGTGGAGCGGCTGCTGTGACCCGCTATCCCTGGCATGAGCGTTTCTGGCAGCGGTGGGCTGCCATGCGCCAGCGGCCGGCGCAGGGCTATCTGGTGACCGGGCCGGCGGGCACGGGTGTGACCGGGGTCTGTCGGGAGATGGCCCGTTCGCTGCTGTGCCCGGAAGCAGGTTGTGGTCAATGCACGGCCTGTGCGCAGTTTGAGGCGGGCACCCATGCGGATTTGCGGATTGTTGAACCCGAGGCGCCGCGCAGGCCGGTGAGGGTGGATCAGATCCGCACGCTGGTTGACTGGGTGGTGGAAAGCGCTCACGCTTCTGCCGGCTTCAAGGTGGTCTGGCTACCGCAGGCTGAGGCCATGAACACCAGCAGCGCCAACGCGCTGCTCAAGGCACTGGAGGAGCCGCCGCCCAATGTGGTGTTCATTCTGCAGGCGCCGGGGGTGGATGCGGTACTGCCGACGCTGCGCAGCCGTTGCCAGCTGATCCGCCTGCCGCAGCCGACACGGGCCGAGGGGCTCCAGTGGTTGCGGAAACAATTTCCGGATCTGCCTGAGGATCGGCTTGAGGCGGCACTGGATAAACAGTTCGATGCTCCGATCGCCGCCCGGGACTGGCTTTCGGACGATGGCTGGTCCCGCTATACCCGCTGGCGTGAGCAGATGACGGCGCTCTCACGCGGGCAACAGGACTTGGTGAGTGTGGCACGGGACTGGGCTGATTGGGACAACCCGGCGGAGCCGCTGCGCTTTCTGCTGGCCTGGAGCCTGAAGCGGCCAGTCAGTGAACGCAACAACCGCCTGCAGACGGCGCTGCAGCACGCGCTGGCGATGCTGGCGCATTCGAGCATCAATGTGCAGCTGGTGCTTGAGCAGGTGCTGGTGGAACATCTTTACGGAGAGAAGCGATGAGAATTACGGACAGCCACTGCCATCTGAACACCATCCCCGCCAAGCTGGGCACGGTGGAGGAGATCATCCAGCGGGCCGAGGAGGCCGGCGTGCGCCGCATGCTGTGTGTGGCCATCTGTCCGGAGCGCTGGGATGAGGTGATCGAACTGGCGGAGCGGTTTGACAATGTCTATGCCACCGTGGGCATCCACCCCACCACGGATGCGGAAACGGTGCTGGATGAGGCGCGTTTCCGGCAGCTGGCGGCCCATCCGAAGGTGATCGGCGTGGGCGAGATCGGCATGGACTATTTCCACCACAAGCCGGAGAAGGAGGACCTGGGCTGGATGGAAGCGCGCTTCCGCCGTCAGATCCAGCTGGCGCGCGAAGTGAACCTGCCGGTGATCATCCATACCCGCGAGTCCACGCCGGATGTGCTGCGCATTCTGAAAGAAGAGGGGGCTGGCGAGGTGGGCGGCATCATGCACTGCTTCGTGGAGGATCTGGCTACGGCGGAGGCGGCCATGGAGATGGGCTTCTACATCTCCTTTTCCGGCATTGTCACCTTCAACAGCGCCAAAGATCTGCAGGGCGTAGCGGCGCAGATTCCCGCAGAGCGGCTGCTGGTGGAGACCGACAGCCCCTATCTGGCACCGGTGCCGCACCGGGGCAAGCCCAACCAGCCGGCCTGGACACGCCATGTGGTGGAAAAGCTGGCTGAACTGCGCGGCGAGCCGGCGGAAGCCATCGCCGAGCAGACATGGCAGAACTTCAATCGCCTGTTCCGTCTGAGCGACTGATGCAGGTCTACAGCTGGAAGCGCATCTGGGAGCTGGTGCGCCGGCACCGGCGTGCACTGATCGTGGCCAACCTGATCGCCATAGCTGCAGCGGCAGTGGCGGTGCCGGTGCCGTTGCTGATCCCGCTAATGGTGGATGAGGTCCTGCTGGGCCATGGTGGGCCATTGGTGTCGGCCATGCAGGCGATCTTTCCGGCAAGCCTGCACGGGCCGCTGCTCTACATCGGGGTCATCACGCTGCTGACCATTCTGCTGCGCCTGACGGGACTGGTGCTGGGCATCTGGCAGAGCCGCAACTTTACCCTGATCGGCAAGGCGGTGACCTGGCACATCCGGCGGGATCTTCTGGCCCGTCTGCGCAGCATCTCCATGCAGGCTTACGCCCGGCTGGGGTCGGGATCGGTGAGCGCCACGCTGGTCAATGACGTCAATACGCTGGATGAGTTCATCGGCACCACCATCAGCAAGCTGGTGGTGGCTGTGCTGTCGCTTGTGGGCGTCTCGGCGGTGCTGCTGTGGCTCAACTGGCCGCTGGCGCTGTTCATTCTGCTGCTCAACCCGCTGGTGATCTACTTCACCATCGCATTAGGGCGGCGGGTGCGCGAGCTGAAGAAGCGGGAAAACACCGCGCTGGAGCTATTCCAGCAGGCGGTGACCGAAACGCTGGACGCCTTCCAGCAGGTGAAGGCTTCGGGCAAGGAGGGGCGTTTCTTCGACCGATTGACGGCGCTGGCCGACCGGGTGCGGGACGAGGCCGGGCAGTTCGTGTGGAAGTCGGATGCGGCCAGCCGGCTGTCGTTCATGGTGTTTCTCATCGGGTTCGACATCTTCCGCATGGCGGGGCTGCTGATGGTGCTGTGGTCGGACCTGACCATCGGCGAGATGATGGCCATTTTCGGCTATCTGTGGTTCATGATGGGGCCGGTACAGGAGATTCTCTCCATCCAGTACAGCCATGCGGCCGCCAGCGGCGCGCTGACGCGGATCAACAAGGTGCTGGCGCTGGAGACGGAGCCCCGGACAGAGGGGGTGGAGAACCCGTTTGTGCAGACGCCCGTGGGGGTGCGGGTGGAGCAGGTGACGTTCCGCTATGACGGGCAGGAAGCGCCTGTGCTGAAGGAGCTGGACTTTGCCATCGCACCGGGCGAGAAGGTGGCCTTCGTGGGGGCTTCCGGCGGTGGCAAGACCACGCTGGTGAGCCTGCTGCTGGGATTCTACCGGCCGCAGTCCGGCTGCATCTGCTACAACGATGTGCCGCTGGAGCGCATTGACCGGCAGGCGTTGCGCCGGCATGTGGCGGTGGTGCTGCAGCAGCCGATGCTGTTCAACGAGTCGGTACGCTTCAATCTGACGCTCGGCGATGAGGTGCCGGAGTCGCGGTTGTGGCAGGCGCTGGAGATGGCGCAGGCGAGGGCATTCGTGGAAAAGCTGCCCGAGGGGTTGGACACCAGGGTGGGCCGAGATGGTTTCAGACTGTCCGGCGGGCAGCGGCAGCGGTTGGCCATCGCGCGCATGATTCTTCAGGATCCCGCCGTGGTGATCATGGATGAGGCCACCTCGGCGCTGGATGCCGACACCGAGCGCAGGCTCTATGACGCGTTGCGGCCATGGCTGGAAGGCCGAACGGCACTGATTGTGGCGCACCGGCTGACTTCAGTGCTGCAGGCGGAGCGGATCGTGGTGTTCGAGGACGGTCGCATCGTGGAGCAGGGGGATCACGATGCGCTGCTGGGCCGGCGCGGCACCTACTGGCGGCTCTACGGGCAGCGGCGGTGAGATGCATCGTGCAGGGCGCGAACCGGGCGTCCTGCCACTGCCGGCCCGCCTGTTGCGTCAGTGCGTCTGGCCGCCGAAGAGGGCGTCAATGTCCTCGCGGGTGAACTTGAAGTGGGCGTTGCACAGTTCGTTGTGGATGACCACGGCCCCTTCTTCATCCAGAATGCGGCGCACCTCGTCTTCGCCCATGGCCTTGAGGGTGGCCAGCACCCGCTCCCGGTCGGCCGGGCAGTGGTATTCCACCCGTCTCGGTTCGTAGCGTTGCACCGTCTCCTCATGGAACAGGCGCTGCAGCAGCGTGTCGCACGGGAGGGAAAGCAGTTCCTCCGGTCGGACCGTTTCCGCCAGCGCGATGACGCGGTTCCAGCCGTCCGGATCCTGGCTGTCCGCCTCCGGCATCTTCTGCAGCAGCAGTCCGCCTATAGCCTGTTCGTTGGCCGCCAGAAACAGTCGCGTGTCCAGCTGTTCCGACTGGGCGAAGAAGTGCTCGAAGCTGGCGGCCACGCTGTCGCCCTGTCGTGGCACGATGGACTGCACATGTCGGTCGGTGGCGGCGTTGTAGAGGGTCAGCACCAGCTGGCCATCCCCCAGCAGTTCGTCCATTGACTGGAGCATGTCGGGCAGGGCATCCCGCGTGCGGGCCATGCCGCGCAGTCGCAGCTGGTGGTCCACCTCCACCACCAGCAGGGAGACCGGGCCGCTGCCCTGCATCTGCAGCGTGACCTTGCCTTCATGCTTGAGGCCGTTGGCCAGCATGACGGTGACGGCAGTCAGCTCCCCCAGCAGGCGTGCGAGGGTGGGGGGATAGTGACGGTCTCGCAGCATCTGCTGCCAGCTTTCGGTCAGTTGCAGGTGCTGGCCGCGAATGTCCAGTTCGGTGAAGAGAAAACGGCTGATCTGATCCATATTGACCTCCGGATGACGGGGTCTCCCCCATTTTTACGGGATGGCCCGCAGGCCGCGCGGGGAGCGCCCGGGTTTTTCCCTCAAAATGGCGCCTTTCAGGCGGTTTTCAAGCCTTCTGGCCGGGAATGGGGCGGTGTTCGGCCTGCAGGTCCGCATGGTAGCTGGAACGGACCATGGGACCGGCGGCCACATGGCTGAAGCCCATGTCATAGGCGGCCTGCTCGATACGCTGGAATTCCTCCGGCGTCCAGTAGCGCTCTACGGCCAGATGATAGGGGCTGGGCTGCAGATACTGGCCAACGGTGAGCATGTCCACCTGGTGGTCGCGCAGATCTCGCAGAGTTGCCATCAGCTGGTCGAAGGTCTCACCCAGCCCGACCATGAGGCCGCTTTTGGTGGGGATGTGGGGGAAGCGCGCCTTGAAGCGGGCCAGCAGTGTCAGGGAGCCGGCATAGTCCGCCTGCGGGCGGGCCTTTTCGTAGAGGGCGGGCACGGTCTCTACATTGTGATTGAACACATCGGGCGGACACTGGGCCAGCAGGTCAAGGGCGACGTCCATGCGTCCCTTGAAGTCGGGCACGAGGATTTCGATGCGGGTGTCCGGGCAGTGTTGGCGCACGGCCTCGACACAGGCGCGGAAGTGGTCGGCGCCCCCGTCGCGCAGGTCGTCCCGGTCCACTGAGGTGATGACCACGTAATGCAGACTGAGAGCCTGAATGGTTCGGGCCAGCTTGATCGGCTCGTCCGGGTCCAGCGGGCGTGGCCGCCCGTGGCGCACGTCACAGAAGGGACAGCGTCGGGTGCAGATGTCGCCCATGATCATGAAGGTGGCCGTGCCCTTGCCGAAGCATTCGGCCAGATTGGGGCAGGTGGCCTCCTCGCATACGGTGTGCAGCTGATGTTCCCGCAGGATGTGCTTGATCTCGGCGATGCGCCCGATGTCACGAGCCTTGGGCAGTTTGGCGCGGATCCAGCGGGGCTTTTCCGCCCGGGGCGCATTGGGGTCGGGCCGGTGCTTAAGCGCACGGGTCTTGTAGGCGCCCTTGGGCAGAGTTGCGTTGCGTGCCTTGAGCGACAGATTCTCCAGTGGGATTTCGTGAAAGTCGGGCCGGTTCATGGGGGCGTCCTGTTGCCAATGGGCGGGATTTTATCCCAACGCCACCGGATGCGTGGCATCGGGCGTGGAAAAGGCGATTTATCCGGGCATGATTTTCCTCGGCAGGGTATAATCTTCCGTTTCCCGAAATCGGGAAAAGGGTAGAAGAATCAGTCGGCAGGAGTTCCTGCCGTCGCCGTTGATACTGAAAGGAGGACAGCCATGGTTGTTATTCGTCTTGCACGGGGTGGCTCCAAGAAGCGCCCGTTCTATCGCATCGTTGTTGCTGACAAGCGCGCCCGCCGTGATGGCCGGTTCATCGAACAGCTGGGTTTCTACAATCCGAACGCCCGTGGGGAGGAGGTCTCCTTCCGTATCGACGGCGAGCGCCTGAACTACTGGCTGGGTGAGGGCGCGCAGATGTCCGAGCGCGTCGCCAGCCTGGTGAAGAAGAACAAGGCTGCCTGAGGCCATGGCCGACGCGGCGGACAAGCTGATTGTCGGCAAGATCAATGGACTTTACGGGGTGCAGGGCTGGGTGAAGGTTTTCTCCCATACCGACCCCATTGAGAACATCTTCCGCTACCAGCCCTGGTATCTGAAGTGTGGCCGGGGTGACTGGCAGCCTGTCTCGGTGCGGGCACACCGCACCCACATGGGCGGCCGGGCGCTGGTGGCCCAGCTGGAAGGCGTGCATGACCGGGAGCAGGCGCGGCAGCTGATGGGGTGCGAAATCGCCATCGACCGCAGCCAGCTCCCGGACAGCGAGGATGGCTACTACTGGGTCGATCTGATCGGTTGTGAGGTGATCGACCAGCATGGCGCTTCGCTGGGACAGGTGGTCAACATGGTGGAAACCGGCGGCCACGATGTCATGCGCGTGAAGGGTGAGGATGGACAGCACCTCATCCCGCTGGTAGAGGGACATTATGTTACGCGGGTGGATCTGCAGGCGCGGCAGATCCACGTTGATTGGGACGGCGTGGCGGACTGAATGCGTTTTGATGTCATCACGCTGTTTCCGGAAATGTTTTCGGCGCTCACGGACCATGGCGTGACGCGCAGAGCCTTCGAGCGCAAGGCCGTAGAGGCCGTGTTCTGGAATCCGCGCGACTACGCGACCGATAACTATCGCAGCGTGGATGACCGGCCCTACGGCGGCGGCCCGGGCATGGTGATGATGTACCGGCCCCTGGCCGCCACGGCAGAGGCCATGCGGGCAGCGGATGAGACGCCGTTTCCGCTGATCTACCTTAGCCCTCAGGGGCGGCCGCTGACGCAGAAGAAGGTTGAGCAGCTGGCAGAGCTGCCACGGCTCGGCCTGCTGTGTGGCCGCTACGAGGGCGTGGACGAGCGCTTTATCGAGCGCTACGTGGATGAGGAAGTCAGCATCGGAGATTTTGTGGTCAGTGGCGGTGAGCTGCCGGCCATGATGCTGATGGATGCAGTCATTCGACTGCTTCCGGGTGTGCTGGGGGATGCACGTTCGGCGGAGGAGGATTCCTTTTCTGACGGACTGCTGGATTGTCCCCATTACACCCGACCGCCGGAGATCGACGGCATGGCCGTGCCGGCGGTGCTGCAGCAGGGGAATCATGAGAAGATTGCCATGTGGCGCCTGCTGCGCAAACTGGAACGGACGGCCGAGCGTCGTCCCGACCTGCTTGACAATTTGGTGCTTACCTCTGATCAGCGCGCGCTGCTCAGGCGCGCACGCAAGCTGGGTCATGTAAGCAATGAGCAACTGATCGAGTGGGGTCTGCCACTTGATTGACGGAGAGTTGAAGGATGAAAAACCCGATCATCGCCAAAATCGAAGAAGCGCAACTGCGCAAGGATCTGCCGGAATTCGGTCCCGGCGACACCGTTGTGGTGAAGGTTGTCGTAAAAGAGGGTGACAACACCCGCATTCAGGCGTTCGAAGGCGTAGTCATCGCCAAGAAAAATCGTGGCCTGAACTCCAATTTCATCGTGCGCAAGATTTCCAACGGCGTGGGTGTGGAGCGTACCTTCCAGACGCACAGCCCCATGATCGACAGCATTGAAGTGAAGCGTCGCGGTGATGTGCGTCGCGCCAAGCTGTACTATCTGCGCGGCCGCACCGGTAAGGCTGCGCGCATCAAGGAGAAGATCGTGCGCAAGCACTGATCATCAAATGCGTGTTCGCAGAAAAAGCCCGGCCATGTGCCGGGTTTTTTCATGCCTGTGTGCGGGCAATAAAAAACCCCGCAGAGGCGGGGTTTTTTCAGATTCACTGCAATGATTTTACTTCTGGCGAGCCTTGAAGCGGGGGTTGCTCTTGCAGATGACATAAACCTTGCCGCGACGGCGCACGACCTGGCAGTCCTTATGGCGCTTCTTGGCAGACTTCAGAGAGGACAGAACTTTCATGATGGTGCTCCCGTATATGGATGACTGAATGTCAAAAGCGGAATTATAGCGGCTTGAGATTTTTCAGGCAAATATAATGCCGGCATGACTTTGAAGGAACAGGTGAAACGCGCCTTTGAGCAGACGCTCCCCGAGCTGATCGAAGGATTCGAGCCCCGTGAGGGGCAATTGGCCATGGCGCTGCGCGTCGCCGAGGCGATTGAGCAGAAAAAGGCGTTGATCGTAGAGGCGGGCACGGGCACGGGCAAAACCTTTGCCTACCTGGTGCCTGCCTTGCTCAGCGGCAGACGGATGCTGGTTTCAACGGCCACCAAGGCGTTGCAGCATCAGCTGACGGAAAAGGATCTGCCACGTATCCTGCCGTTGGCGCCTGCCGGGTTTCGTGTCGTGCAATTGAAGGGTCGGGACAATTATGTCTGCCTCAAACGATTGGCGCTGGCCGAAAGCAATGGCGAGCTGTCTGCCCCTGTCATGGCGCAGGTGGCCCGCATCCGCAGCTGGCTTGCGCAAGGGGGGAGTGGAGACCGTTCGGATTGCACAGTGGTGCCCGAAGACGCGCCGGTCTGGCGGCATGTGTGCGCTCAGGCGGAATTCTGTCAGGTCAGCGGGTGTGACGAAGCATGCCGTCATGCCCGGTTGCGCGAGCAGGCACAGACGGCGGAGCTGGTGGTGATCAACCATCACCTTCTGGCTGCGGACATGGCGCTGCAGCAGGCGGGCGCGCCTGGCATTCTGCCGGAGCGGGATGTCTATGTCATCGATGAAGCGCACCATCTGCCGGCAGTGGTGCAGCAGTTCCTCGGTGTGCAGTGGGGGAGTGCCCGGTTGCAGCAGCTTCTGGATGACGGTCTGGCGGCGCAGGCTGAAGAGGCCGCAGATGACGGGGTGCTCAGACGCAGGCTTGAAGCCATTGCTCCCGTGTGCGACGGGCTGGTGTCCATGCTCGGGAGCGAGCGTCGAGCTCTGGCTGAGGTCAGGGATAGGGTGGCGCCATGCTGGCAGTCGTTTGAAACAGTGCTGGGTGAGCTGACGGCCCATCTGGAGCAGGTGCATACACGGGGTGAGTTGCTGGCCGCCGTTTATCAGCAGGCGCGCGGGTTGCTGGATGCAGCGTCTCAGTGGTGGGCGGCGGATGATCGCCACTCTGTGGCCTGGTTTGAAGGAGGAGATCGCTGGTTCCGGGCCTATGTGACGCCACTGGATGTAAGCCGGAGTTTTTCCAGCTGGATGGAAAGTCTGGGGGATGGCTGGATCATGACGTCCGCCACCCTGCAGGACAGTCGTGGTTTTGAAGGGTTTCAGCGCAGCCTGGGACTGAGGGATGTAGAGACAGTCGCCTTCGACAGTCCGTTTGATCATGCCAGGCAGGGGTTGATCTATCATCCGCATGGGCTGCCGGATCCCAATGATCCGGACTACGTGCGCCATTGTCTGCGGCGGGTCTGGCCATTGCTCAAGGCCAGTGAGGGGCATGCTCTGCTGCTGTTTTCCAGCTACCGGGCCATGCATGCGGCCCATGAGATTCTGCGTGCCCATTGGAGTGGCACGCTGCTCATGCAGGGGGAGCTGCCAAAAGGGGAACTGCTGCAACGCTTTTGCACCAGTCACCGGCCCGTGCTGCTGGGCACGGCCAGCTTCTGGGAGGGCGTCGACCTGCCCGGAGACAGGCTGCGGCTGGTCATGATCGACCGTATTCCTTTCTCTGCGCCCAATGATCCTGTTCTGGCGGCGCAGGAAGCCCGGCTCAAGGAGGAGGGGCTGAACGCCTTTTCGCTGATTCAACTGCCACGGGCAACGCTTTCCCTGCGGCAAGGTGTGGGACGGCTTATTCGCACTACCCATGACAGAGGGGTGCTGGTGCTGTGTGATCCCAGGCTTACGCAACGCAGTTATGGGGCCGGGATCCTTGGTAGTCTGCCTGCTTTTTCCTTTACGCGTCATCAGCAGCAGGCGGTGGATTTCCTGCTCGAAATGAGGCGTGATCTTTCCTGACGGCAGTAGTTCATCAGCTTCAGCACATATGTCATGCCGAAACCCTCATGTCCTTCGGGGTTGAAGGTGCTCTGAGCGCCCCCATTAACCTCCGTGCAGGACAAAATCTTATCCATTCAATTCAAAGGAGCATGACAATGAAAAGACCTTATGCATTGATCTTTCTGATGACGTTTCTGGGCGTGATTGCCGGCTGGGGTGTTGGCAGCTACCTTGGCAATGCCGGACTGAAGGCGACCATTGCAGCTATGCCGGCTGCACCGGCTGTGATCCAGTCAAGCTATGATCAGAAAACCCATACGCTGTCGCTGACTTTCAGCAATCCCGGGGGTCAGCCCATTTCCATACTGGGCAAGGGTATTGCCTTCAAGCCGAAGAACGGAGACGGATATGACATGGCTTATGTGGCTTTCAAGCAACCGCTGGTAGTGCCGCCATTCTCCGTGGAGACCATGCAGGTTCAGCTGAAGGCGGATACGCCGCTTCTCAAGGACGGCGATGTGGTGGCGACCACCATTCGGTACGCCTATCCGCTTCTGCCTGACATCTATGACATGACCCACCTTTTCGTGCACGGGCAGCCGCTGAAGAAACCAGCCGGTCAGCAATCCGCCAAGCAGAAGTAAGGAGGAAGGAACATGACTGCCAAAAAACCTCTGCTTGAACAGGTGCTCTGGTGGAGCATGCTGTTTGCGCTGGCCGTATTTGTCACGCTTCTGTTGCTGGACCTGATCATTCGGCCTTGGCTGCCGGAAGAAGTGGCGTTTGTCATCGGCTTTGCGCTGTTCTATCTGCTGGGCAGCCATCTGCTGTTCGGCTATGGCGCGCTGAGCAACTTTCTGGACAAACTGGCGCAGGATGAGCTGGAAGAAACAGATCTGCAGAAGGCCTATGAGCGCAGTGGTGCCAGAAAGCACGGATTGCTCGAGCAGTTGACCCGCTATGGATTGGCCACCATCTGGCTGGACCGTTACGGGCCCTACCGCTATGCCTATCTCGGACTCTACCTGCTGCTGGCCTCCTATGTTCTGGTGACCAATCTCGATCCGGTCACCGGTCTTGTGACGGGTTCCGTGGTGGAGGGTCTGTTCTGGGGCGCCACGCTGGTGAGCGTGTTTGTGCTGGCTGCAGACTCGCTTGTGCGCTGGCAGTATGCGCAGGTGGTGGCCGAACCCGTCTATGCCGGGCTGGCCGCAACTTCTGCCCGGACGCCTGAGGCAGCGGAACAGGCTTTCGAGCTTGAGCAGAACCGTGTCTGCCCCGAGCCTGATGACAAGGCGTGTGAAGCCGCTGTACATGAAGAGGCAGAAAAAACCGTCGAAGAAGGCACAAAGCGCTGAGCTCACTTCCTATTGAATAAAACTGCAAACCCGGCCTTTGCGCCGGGTTTTTTGTATACTTGCCGTCTTCAATCATTTTGAACTCGCCATGAACGCTCTGCCGTACGAACTTCAGCTCGGATTGCGCTATACCCGTGCCAAGCGGCGGAATGGCTTCATCTCCTTCATTTCCTTCTCTTCCATTGCCGGTATTGCGCTGGGCGTGATGGCGCTGATTGTGGTCATGTCCATCATGAATGGGTTTCAGCATGAGTTGCGGGAGCGCATCCTCAGCATGACGGCGCACATGCAGATTACAGGGTACAACCAGCGTCTGCATCACTGGAGGCGTGTGGCGGAACAGGTCAGGGGCACGCCTCATGTGGTCGGCATGGCGCCGGTCATCGAGGAGCAGGCCATGCTGTCTCACGGAAAAACGGTTAAGGGCGTCGTGGTGCGGGCCATCGATCCCGAATGGGAACCGCAGGTGTCCGGTCTGGACAGAAAAATGGTCAGCGGCAGCCTCAGTGCCTTGCAGACGCACAAGTATGGCATCCTGCTGGGCAAGGAACTGGCGGAGTCACTCGGTGTGACGGTGGGGGACAAGGTGACGCTGATCGCCCCGGAAGCCAGTGTGACGGTGGTCGGGGTATTACCCCGCTTCAAGCGCATGACGGTAGTCGGAATCTTTTCTGCCGGGATGTATGAATATGACGCGGGGCTTGCGGTCATTCGCATAGCAGATGCCCGGAAGATCTACCGCTACCCGAAGGACACGGTCACAGCCTTGACTCTCAGGCTGGACGACCTTTTTGCCGTGGAAGCGGTGCGCAAGGCGTTGGCTCAGCGATTAAGCGAGACGCTGTATACCATCGACTGGACGCAGCGCCATGCCAACTTCTTCAAGGCGGTGCACATGGAAAAACGCATGATGTTCATCGTGCTTGCGCTGATCATCATGGTGGCCGCCTTCAATATTGTCTCCATGATGGTGATGGTCGTGACTGACAAGCAGGCGGATATTGCCATCCTCAAGACGCTGGGCGCTACCCCAGTCAGCATCATGCTGCTCTTCATGGTGCAGGGGATAGCGATCGGGACTGTCGGAATTCTCATTGGCGTCACGGCAGGTGTTGCTTTGGCCCTCAATCTGGATGTGGTGGTGCCCTTTATTGAGCATCTTTTGGGTATCCGTTTCTTCCCGCCGGACATCTACTACATCAGCGAGGTGCCGTCCCGACTTGAGTGGAGGGATGTGGAAGCTGTGGCAGTGCTGGCGTTTCTGCTGACCTTGGTAGCAACATTCTATCCGTCATGGCGCGCGGCCAGGATTCAGCCGGCGGAGGCGTTGCGGTATGAATGAGATAGTGCTGAAGGCGGTCGGCCTTTCCAAAACCTATCGAGAGGGGGTGATCGAAACCGAGGTCCTCAAGTCCGTCTCTCTTGAAGTGCCTGCAAACGCTCGCATGGCTATTGTGGGCAGTTCCGGTTCCGGAAAAAGTACGTTGCTGCATATTCTGGGCGGGCTTGATGTGCCCAGCAAAGGAGAGGTTCTGCTCAAGGGGCGCTCCTTTTCATCGTTGGGGGAGGGCGCGCGTTGCCGCCTGCGTAATCGTCATGTCGGCTTTGTCTATCAGTTTCATCATCTGCTGCCGGAGTTGAGTGCGCTGGAGAATGTCATGATGCCTCTGATCATTCGGCGCACACCGTTGATCGAAGCAAGGCATCAGGCTGCAGAGCTGCTTGGGCGGGTCGGACTGAATAAGAGGCTGGATCACAGGCCGGCCGAACTGTCGGGTGGTGAGCGGCAGCGGGTTGCGGTGGCACGGGCGCTCATCAGCCGTCCCAGCTGTCTGCTGGCAGATGAGCCTACGGGCAACCTTGACAGTCAGACAGCTCACCAGGTGCTTGATCTGATGCTGGAACTCAATGAGCAGCTGCAGACTGCGCTCCTTATCGTTACGCACGATCCGGAAATTGCAGCACGTGTCGATCGCGTT
Organism: Sulfurivirga sp.; assembly: GCF_015490265.1. GTDB lineage: Bacteria > Pseudomonadota > Gammaproteobacteria > Thiomicrospirales > Thiomicrospiraceae > Sulfurivirga. The sequence continues at coordinate 1,033 of NZ_WFYD01000084.1, read as the reverse complement.
GTACGTCTGAAAGATGGGGTGCTGGAGGAAGCTTCATGCCCGCCCTGAGGACGGGCGGGAGGATCAGATCTGTTCGTCTGATTTGGGCGCAAACGGCTGGCCATGCTTCAGTCCCAGCTTTTCAAGAATCTTGACAAGCGGGCAGAAGCCGGTCAGGCCGGACACGATCAGGTTCAGACCGACAAAGGCAGTCAGCAGAAGCCATTGCAGGTTCACCCACATGGCCAGGACCAAGCTCAACAGAATGACAGCGCCAGCAAAGATCATGACAACGCGTTCGATAACCATTTTTTCTTCTCCTTTCTTGCTCTTCGGATGTGTATGGCCGCATAAACAGCCTTTATTGTATACGCTCTGTCTGAGTGTGAGTATGCCGTTTGTTGGGCTGATTGTTGGAGAGGACAGTGAAGTGCCCGAAAAAGCAGGCGTTTTTCTTGACACCTCTAAGGGGCGTTGCTATAAATTGCTTACCGTTGTCGCTCCGATGACGGCAGGATCCTCATCAGGGGCAGGAGAATTCAAACAACTCATGGAGATAAAGGCATGAACAAGACTGAACTGGTAGGTGCCATTGCAGAAAAGGCGGGTCTGACCAAGGCGCAGGCGGCAGCTGCGCTGGATGCATGCATCGATACGGTAACCGAAACGCTGAAAGCAGGCGATCAAGTTACCATCATCGGATTTGGCACCTTCAAAGTCGGTGAGCGTTCTGCACGCACAGGCCGCAATCCTCAGACGGGTGAGACTATCAAGATTCCCGCAGCCAAAGTACCCAAGTTCACTGCGGGTAAGGCGCTGAAGGATGCTGTGAACTGATTTCGCGGGTAACATCAGATATTTGCTTGGAAGGGGCTGCATTCGCAGCCCCTTCCTGTTTGTGAGATTTTTTCCCCTCACCCTCTTGCAAGCGGGGGATGTGTCCCTATAATACGCATCTCGCTCGCGGGGCTTGGCTCTGCGGGCGTGAGAAGGGAGAGAAAAAAGTTCCTTTCACCTCTTGAAAGCCTCCCTGGCGACCGCATATAATGTGCTG
>NZ_WFYD01000083.1 GCF_015490265.1 Sulfurivirga sp. | reverse complement strand
TTCCCGATCTGCCGGTGCAGATCGGCGGCGGCATCCGCAGTCTGGAAACCATCAAGACCTACCTGAACGCCGGTGTGCAGTACTGCATCATCGGCACCAAGGCCGTGCACGAACCGGAATTCGTCCATGAAGCCTGCCGTGCCTTTCCCGGCCATATCATGGTGGGGCTGGATGCCAAGGGCGGCAAAGTGGCCATCAATGGCTGGGCGGAAGTGACCGATCACGAAGTCATCGACATGGCCCGACGCTTCGAGCAGGACGGCGTGGAAGCCATCATCTACACCGACATCGGTCGTGACGGCATGCTGCAGGGCGTCAATGTGGACGACACCGCCCGGCTGGCCCGCGCCATCGACATCCCGGTGATCGCCTCCGGCGGCGTCACCAATCTGGATGACCTGCGGGCTCTGGCGCCGCTGGCCGCAGAGGGTGTCACCGGCGTCATCACCGGCCGCGCCATCTACGAAGGTACGCTGGATTTCGCTGAAGGCCAGCGTCTGCTGGATGAACTGACGGGAGGCTGACATGGGTCTTGCCAAGCGCATCATCCCCTGTCTGGACGTGGACAATGGCCGCGTGGTCAAGGGCGTGCGGTTCGTGGACATCCGCGACGCCGGCGACCCGGTGGAGATCGCCCGCCGCTACAATGCGGAAGGGGCCGACGAGCTTACCTTCCTCGACATCACCGCAAGCTCCGACGAGCGCGAGACCATGGTGCACGTGGTCGAACAGGTGGCCAGTCAGGTGTTCATCCCGCTGACCGTCGGCGGCGGCATCCGCAGCGTGGACGACGTGCGCCGCATGCTCAACGCCGGCGCCGACAAGGTCTCAATCAACACCGCCGCCATCTTCAACCCCGGTTTCGTGCAGGAAGCCTCCGACCGGTTCGGCAGCCAGTGCATCGTGGTGGCCATCGACGCCAAACGAGTCAGCGGCGAGAACGAGCCGCCCCGCTGGGAGATCTTCACCCACGGCGGTCGACGGGAGACCGGCATTGATGCGGTGGACTGGGCCGAGCGCATGGCCGAGATGGGTGCCGGCGAGCTGCTGGTCACCAGCATGGATCGGGACGGCACCAAGCAGGGGTTCGACCTGGAGCTGATGCGCGCCATTACCGGGCGGGTCTCCATTCCCGTCATCGCCTCCGGCGGCGTGGGCAATCTGGACCATCTGGCAGACGGCGTGCTGAAAGGCGGGGCCGACGCCGTGCTGGCCGCCTCCATCTTCCACTTTGGCGAATACACCGTTGAACAGGCCAAGCGACACATGGCCGAACGGGGCATCGAGGTGCGACTGTGAACGACATTCTCAATCAGCTGGATGAGGTGCTGGCGGCGCGCAAAGACGCCGCACCTGACAGTTCCTATGTGGCCAGTCTCTACCACAAGGGGCTGGACGCCATTCTGAAGAAAGTGGGCGAAGAGGCGGTGGAGACCGTCATGGCCGCCAAGGACGGCGATGCCGAGCATCTTGTCTACGAGGTGGCTGACCTGTGGTTTCACACCATGGTATTATTAGCGTCTCAGGGCCTGTCCTCGCGGCAGGTGCTGGAAGAACTGGCGCGCCGTTTCGGCCTGTCCGGCCTGGAAGAGAAGGCCCGGCGCCAGCAGAACGGATGACAAACGACTGAACGGGCTGCCCGGGCGATCCCCGGGCAGCTTCGGTTTACGGGTCGCCAACCGCGACCGCCCCGTGATCCAACCGATCACCTCAGGAGCCTGGCCATGGAAGAGAAGACCGTATTCGAAAAGATCATCGACCGGGAGATTCCGGCCGACATCATCTACGAAGACGACAAGTGCATCGTCATCAAGGACATCAACCCCAAGGCGCGGGTGCATCTGCTGGTGATTCCCAAAAAGCGCATTCCCACCCTGTTCGATCTGACGCCCGAAGACAAGGACCTGATGGGCCACATGATGCTGCTGCTGCCGCAGCTGGCGCAGGCCCACGACCTGGACGGCTTCAAGACCCTGATCAACACCGGTGAGTCCGGCGGACAGGAAGTCTTTCACCTGCACATCCACCTGATGGGCAACTGATTCAACTTCAAGGAGCAACACCATTATGGGTATCAGCATCTGGCAACTTCTGATCATTCTCGCCATCGTCCTGGTTCTGTTCGGCGCCAAGCGCCTGCGCAGCGTCGGCTCTGACCTGGGCGCCGCCATCAAGGGCTTCAAGCAGTCCATCAAGGAAGAAGAGACCAAGCCCGAGGCGGTGGAGCAGAAGCAGCCCGACGGTCAGGTCTTCGAAGCCAAGGCGGAAGAAAAGAAGTCTGACGACACCGCACCCAAAGCCTGAGCATGTTCTCCGACGTCGGCGGACTGGAACTGTTTCTGGTGCTGATCATCGCCCTGCTGGTGATCGGCCCGCAGCGCATGCCAGAAGTGGCCCGTCAGATCGGACGCTTCGTGGGCAAGACGCGCCGCTTCATCCAGTCCGTGCGCGAAGAGAGCGAACTGCGCGAGACCGTCGAACAGCTGCGCCGCGAGCTGGACCTGCGTGAGGAAGCCGAAACCCTGCGTCAGGTGGAGCGGGACCTGCAGAACGACCTCTACGGCAATCTGCGCGAGGCGCAGGAAACCCTTCAGGACGAACTGAACCTGGAAGAGCTGCAGCGGCCCACCTTCGGTGGAGAAGAGCCGCCGCCGCTGCATGCCGAGTTCAATGACCCGGAACGGGACGGCGTGCGCCCCACCGCTGAGCGGCCCGACAGCACACGCAACACCGCCTCCGGGCGCAACAGCACCGTCAAGGCACAGCCTTCCGACCGCAAGGCAGAACCGGCTCCGACCAAGACCTCATGACCCACAGCGCCCTGCCTCCCGAAGACAAGGAAATGACGCTGGTCGAGCACCTGCTCGAACTGCGCGACCGCCTCACCAAGGCGGTGCTGGCGGTCATCGTGCTGTTTCTGGTGCTGTTCCCCTTCGCCAACGACCTCTATCTGTTCATCGCCGAACCGCTGCTGCGCTACATGCCCGACAACGGCAGCATGATCGCCACGGCGGTCGCCTCACCCTTCCTGACCCCGTTCAAGCTGTCGCTGGTGCTGGCCATCTACCTGGCCATGCCGGTCATTCTCTACCAGCTTTGGGCCTTCATCGCCCCCGGGCTGTATGAGCATGAAAAAAAGCTGGTCGGCCCACTGCTGGCCTCCAGCGTCTTTCTCTTCTACGCCGGTGGCGCCTTCGCCTACTACGTGGTCTTTCCGCTGGTGTTCAAGTTCCTCACCGGCACCGCGCCTGAAGGCGTCACCATCGCCACCGACATCAGCCTCTATCTGGACTTCGTCATCAAGATGTTCTTTGCCTTCGGCGTCGCCTTCGAGGTACCGGTGGCCACGGTGCTGCTGATTCTCACCGGCGTGACCAGTGCAAAGAAGCTGGCCCACATGCGCCCCTACATCATCGTCGGCGCCTTCATCATCGGCATGCTGCTCACCCCGCCGGATGTCATCTCCCAGACCCTGCTGGCCGTGCCCATGTGGCTGCTCTACGAGCTGGGCGTCTGGATCGGCGCCCTGCTGACCCGCGACCGGGACGACGAAGATGACACGGACACCTCCGAAGATGACCACCCCACACCACCGGACGGCCCGCAGGGCGGCGCTCCCACCGGCCCCGAGACGCCTTCACCCGAGAGCCCGGCACCGGAGACAACCCGCACCACCACTCCGGCAGCGGCAGCCGCTGCCTCGCCGCTGGTGGTGGACGCCCCCGCCGAACAGGGACTGAGTTTCGACGAGGACGGCCAGCCACGCGCGCCGGAACCGGCGGAAGATCAGGACATCGAGGCCTCCAGCGAAGGCGACGACCGGGAAGACGACGACTTCGACTGGGACGCCGAATTCGACCAGATCGAAGCGGAAATGCGCGCGCTGGAAGGCGAAGATGCGCATAATGAGGGTGACGGCACCGAACAGGAGGCCGATGCCCATGAAAACGCCGAAAACGGGCCGGAAACCGCCCAGGAACGTGAAAATCCGGGCAAAAAAGACGCCTGAGCCGGGCGCGGAAAAAACCATCCTGCAAAAATGGGGGAGACCCCGTTCCCGCCGCACCTTCATCGCCACCCTGCTGGCCGCGCCCGCCGCACTGGCCAATGCCCTGAAGGGCAATCCCTCCCCCTATCTGGCCATGCACGGCGACAATCCGGTGGACTGGCACCTGTGGTCAGACGCCGTACTGAAACAGGCGCAGGCGCACAACCGGCTCATCTTCATCTCCAGCGGCTACTTCTCCTGCTACTGGTGCCACCGCATGGAAGAAGACGTCTACCTCCATCCGGATGCCGCCGCCGTGCTCAACCGTTACACGATTCCCGTCAAGGTGGACCGGGAGCTGGACCCGGCGCTGGACAGCTATCTCATCGATTTCGCTCAGCGCACCACGGGGCGGGCCGGCTGGCCCATTCACGTGCTGCTCACGCCAGATGGCCTGCCCTTCTACAGCTTTCTCTATCAGCCGAAAAAGCCGTTCATGGAGATCATTGAGCGGGCGGCGCGTCTGTGGGCCGAGCGGCCTGACGAGATCCGTGCCGCTGCACGTAGGGCGCTACCCCATCCCCGGCGCTACGATCCCGATGCACGCCCAACACTGAAGCGTCAGGCGTTCCGTACCCTGTTTCTGGAGCGGCTGCGGGAAGAGATGGATGATTTTTCCGGCGGTCTGAAGGGGCAGCAGAAGTTTCCCCAGTCGCCGCTGCTGCTCAGCGTCGCCAGTCTGAACGGACTGCCCGACACCGTGCGGGAATGGCTTACGCTGACGCTGGAGCAGATGGCCTCGCGCCACCTGCGCGATCATGTGCATGGCGGCTTCTTCCGCTACACGGTGGATCCGGAGTGGCACACGCCCCATTACGAGAAGATGCTCTATGACAACGCCCAGCTGGCCACCCTCTACTGCCGGGCAGGCCGACGCTTCGACCGCCGGGACTGGATCGACATCGGACTTGAGACGCTACATTTTGTCGAAGCACAGCTGTTCAACCCGAAAACGGGCCTGTTCTTCGGCAGCCTGTCCGCCGTGGATGCCCATGGAGAGGAAGGCGGCAACTATCTGTGGACCCGCTCCGAGCTAAAACGGGTGCTGGATGCGGAAACATTCAACCTGATCAGAAAGGCCTGGCAGCTGGACCAGCCCGGCCCATGGGACGGCAAATGGCTCCCGGAACCCATTGAGGATCCCCGCTGGCCCGCCATCCGCCGCAAACTTGCAGCCGCAAAGCCGCAGCCCGCACGGGACAGCAAGCAGCTGCTCGGCTGGAACGCCCTGATGGTGGAGGCGTATCAGGCCGCTGCCGAGGCCAGCGGCGAAGACACATGGCGCAACAAGGCAACTGAGCTGTTTGAACGCCTGCACCACCTGCTCATGGGCAAACGCCCCCCAAGGGCGCTGATCGGGCGCCGCCCCGCCGGAGACGCCACATTGGAAGATCATGCCCTGCTGCTGCGCGCCGCCGCCGTGCTTGGGCGACCGACAGATGCCTTAAGACGATACATTGAAAGGCGCTATCTGACCGATACCGGATGGAAGCTGGCCGCCCGCCCCATGCTGCCCGGCATGGGCGGACGCTTCTGGCTGCCGGATGACGCCCTGCCCAGTCTCACGGCCTTGGTGGATAAAGGCGCACCGGCGCGGCTGGCGGCGGCTGAACCCGACCTGCGCCGCGCGCCGCTGGCCAGCGGCAGCTACCTGCGCTTTCACACCCTGCTATGACGAAAAAGGCGGGTATGGCCCGCCTTTTTACGCGCAGGAAAAGCGCTGCTCAACAGGCTTCCAGCGCCCGCAGGAAACGGTTGCGCACCGCAGCCAGCAGCTTTTCCACCTGTGCCGGCGTCAGGCCGCGTACCTCGGCGATCTCGGTGACGCTCAGGCCACCACGGGTACGCAGGTCCAGCACAATGCGGCTGAGCGTCGGCAGGTTCTGATAAGTGGCTGCCAGCGCCTCACGACCGGCCCGGCTGGCCAATGCCTCGCGCGGCAGGTCCAGCACTTCCACCAGCTCCTGCTCAAAGCCTTCGTCCAGCAGCCACACTTTCGTCCGCTCATCGTCCAGGTGATAGCTGATGTCATCCAGATCCTCAACGAACACCACCTCGCCATCGGCGTCGGCGGTGACATGTTCCTCCAGCGTCTTCAGCTCCTGCTCGGCCAGCTGCTCGATGGACAGATCACCCCGGTGCTGGCGGAACTCCTCGATCACCTCGTCCAGCTTCTCATCGGCCAGAGTGAACAGCAGCGTGCGCAGTTTCTGCGCGTCCAGCCGACTGGCGTCGAACTGCTCGAACACGGTCAGATAGACCTCGTCCACAATGTC
>NZ_WFYD01000082.1 GCF_015490265.1 Sulfurivirga sp. | reverse complement strand
GCCCCAGCGCCAGCTCTTCGAAACGGGCGTGGTGCTCCGCAGCGGGAATGTCGCCATAGGTGAAGAAGATGGCGTTGCTGGGGTGGTAGTGCGCCCGGTGGAAATCCACCAGCTGGCGATGGGTCAGCTTCGGAATCTCCCGCGGGTCACCGCCGCTGTTCCAGTGGTAGGTGGTGGTGGGAAAGATTTCGGCGGAAAACGCCTGCCACAGTGCCGCGGTGGGTGCGCTCATGGCACCCTTCATCTCGTTGTAGACCACCCCCTTGCGCACCAGTTCGCCATCGGGATCATCCCACGGCTCGAACTCCAGCCGGTGACCTTCCTGCGCGAAATCCAGCGGATGCAGATTGGGGAAAAACGCCGCATCCAGATACACTTGCAGCAGGTTGTCAAAGTCCTTTCTGTTCTCCGTGGCGAAGGGATAGGCCGTCCAGTCGCTGGAGGTGAAGGCGTTCATGAAGGAGTTGAGCGAGCGGCGGATCATCATGAAGAAGGGGTCCCGCACCGGGAACTTCTCCGATCCGCACAGCACCGTGTGCTCCAGAATGTGCGCCACCCCCGTGCTGTCCATCGGCACGGTGCGGAACGCCACCATGAACACATTCTGCGGATCATCGTTGCGCAGATGGAAATGCAGCGCGCCGGTTACCTTGTGACGGTATTCCTCAACGGTCAGGTTGAGGCTGTCGATGGTCTGTTCACGCAGTTTTTCAAAGGCTGGATGGGTTGTCATGGGTATCCTGTGTTTGATTGCTGTTTGATCTGGAAAGACATGTTGACCACTGGCGGGGCCGCCAGCTGGCTGGACAGGCCCGCGCAGCGATTTTGGAGCCATCTTGGTGCGCTGTTGGCGTCAGGGCCGGATCAACGTGGCGCATGTCTGACCGAAGGGAGTTCGCGCCACGCCCGGCCCAAGCCTTACAGCCACCTGATGGCGGAACCATGAGCGAGCAGGGTCTGTCCAGCAGCCACCCCGCCAGTCCAGTCCCTTGGGCTTACTTGTCCGCCTCCTTGGTGGACAGCTTGACGCGCCCCTGACGGTCGATGTCGATCAGCTTGACGCGCACCTTCTGCCCTTCCTGCAGGTAGTCGCTCACATTTTCCACCCGCTCATCGGCGATCTGGGAAATGTGCACCAGGCCTTCCTTGCCGGGCATGTATTCCACGAAGGCGCCGAAGTCTACGATCTTCTTGACCGTGCCGTCATAGGTCACGCCGATCTCCGGCTCGGCCACGATCTCCTGAATGCGGCGGATGGCCTCCTGCGCGGATGCCTCGTCAAAGGCGGCGATGCGCAGCACGCCGTTGTCCTCGATGTCGATGCTGGTGCCGGTTTCCTCGGTCAGTGCCTTGATGACGGACCCACCCTTGCCGATCACCTCGCGCACCTTGTCCGGATTGATCTTGATGGTGGTGAACCGCGGAGCCGTGGGCGCCACCTCAGGACGCGGCTTGGAGATGGCCTTCGCCATCTCGCCCAAGATGTGCATGCGCCCTTCCCGTGCCTGCTCCAGGGCGATCTTCATGATCTCCTCGGTGATGCCGTTGATCTTGATGTCCATCTGCAGCGCGGTCACGCCCCGCTCGGTGCCAGCCACCTTGAAGTCCATGTCGCCCAGATGGTCCTCATCACCCAGAATGTCGGAGAGCACGGCGAACTGGTCGCCCTCCTTGATCAGGCCCATGGCGATCCCCGCCACCGGCGCCTTGACCGGCACGCCCGCATCCATCAGCGACATGCTGGTGCCGCACACGGTGGCCATGGAGCTGGAACCATTGGATTCTGTGATCTCTGAGACCACCCGGATGGTGTAGGGGAATTCCTCCTCGCTCGGCAGCACGGCGGTCACGCCCCGGCGGGCCAGCATGCCGTGGCCGATCTCCCGGCGGCCCGGCGCGCCCACGCGACCGGTCTCGCCCACGGAGAACGGCGGGAAGTTGTAGTGCAGCATGAAGCGGTCCTTGTAGACCCCGCCCAGCTCGTCCACCACCTTGGCGTCCTGCTCGGTGCCCAGCGTGGTGATCACCAGCGCCTGCGTCTCACCGCGGGTGAACAGCGCCGAACCATGCACCTGCGGTAGCAGCCCAACCTCGGTGGTGATGGGACGGATGGTCTTCGTGTCCCGTCCGTCGATGCGCGGCTTGCCAGCCAGAATACGGCCACGCACCAGCTCCTTTTCCAGATCATGGAACAGCTTTTCCACTTCCCTGGCATCGGCGCCATCCGGATTGTCATCGCTGGTGGCGAAGGCCTCCACCGCCTTGGCGCGCACGGCGGCGATGGCGTCCCGTCGCGCCATCTTGTCCACGATGCTGTAGGCGGCTTCCAGCTCTTCCCACACCAGTGCGCGGATCTCCGTCTTCAGAGTTTCGTTCACAGGCGGTGGTGTCCAGTCCCAGGCGGGCTTGCCGTACTGCTCGGCGAACTTCTCGATGGCCTCGATGGCCACCTGCATCTGCTGATGACCGAAGACCACCGCGCCCAGCATGACCTCTTCCGGCAGCTCGGCGGCCTCGGACTCCACCATCAGCACCGCATCCTTCGTGCCGGCCACCGCCAGCTCCAGCTCGCTCTCCTCAAGATCGAACGGGCTGGGGTTGAGCAGATACCTGCCATCCCGGTAGCCCACGATGGCCGCACCGATGGGGCCCTCGAAGGGAATACCGGAGACCGCCAGCGCCGCGGAGGCGGCCAGCATGGAAGGCACCTCCGTGCCCACTTCCGGATCCAGCGCCAGCACGGTGACGATGATCTGCACCTCGTTCATGAACCCTTCCGGGAACAGCGGGCGGATGGGACGGTCGATCAGTCGGGAGGTCAGCGTCTCGAATTCGGACGGACGCCCTTCCCGCTTGAGAAAGCCGCCCGGAATCTTGCCGGCGGCATAGGCTTTCTCCTGATAGTTGACGGTCAGGGGGAAGAAGTCCTGCCCCTCCTTGACCTCCTTGGCCGCCACCACGGTGGCCAGCACGGTGGTGTCGCCCATCTTCACCAGCACGGCGCCGTCGGCCTGACGGGCCAGACGGCCGGTTTCCAGCGTGACGGGCAAATCGCCGTATTGAAAAGTGAGGGTTTTCGCTTCAGGTCTTGCGTAGTTGTCCATGGATGCTTCCTGTTCTGCTTGTGACTGGGATTGACAGACCGCGAGGCGAAAACCTGAATCCCGCAGCACGGCGCGCCGCACTGCGGGATTCAGGCCGGTTCCAGCCTCGCGAGGATGGCGACAATTATACCGCCGGCCGCACCCCGGCGGACGCCCATACGAAAAAGGCCGCCCAAGGCGGCCTCCGCATGGGAAGAGATCTTCCTCAGATCTTGAACTGATGCACCAGCTTGCGCATCTCGTCGGCCAGCTGCTCCACCAGCGCCGCCTTCTCGGCGCTGCTGTCGGACAGCTTCATGGCCTGCTGGGCGATGTCGTAGAGCTTCTGCGCCTGCGCCTTGACCCGCTTGACCTCCTCGGTCTGCTGTCCGGCGCTGCGTGCCACCTCGTCGTTCTCCTTCACGATGACGCTGATCAGCTCCACGATCTCGCCCAGGCGCCGGTTGACCTCATCGGAGCGCTGCACGCCCTCGGCGGCCCGCTCCCGCGCCCTTTCCATCACCTCGACGGCCCGGTCGGTGCCCGCCTGCAGACGCTGAATGATGGTCTCGATATCCTGCACCGAGTTCTGCGTGCGACTGGCCAGCGAACGCACCTCATCGGCCACCACGGCGAAGCCTCGCCCGTACTCGCCAGCCCTGGCCGCTTCGATGGCGGCGTTGAGCGCCAGCAGGTTGGTCTGCTCGGCAATGTCCTGAATCACGCTCAGGATATTGGTGATCGCCTCGCTTTCCTCCTGCAGCTTGCTGATGACCTCGGCGGCATGGCCCACCTCCTCGGCCAGGGCGTCGATGGAACGCACGGCGCCCTTGAGCACTTCGGCGCCTTCCAACCCTTTGGCATTGGCGTTGTTGGCCGCCTCCACGGCATCCTGGACCTGCCGCGCCACATTGTCGGCAAACTGGGCCATGTTCTTGGCCATCTCGTCCAGCTGCGCCACCAGCTCGTTCTCCTGCGACAGCTCCTCGTTGATGCGGTGGGAGGCTTCCAGACTGGTGCGGGACGCCTCCGAGACCCGGTCGCTGGTTTCGATGACCGCCACCATGCTGTCATGCACCTTGCGGCGCAACTGCTCGATCAGCTCCATGAGCACGGCCACTTCGGAGACCGTGCGGCCCACACGGAACGGCTGGCTGAGATCCCCCTCGGCGATACGGCGCAGCGCGCCTTCCGCCGCGTGGATCGGCCGCACGATCACATTGACGGACACCACCGTCACCAGCACGATCAGGCCGATCAGCACCAGCAGTTCGATCACGCTCCACAGCCAGCTCTGCTGAATGGCACGTACATTGTCGCTGACATCATCCACCGCCACGAAACTGCCCAGCACCTTGCCGGCGCTGTTGCGCAGCAGCACGGGTGTCAGCTGGAAGGTGCGCCCGTTCAGGCTGACCTGCTGCGGCTGCTTCAGGTCGATACCGGCGAGCGCCTGCGGATCGAAATCCTTGCCTGTGGCGAACACGATGCGTCCTGTGGCGTCACGCAGCAGGTAGCCATTGCGCTCGGAATGGGCCAGCTTGTTGATCATGTAGGCCAGAGACTGGCTGAGCACGATCACACCGGCCGGCTTGCCCGGCATCTGTCGCACATAGACGGGAAAGGCCAACGCGTAATAGACCATGCCCCGGTCATCCCGGGTCAGGTCCGTGACGATCTTCTGCTCAGTCAGCACCTTGCGCGCCACGGCGGACACGGACACATGGGCGCCCTCGGGGCCTTTTTCCACCAGCGGCTGGCCCGCGCGGTCAAATACCTGCAGGTCGGCAACGAGTTCAGACGCCTTGAGACGCTTGAAGGTATGGCCTACCGCTTTGCTGACCTTTTTTGCATCGCCGCTGATCAACGCAGGCTTGAGACCACGCTCATCACGGGTGAAGGCGAACTGCTGGTTGTAGAGGCTGCTGAGCGTAGCCTGCTCGCTCAGCTTGAACAGGTTCTCCACCTTGATGTCCAGCCCCGCCTGGTTCTGGGCGGCAAGAGTTTGCCGCAGGCTTTCCGAATGCCAGACGCTCAGAACGGCAACAATGATCACCGGAACGATGGCCAGCAGCAGAATGCGTGCTTTCAGACTGTTCATGGCCACCCCCTCACTCGATCGGATTCATGGCTTTCTTCCAGTTGGGGAACCCCAGCCGGAAATAGTAGACCCGCGTATAGCCCCATTCCACCGCCTTTTTGCTGGCCTTGGCGCTGCGATGGCACTTGAGGCTGTTGCAGTAGAACACCACCGGCTCATCCTGCGCTGCCACGTTGGCCAGCGCCTCGCGGGTAAATTCCTTCTTGAGCTCGATATGGTAGGCCAGCGGAATGCGCCCTGCATTCCAGTCGGAATAACTGCGCACATCGATGAACTTGACCCCCTGCATGAACAGTTGCTTGGCCTGGGCCACATCCACTGTCGTTGCGCCCGGAACCTGCACCGGAGAATCCGCCTTGGCCCAGACCGTCTGGGCACCCAGCAGGCTCAGCAGAAAAATCAGCCAGCGGGCTCGTTGCATGTCGTTCTCTCCTCTGTTTCCGATGAAGCCGTCCCGAGGGACTGATGCCTCCTGTACTAACAGGAATCGTGCCAAACGGCCCAGACGCAAGAAGCCCCGCTCGGAGGCGGGGCTTCTCATCGTCACCTGAAACGGCAAAAGCGCTTACTTGCGCAGGCCGAGACGCTGAATCAGGTTGAAGTAGCGGTCGGCATCCTTACGGTGCAGGTAGTCCAGCAGCTTGCGGCGACGCGCTACCAGCTTCAGCAGACCGGTGCGGGAATGGTTGTCCTTCTTGTGGGTCTTGAAGTGCTCGGTCAGGTAGTTGATGCGCGCGGTCAGCAGCGCAACCTGCACTTCCGGGGAGCCGGTGTCCCCCTCATGGGTGGCGAACTCGGCGACGATCTTGGCCTTGTCTTCAGTGCTCAGCATGTTGCTCTCTCCTATCGGTTGTGAATCGACACGCCCTGTCCGCCAACCGATAGCAGACAGGGTGAAAACGAAACGGGAATTATCCCCTATTCGGTCGGGTGATGCAAATCTCGAATCGCCTGAAACAGTCTGCGGGCTGCCTGTCGGCGCTTCTGCTCCGGCTGTGACGGCTGCGCCTGACGAATGAGCTGACGCAGCTGATTGCGGTCCGCACGGGGAAATTCGGCCAGCAGCTCGGCGAGCGCCGCATCCCCTTCCTCAATGAGCCGGTCACGCCAGCGTTCCCAACGGCGGGTCTGGCGCTTCTCCTCACGGGCCTCCTGCTCAAGCTGCGCCAGCATGGCGCGGATGCGGGCCAGCTGGTCTTCGTCCTGACGCAGCAGTTTGCCCACATAGCTGCGCTGACGCTTGTAGGCCGGCCCCTTGCCGAGACGACGCAGCAGCGCCACCGCCTCGGCCACCTCATCGCTGAGCTGAAAGCGGGCCAGTGTGGCCTCGCTCATTCCGGCCAGCTGTTCACCCAGTTCATTGACGGCCTCGGCGGCCAGCTTGATCTGAGTGCGGCTGGCGAAGACTTCCTCTTCTTCCCAGTTGGGCGCGTCCCGCCGGGCCTTCTTCTTGTTGACATTACGGGGTCGAACCATTGAGCATCTCCATAAACTGCTGCTCGTCCAGCATGGTGACACCCAGCTGCTCGGCCTTGCGCGCCTTGGAGCCGGGATTCTCGCCCACGATCACGAAGTCCGTCCTGCGCGAGACGCTGTTGGTGACGTGCGCCCCCAGTGCGCTCAGGCGCGCTTTGGCCTCGTCACGGGTCATGCCGTGCAGGGTGCCGGTCAGCACCACCGTCTTGCCGGCAAAGGGCGAGTCGGCCACCGCCTCGGCCCGCACCGGCTCCGGCCAGTGCACGCCGGCCTCAAGCAGACCTCGGATGACCTTCCGGTTGAGCGGCTGGCGGAAGAAGGTGACGATATTGTCCGCCACCACCTCACCGATGTCCTGCACCGCTTCCAGCGTGGCAGTGTCTGCCCGCATGATCGCCTCCAGCGAGCCGAAGTGGGTCGCCAGATTTTCCGCCGTGACCTCGCCCACTTCCGGAATGCCCAGAGCGAACAGGAAGCGGGGCAGGGTCGTGTTCTTCGAGGCTTCAATGGCGTCAATCAGATTCCGGGCGGATTTCTCGCCCATGCCTTCCAGGCTGGCCAGCTGGTCGCAGCTCAGGTGATAGAGGTCGTCGGGATGCTCGACCCACCCCTTTTCCAGCAGGCGGGCGATCAGTTTCGGCCCCAGTCCGCGGATGTCCATGGCCTTGCGGGAGACGAAGTGTTCCAGCGCCCGCTGACGCTGTGCCGGACAGAACAGCCCGCCGGAACAGCGCAGCACTGCCTTGCCCGGCTCCCGGATCACATCGGAACCGCACACCGGGCATTTTTCCGGCGGCACCACCGGTCGGGCGTCCGGCGGCCGCTTGGACAGCACGGGACCGACCACCTCCGGAATCACATCCCCCGCACGGCGCACGATGACGGTGTCGCCAATGCGGATGTCCTTGCGCGCCACCTCTTCAAAATTGTGCAGGGTGGCGCTTGAGACGGTCACCCCGCCCACACGCACCGGCTTCAGCTTCGCCACCGGGGTGAGTGCACCGGTGCGGCCCACCTGCACGATGACATCTTCCAGCAGTGTCCAGGCCTCCTGCGCCGGGAACTTGCGCGCGATGGCCCAGCGGGGCGCACGACTGGTGTACCCCAGCCTGTCCTGCCACTCAAGGCTGTTGACCTTGAACACCACACCGTCAATATCGTAGGCGAGCCTGGGCCGGCGCGCGCTCATCCGCTCGAAATAGTCGCGCATGCCCTCAACGCCGTGGACCACTTCCAGCAAGGGATTCACCGGCACGCCCCACTGGCGCAGCCGGGACATGGTGTCGGTGTAGGTGTCGGCCAGCACCTGTTCATCAGCCTCACCCCAGCCGTAGGCGTAGAAGCTCAGCTGCCGCTCGGCGGTCACCTTGGGATCCAGCTGACGCAGACTGCCGGCGGCGGCATTGCGCGGATTGGCAAAGGGCTTTTCGCCCCGCTCCAGCTGCTGGCGGTTGAGGGCTTCGAAGGCGGCATGGGTCATGAACACCTCACCCCGAACTTCCAGCACAGTCGGTGGCGTGTCGGTCATCAGACGCAGAGGTATGGCCCGCACGGTCATGGCGTTACGGGTGACGTCCTCCCCCACCTCACCATCCCCACGGGTGGACGCCTCCACCAGCCTGCCCGCCTCGTAGCGCAGGCTGATGGCCAGACCGTCCATCTTGGGCTCGGCGCTGTATTCCACCGGACGGGGAATGTCCGGTGCCAGCTCAATGATGCGCCGTTCGAAATCGGCCAGCTCCTCGTCGCTGAAGGCGTTGTCCAGCGACAGCATGGGGACGCGGTGGCGCACCTTGCGGAACCCTTCCGCCGGCACGCCGCCTACCCGCTGAGTAGGAGAGTCCGGGGTGATCAGGTCGGGAAACTGCGCTTCCAGCGCCTTGAGCTCATTGAACAGCGCGTCATATTCGGCGTCGGAGACCTCCGGTTCGTCGAGCACGTAGTAGGCGTAGTCGTAGCGACGAATGAGCGCGCGCAGCTCATCGATACGGCGCCGGGCCTCTTCTCGAGTCATGGGTGGCTTCCCGTCAGGTCAGGGGTTCGGAGACATAGTCCAGCGAGGCGTCACGCATGGCCTTGAGCTGGGATTCGTTGAGACGCTGACGCTTTTCGTTGTAGAGATGGGCGCCCAGCCGCTGGGACAGCTTGCGAGCGTCCTTGATCATCTGGTTCATGGCAAAGGGCGCGTGCACGCAGGTGGGGAGCTGCAGGATCATGGCCACGCCCGGCGATTCGAACTCCGCGCCTTCTTCCTCGGTCATGGGGAAGAAGCCCGGCTCCAGCGCATTGGCCACCCGCAGGTAGATCTTGCCATGCTCGTTGCGGCGCACGAAGATGCGCTCGGCCGGGTCCTGCTCCAGACCGATGCCTACCAGAGCCGTCTGCAGCTCCTTCCAGGGATAGGGCTTGGTACCCAGCACCATGATGGCGAAAATGCGCGGTTCCGCCTTGGCGGCGCTGTCCGGCAGCACCACTTCCTCGCCCTTCTGGTCGGGCTGGGCGGCGGCCTTTGGCTCTGAACCCGTTTCAGTCCGACCGAAGTTGGTGCGGGAAACATCCACCGGCTGGCCGCCCGCGGGTCGGATCTCGTCGGCGTCCAGCTCCAGCACCAGACGACCGTTTTCCTCCCTGAGGGGATCGGTCGTCTCGGCAAACAGGTCAGGCTGGCGGTCATCCACGGGCGGTGTGGGTGCGGGGCTTTCCGCAGGGGCCTCGACCGGTGCGGTCTGCGCCGTTTCCACCTGCTGATGCTGACGTTTGCGCCGCTGGCCCAGCCAGTAGAGCAGTGCTACGAAAAGTAGGGCCAGAACGGCCAGTGTGATCTGCAGTTCGGTCATGCTGACGTATCCTCGCTCATTTTCACCGCCGCCTCGAGATCCACCGCCACGACTCGGGAGACGCCCGGTTCCTGCATGGTGACGCCCAGCAGCTCGGAGGCCATGGTCATGGTCGTTTTGTTATGGGTGATCAGAATGAATTGTACCCGCTCCGCCATTGACTTGACCAGCTCGCCAAAGCGCACCACATTGGCGTCATCAAGAGGCGCGTCCACCTCGTCCAGCACGCAGAAGGGCGCCGGGTTGAGCTCGAAGATGGCGAACAGCAGCGCCAGTGCCGTCAGCGTCTTCTCACCACCGGAGAGCATCTGGATGCGGCTGTTGCGCTTGCCGGGCGGCTGGGCCATGACCAGGACGCCATTTTCCAGCGGGTCCGCCTGTTCGTCCAGCCAGGCCAGTGCCGCCCGTCCGCCGCGGAACACGGTGGGGAACATGCGCTGAAAGCCGGCGTTGACCGCCTCGAACACCTCGCGCAGACGTCTGCGGCTGTCACGGTCCAGTTTGGAAATGCTCTGACGGAGTGTGTCCACGGCTTCCTGCAGATCGCGCATCTGTCCGTCCAGCTCGGTCATCTTCTCTTCCAGTTCCGCCAGCTGTTCGATGGCGGTCATGTTGACCGGACCGAGCGCCTCCAGCGCCTGTTCCGCCCGCTTGAGCGCCCGGGTAACCTCATCAGGCGAGCCTTCATCGTCCAGCGACGCCTGACGCAACTGAACATCGCTGAGCCCGGCGGCGAGCGCCTCTTCACAGCAGCGCTGCAGGGCCGCCTGAGTCTGCTCCAGCTGACCGCCCAGACGCTCCAGCTTCTGCTCAGCCTGCAGCTGCTGTTTTTCCAGCTCTGCCACAGCAGCGCGGTGACGCTCCAGCTCCGCCTGCCGCGCCTGCCATGCCGCCTCCGCAGCGGAAAAGGCCTCACGCGCCTGTTCAAGCTCCTTTTTCAGTTCATTGATTTTCAAAGATGATTCACCCTCGTCGGGCAGGGTTTGCAGCTCCTGTCTCAGCTGTGCCAGCTGCCCGCTCAGCTGCTCAAGCAGAGCCCGCTGACGGTCAATCTGCGCCGTGATCCTTTCCCGCTCCCGCCGCTGTTGCGACAGCATCTGTGTCAGGGGGGTCTGCCGCTGTGTCAGCGTCTGCAGCGCCTGTTGCAGCTTCTGTCGCTGCTGCTGCAGCTCGACATGCGCTTTTTCAAGGGCCTCCCCCGATTTTGCAAGGTCATCCCTCTGCGCTCGCTGTTCATCCACCTGTTTTTGCAGGGTTTTCAGGCTGTTGCGGTATTTTTCCAGCTGCTGTCGCAATTGTTCGGCACGTCTCTGAGCGCGCTGCCACTGGGACTGCAGCAGGCGGTGGCGGTCTTCCGCCAGCTGAGCTTTGCGGCGGGCCTGCCGCGCACGTTCCTCCGCCTCATGACGGGCCTGACGCAGGTCGGCCACACGCTGACGCAGCGCCTTCACCTCGGCCTGCCGGGACGCGAGTTTTGCCTGCACCGCCTGTATGGCGGCATCCAGTTCGGCCTGCTGCGCTTCCAGCGCCCGGATGCGCGCCTGACGGGCCAGCACGCCTTCACCGCTCGGACGAGCGCGATGCTCCACACCATGGCGCCACCACAGCCGTCCATCCCGAGTCAGCAGGCACTGGCCGGCATCAAGACGCTGAAGCTGCTCTGGCGAGGGCAGCGCCTCCACGCAGAAGACCTGCGCCGCCTGTGCCCGAATGACAGCCGGTGCCCTGCTCAGAAGGGCTGTCAGAGGCTGCCAGTCGTCATGGGGTGGTTCGGCAAGCTCAGTCTCAGCATCTCCGTCAACCAGCATGGAAGTCCGTTCCGGCACGGTGTCAGGCCATGCCGACACCACCCAGGCCTGCAGCCAGTAGTCCAGCCACGCTTCGACCGCCGGCAGCCATGACGGATCCGTCACCTCCAGCCGGTTGACCAGCGCATCAGCCCCCTCGGGCGGTTCGGCATCAGGCAGAGCCTCGCCCTGAAGCGCCTGAAGGCCTTCAAGTTCAGCGCGGCAGCGGGCGGCTTCTGCCTCCAGCCGGGTCAAATCCTGCCGGAGCGTTTCCACCGCATTCTGTTCCGCGCTCAGCCCCGCTTCCCGCTGCTGCAGGGTGGCAGAAATCCCGTCCCGCGCCACCTCAGCCTTTCGGGCAGCGGTTTCCAGCGCGGTCGGATCATCCTCCTCCTGCTGGCGGCTCAGCGCTTCCATTTCCTCCTGCTGCGCTTCAAGGGCGGCCTGTTCGGCCTCAAGGCGGGCTTCAAGCTGATCACGCTCCCGCTCGAGCCGGTTGAGAATGGACTGGCATTCCTGCCGACGATACTGCAGCGCACGCAGGTCACGGTCCACCTCCTGCCACTG
>NZ_WFYD01000081.1 GCF_015490265.1 Sulfurivirga sp. | reverse complement strand
TGCCACAGCCACTTCTGAAAGGCGGCGTTATCCGCCGGACGCTGGGCCGCCTGCGCCATGGCGGCGGTGCAGAGCAGCATTGCCGTTAGAATGAGGCGCAACATGATCTGGAATTTTTGAAAAAACATGAACACATACCGCTATTTTGCCACAGCGCCAACCGGAGGCGTGGAGCTTCTCGCCGATGAGCTGCGCGCAGCGGGCGCGCAGGCGCTTCGCCTGAACCCACGCGGTGTGCGCTTCGAAGGCTCGCTGGAGACCGGCTGTCGCGCGCTACTGTGGTCCCGGGTGGCCAACCGCATCTACCTGAAGCTGCTGGATGTGGCCGTGGACACGCCGGACGAGATCCATCAGGCAGTGCGGTCATTGGACTGGGCGGCGCACATGACGGCGGACACGCCCTTTTCCGTCTCCTTCACCGGACAGGGCGCGGGGGTGCGGCATACCCATTACGGTGCACTGCGGGTCAAGGATGCGGTAGTGGACCACTGGCGCGAGCGGGTCGGACGCCGGCCGCCGGTGCAGACGGAAGGCCGGCGGCTGGCGCTGCATGCCCATGTGGAAAAGGGGCGGTTGCAGCTTTATCTGGATATGAGCGGGTTCGGGCTGCACCAGCGTGGCTACCGGGCCGGTGTGACCTTCGATGCGCCGTTGAAGGAGAACGTGGCCGCCGCCGTGCTGCTGCGCAGCGGCTGGCCGGCGGTGCATGCCGCCGGCGGCGCGCTGGTGGACCCCATGTGCGGCAGCGGCACCTTTCTGGTGGAGGCGGCGTGGATGGCGCTGGACCGGGCCCCTCAGCTGGACAATGCTGCGCGCATGAGCCTGTTGTGCTGGCGCGGCCATGACCCCGAACTGTGGCAGCGGCTGGTGGCCGAGGCGATCGAACGTCATGAGGCCGGCTGGCAGCGCCCTCTGCGCATCGAAGGACGGGATGTGAGCCCGCGCAGTCTTGAGGCCGCCCGGCAGGTGCTCAGACAGGCCGGACTGACCCGGCGCGTCACGCTGCATCAGGCGGCGCTGGCCGATCAGACGGGCGTGGAAGCGGAAACGGGGCTGGTGGTGACCAACCCGCCCTATGGAGAGCGGCTGGGGCGGGCGCAGGATTTGCGAGGGCTCTACGCCCAGCTGGGCGCGCTGCTTAAAACGTACTTTGTCGGCTGGCAGGCCGGGGTGCTCACCTGCCGCGAGGATCTGGTGCCGGAGATCGGGTTGAGGCCGGAGAAAAAGCATTCGTTCCGCAACGGGGCGTTGGAATGCCGGTTGGTACGCTACCGGGTCGAGCCAGAGTGCTTTCGCGAGCCGCCCATCCGGATGGAAGCGGATGTGGCGGCGCAGGTGGCGGCCCGCCTGCCGGAGTGGAAGACGCGTCCGGGCGCGCAGATGTTCGCCAACCGTCTGCGCAAGAATCTGCGCCGGCTGAAGAACTGGCTGAGGCGGGACGGCGTCTGCGCCTTCCGCGCCTACGATGCGGATATTCCGGAATACGCGCTGGCGGTGGACATGTATGACACCCTGGATGCGGGGCGCTGGGTGGTGGTGTATGAGTACGCGCCGCCAAAGTCGGTGGACGCTCGCAAGGCGCGCGCTCACCTGCTGGAGGCCATGGCGGTGCTGCCGGAGGCGCTGGGCGTGACGCCGGAGCAGGTGGTCTACAAGGTGCGCCAGCGTCAGAAGGGGCGCTCGCAGTATCAGCCACTGGACATGAAGCGGGACTTTCATCAGGTGATGGAAAACGGCGCCCGCCTGTGGGTGAACTTCCATGACTATCTGGACACGGGCCTGTTTCTCGACCACCGCCAGGTGCGCCGCGTGGTGGCCGAGGCGAGCCGGGGCCGGCGGCTGCTCAACCTGTTCTGCTACACCGCCAGCGCCACGGTGGAGGCGGCGGTGGCCGGGGCGGCGAAAAGCGTGAGCGTGGATCTTTCGCGCACCTATCTGGAATGGGCGCGGCGCAATCTGGAACTCAACGGGCTGGATGCAGGGGCGCACCGGCTGGAGCGTGCGGATGTGCTGCGCTGGCTGGCCCGTCCGCCACGGGGAATAGGCCGCTTTGATGTGATCTTCCTTGATCCGCCCAGTTTTTCCACCTCCAAGCGCATGGAAGGGACACTGGACATTCAGCGGGACCACGCGCAACTGATTGAACAGGCGGGGCATTTGCTGGACAATGGCGGCGTGCTGTTCTTTTCCACCAATCTGCGCCGTTTCCGGCTGGACCCGGTGGTGGCGCAGGCGTGGACGGTGACGGACCTGACTGCGGCGACCCTGCCGCCGGATTTTGCCCGCAACCGGCGCATCCATCAGGTGTGGCGACTGGAGAAGAAGCATGGTTAATCTGCAGGCCATCAAGAGCCTGGTCGGCATTCAGCCACAGGACGAGGCGGAGCTCGATCTTCACAGAGAGACGCTGGACAGGATGGCGCCCAAGCTGTGGGCCGAACTGAGTGGCTGGAGCCATCAACGCTATGGCAAGTCCATCGAAAGCCTGATGAGCCGGGCGTTTTTCCGTCTTCTGCTGCTGGGAGAGCGGCAGGATGGCTTCTTTTCCATTGTCTATCAGCAGGCATTGAGCTGGCGTCAGCAGGCGCTGACGGAAACGGACAGCATGGTGCTGATGAGCCACCTGCGTCAGCAGTTCGTGGACCTGGGCCAGACACTGGATGCGCCGCGGCTGGCCCGCGCTCTTTGCCACAATGTGGACATGGCGCAGACCATCCTGACGGCGGTGTTTCAGCTGTCGCACGTGCTTGCCCGCATGCGGGAACGGGCCGAGTTCGAGGTGCGGCGGTTCGAACACATGTTCTCCATGATCGAGCAGCCGGCGCCATCCCGTCTGATCCAGGCCTACCGGGACCACCAGCGCTGGAAGCAGATCGCCTATGAACTGGCCCTGGGGGAGACGTTGCCGAAGAATCTGGAGCTGGATCCCGCACGCTGTCAGCTGGGGCGCTGGCTCGAGGCGGAGGGGTGGTCACTGATTGCCCCGGAGCATCGCGAGGCCTTCGATGAGGCGCATCGGCGCGTCCATGCATTGGGCGCGCAGATGCTGAAGGTGGCGCGAGCGGGGCCGCCAGATGCGGCGCTGGAACTGATCGACGAGATGGAGGCGGCGTCGGAGGATGTGTCCACCACGCTGCTGGAAATGATAGACCGGGCCTTCATCGAGGTGGCCACCCGCGACGTGCTCACGGGGTTGCCCAATCGTCACAGCTTCGAGATGGACTACCACAAGGCGCTCAAGCTGGCACGGCGCTATGATCTGCATCTCGGGCTGCATCTGCTGGACATTGACCATTTCAAGAAGATCAACGACACCTTCGGACACCTGAAAGGTGATGAGGTGCTGCGTCGCTTTGCCATGGCCATTCAGTCGATGTTGCGGGATGACGACCATCTCTACCGCTGGGGTGGAGAGGAGTTCGCCATCGTTACGCTGCACCGGGATGAAGAGGGCGCTTTGCAGTTTGGCAAGCGCCTGTTCGCGCAGTATGATGCCCGTCAGCTGGCCCGGGACTGTGAGCTGTCCGACCCGATAACCTTCAGCATGGCATCCGTGGAGCTGCCCTATGGCCTGGAGGAGGTACCGCCCGATCCGCGTGTGTTCGCTGCGGCGGACCAGCTGCTCTACCGGGCCAAGGAAAGCGGGCGCAACCAGCTGTGGGCCGGCATTCTGGATGACAAGGGGCATTTGCGTGAAGACACAATCCATCGAGTTTGACGCCGGGCTGATTGAAAAATACAACCGCGCCGGGCCGCGCTACACTTCCTATCCCACGGCGGTGCAGTTCACCGACGCCTTCGGTCCGGAGGACTACCGCGCCGCGGCCGAGCGTTCCAACGCCAGCGGACGGGATCTGTCGCTCTACTTCCATATTCCCTTCTGCGACACCGTGTGCTTCTACTGCGCCTGCAACAAGGTGTGGACGCGGGACCGCAGCCGTACCACACCCTATCTGGACCGGCTGTTCCGGGAGATCGAAATGCAGGGCGCGCTGTTCGACCCGGCGCGCAGGGTGGCTCAGCTGCACTGGGGTGGCGGCACGCCCACCTTCATCAGTCATGACGAGATGAAGGCGCTGATGGAGAAGACCCGCGCCCACTTCAATCTGCTGGAGGATGACAGCGGGGAGTATTCCATCGAGATCGACCCGCGCGAGGCTACGGCTGAGACGGTGCGGCTGCTGCGGGATCTGGGCTTCAACCGCATGAGCCTGGGCGTGCAGGACTTCAACCCGCAGGTGCAGAAGGCGGTCAACCGCATCCAGAGCGAGGAGGAAACCTTCGAGGTGCTGCACGCCGCACGGGAGGCGGGCTTCAAGTCCATCAACGTGGATCTGATATATGGCCTGCCTTACCAGACGCGCGAGAGCTTCCTTGAGACGCTGGACAGGCTGATCGCCGTCGCACCGGACCGCTTCAGCGTCTTCAACTACGCTCACCTGCCGGAGCTTTTCCCCACCCAGAAGCGCATGGATCCGGCCAAGATGCCCTCGCCGGAGGAGAAGCTGGCCATTCTGTCGGCCACCATCGATCACCTGACCGAGGCGGGCTATGTCTATATCGGCATGGATCACTTCGCCAAGCCGGATGACGAGCTGGCGGTGGCCCAGCGCGCCGGCACCCTCTACCGCAACTTTCAGGGCTACTCCACCCATGCCGACTGCGACCTGGTGGCCATGGGCGCCACCTCCATCTCGCTGATGGACAACACCTACGCCCAGAACCTGAAGGACCTGCCCGACTACTACGCCCGCATCGACGCCGGCGAGCTGGCCATCTTCCGAGGGGTGACGCTGAGCCGGGATGACGAGATCCGCCGTGATGTGATCATGAAGCTGATGAGCAACTTCGAGCTGGATTTCGCCGCGCTCGGCCGGCAGTGGGGCATCGACTTCAACGACTACTTCGCCGACGCGCTGGCGGCACTGGAGGAGATGGAGGCCGATGGTCTGCTGACGCTTTCTGCCGACCGGCTGGAAGTGCAGCCGCGTGGACGGTTGCTGATCCGCAATATCGCCATGGTGTTCGACGCCTATCTCAACCGCAAGCCGGCGCGCTATTCCAGAGTCATCTGAAACGGGGTCTCCCCCATTTTTACGGTGTGCGGCGCTGCCGCGCCGAAATCGAGGAGGAAATATGGCAGGAAAACCGGTCAGGACCGCCATTCTGCCCGTCGCCGGGCTGGGCACCCGCTTTCTGCCCGCCACCAAGGCAGTGCCCAAGGAAATGATCACGCTGGTGGACAAGCCGCTCATCCAGTATGTGGTGGAGGAGGCGGCCGGCGCCGGCATCGAACGCATCATTCTGGTGACCCACGCCAGCAAGTCGGCCATCGAGAATCATTTCGACAAGAATTACGAGCTGGAAACCGAACTGGCTCGCCGCGGCAAGGATGCCTTGCTGGAGGTAGCCCGGAATACCTGCCCGCCTGGCGTGCATATCGCCGCCGTGCGGCAGGCGGAGGCGAAGGGTCTGGGGCATGCGGTAGCCTGCGCCGCCCCTTTCGTGCAGGACGAGCCCTTTGCCGTGCTGCTGCCGGATGTGCTGCTGCGTGAGGAGACGCCGGGCGATGATCTGCGTGTCATGATGGAGCGGTTCGAGGCCACCGGCGCCAGCCAGATCATGGTGGAACCGGTGCTGCAGGATCAGGTGGACAAGTATGGCGTGGTGGACATCGGTGGCCGTCCGCTCGGCCCGGGCGAGGCGGCACCTATCTCGCGGCTGGTGGAAAAGCCACCGGTTGATGCGGCGCCTTCCAATCTGGCCGTGGTGGGGCGCTATGTGCTGGATGGCGCGGTCATGGCGCTGCTTGAGCAGACACCGCCAGGCGCGGGGGGAGAAATCCAGCTGACCGACGCGCTGGATGCGCTGCTGCGTCAGGCCACGGTGGAGGCGTGGCACATGCGCGCGCGCAGCTTTGACTGCGGCGACAAGCTGGGCTATCTCAAGGCTACTGTCGAATGGGGACGGCATCATCCTCAGCTGGGCGAGGCCTTCGGCCAATGGCTCGAACAACAGCATTGAATGCGGCCTGGCAGCGACTGCAGGCGGAGGCTGAGCGACTGAGACACCGTTCGCTGCACGCGCTGTTCGAGACGGATCCGCAGCGGTCGGCCCGCTTTGCGCGCCAGGCATTGGGTTTCTATGTGGATTTTTCCCGGCAGCTGATCGATGACGAAGCACTTAAGCATCTGCTGGCGTTGGCCGAGGCGGCGGATGTGGCCGGTGCCCGGGAGGCATTATTTACCGGGGCGCCGGTCAATGTGACGGAAAACCGTCCGGCGCTGCACACGGCCCTGCGGCAGCAGACGGATGCGCCCGTGCTTGTTGACGGTGAGGATGTCATTCCGGCCATCCGCGCCCAGCAGCGGCGCATGGGAAAGCTGGTGGCCCGGCTGCATGCCGGTCAGTGGCGAGGCTACAGCGGTCGGGCCATCACGGATGTGGTGCATCTGGGCGTGGGGGGGTCCGACCTGGGGCCGCAGCTGGTGGTGGATGCCCTGAAGGAGTTCCGTCATCCCCACTGCAATGTGGGCCTGCACTTCGTGGCCAATCTGGATGGGGGAGAGCTGGCGCGCACGCTGGCCCGGCTCAACCCGGAGACCACCCTTTTCGTGGTCACCTCCAAGACCTTTACTACGGTGGACACGCTGACCAACGCCGCTTCGGCGCTGGCCTGGCTGGAAGTGGCCAGCGGTCTGCCGGCGGCGGAGCTTAAGCGGTTGCACTTCATCGGCATTTCCGCCGCGGCGGAACGCGTGGATGAATGGGGCATTCCGGCGGATCATCAGCTGCGTTTCTGGGCGTGGGTCGGCGGGCGCTATTCTCTCTGGTCCACGGTGGGCTTCGCCATCGCTCTGTGGCTGGGGATGGAGGGCTTCACACAGCTGCTGGCCGGTGCAGCGGCCATGGACGACCACTATCGCACCGCTCCGGCGGAGGAGAATCTGCCGCTGCTGCTGGCGCTGATCGATGTATGGAACCACAACCTGCTGGGTGCCCATGCCCATGCGGTGCTGCCCTATGACGCACGACTGGCGCTCCTGCCCCGCTATCTGGCCCAGCTGGAGATGGAGTCCAACGGCAAGTCCGTGCAGCGGGACGGCACACCCGTGACGCGTCACACCGCCGCCGTACTGTGGGGGGAGACGGGACCCACGGCGCAGCACGCCTTCTACCAGCTGCTGCATCAGGGCACGGAGACCATCTGGTGCGACTTCATCACGGCGGTGCGAGCCGACGAGTGGGCGCTGCCGGATGTGAAGGCGCATCAGCGGCTCAACCTGGCCAACTGTCTGGCACAGGCCCAGGCGCTGGCCTTCGGTGCCGATCACCCGGACCCCCACCGGCGCTATCCGGGCAATCGGCCTTCCACCCTGCTGCTGATGGATGCGCTCTCCCCCTGGCAGCTGGGCGCACTGCTGGCGCTTTATGAGCACAAGGTGCACGCCAGCGCCGTCATCTGGAACATCAATCCCTTCGACCAGTGGGGCGTGGAGCTGGGTAAGCGTATTGCGGGTGAGCTGTGCACCCAGCTGGAAAAGACGGAAGACGGCACGGAGGATTCCAGTCTGGCCCCGTTGCTCAACCACATTCGACAGGTGATGCGCACATGAGGATTCAGGTGCATGGGGATACGGTGGCGGCACTGACGGTAGCCGCCGTGCTGGCCGACACCGGCAACCGGGTCACGCTGCTGCTGCCTGACGATCTGTCGGAAGCGCTCCTGCGCCAGCGTGCCCGCTCCGAGCCCGGTCTCATCCCTCTGCTGGAGCGGGTTGAAGCGGCCGGCCGGTTGCAGGTGACCCAGAGAGACAGTGACCTGGCCGCCGAGGTGTTCATTTTCGCCATGTCGGCGGAACGCCAGGGGTGGGCTGAAGCTCTGTGCGACGAGATTGCGGTGGCAGGGAGCGCGCCCTGCCTGCTCGTCAACCGGGCGACCTTCCCCATCGGCACCTCGGAGGCATTGCAGCGGCGTATCGCCGCCCAGCGGCCCTGCACGTTAGTGGTAGAGCCGGATTTCATCTCCGAGGGACGCGCCATTGAGAGCTACACCCGTCCCGCGCGCATCCTGCTGGGGTGCGAGGATGAGGAAGGGGTGGAGCTCATGCGCGAGCTCTATCGGCCCTTCAACCGCAACCGTGATGTGATTCAGGTGGTCACGCCCCGTGCGGCGGAACTGACCAAGTTCGCCACCAACGCCATGCTGGCCACGCGCATCAGCTTCATCAACGAGATCGCCCAGCTGGCTGAAGCCTGCGGCGTGGATGTGGAACAGGTGCGTCAGGGGCTGGGCATGGACAGGCGCATCGGATTCGACTTTCTCTATCCGGGTGTGGGGTTCGGTGGCCCCAACTTCGCCCGGGATGTGCTGCGGCTGGCGCGCACCATGGCAGAGCAGGGGGTGGACAGCACTCTGCTGGATGCGGTGCTCGCCATCAACGAACAGCAGAAGGAGGCGCTCTTCCGTAAGGCGTGGCGGCATTTCGACCGGAATCTGCAGGGGCGGCGCTTTGCCCTGTGGGGGCTGAGCTACAAGCCCAATACCGCCAGCGTGATCAATGCGCCCAGCGTGCCGTTGGCCCGGGCGCTGCTGGCACAGGATGCCCGGTTGGCCGTGCATGACCCGGCGGCTGCGGACGCCTTCCTGGCTGCGCTGACGGAGCAGGAGCGTACCGGTGTGGCGGTGGCCGACACCCCCGAGCAGGCCGCCTCCGGCAGTGACGGCATCATGCTGGTGACCGAGTGGAAGGCGTACTGGCAGCCGGACTGGGCGGCGCTGAGAGAGTCTATGCGCACGCCGGTGATCTTTGACGGGCGCAACATCTATACGCCGGAGCGGGTGCGGGCCGCCGGTTTTGCCTACCATGGCATCGGCCGCTGACGGCATCCGCTGGCTGCGCCAGGGGCTGCAGCTGGTCGAGGGCCGGCACTGCATGCACACGGTGCTTGCTGAGCAGCCTCCGCCATCTTCTGCCCCCGCCTTGCTGGCGCTGGGCAAGGCCGCGCCGGCCATGCTGCTGGGGGCACTGCAGTACCTGACCCGTCATGGTCTGACACCGGGGACGGTGCTTGGGGTCACCAAAGGCGGGCACTGGATGCCCTGGCGCTCGGAGATTCAGGCGCTGGCGCCCGCTGCCATTCTGCTGGAAGGGAGTCACCCCCTGCCGGATGAGGCGTCTCTTCTGGCAGGTGAAGCGCTGCATCATTGGGCGGATGTCCTGCCGGTCGGGCAGCCCGTATGGGTGATGCTTTCAGGCGGTGCCTCGGCGCTGGTGGAGCGGCTGGTGCCCGGCATGAACCTGGCTGAATGGCAGGCGCTCAACCACTGGCTGCTCTCCGGTGGCTGGTCCATTCACCGTATCAATCGGGTGCGGGCCCAGTTCTCACAAATCAAGGGTGGCGGGCTGGCTCGCCTGCTGTCACCGCGCCCCGTGCGCGCCTTCGTGCTCTCCGACGTGCCCGGCAATGATCTGGACGTGATCGCATCGGCACCATTGCGTCCCATGCCATTGCCGGAACCCGCTGACTGGGCGGCGCTGCCGGCCCGATGGCGCGACAGGGTGCAGCCTCAGGCAAAGGTCTGCCCGAGGGTGCCTCATGTGCTGGTGGGTGACAATGCCCGCTGGCTGCAGGCGGTAGCCGAAGTGAGCGAAGCCCCGTTGCAGGTGGAGACGGAAACCTTTTCCGGCCCCTTGGAGGCGATCGTGCATCGGCTGGCGCAGGCTGAGCAGCCGCTGCTGATCGGCGGCGAGGCTACGGTGACACTGCCGGCGGATGTCGGCCTTGGCGGACGTAATCAGCACTTGGCGCTGTGGATGGCGCGTCTGCTGGCCGGCACTGACGGCTGGTGCGTGGCGCTGGGCAGCGATGGCACCGATGGTCCCACTGACGCCGCAGGCGGCTGGGCTGACGGGCAGACCTGGCAGCGCCTGCAGCGGGCGGGCAGGTCACCGGAACAGGCGCTGGCGCGCTTTGACAGCCATGGGGCGCTCAAGGCCATCGGGCAGACCATCGAGACGGGGCCGACGGGCACCAATGTGATGGATGCGGTGCTCTACTGGCCGCCCAGCACCGCCTTGATGCGCTCGAGGGTACGGTCCAGCGCGCCCTGATGGCGCTGGAAGCATGCCTGTGCCCGCTCGCCCTGCTGTCGGGCCAGTCGGGGCTGATCCGCCCACAGGCGCAGCTGTTCCGCCAGTTTCTCCTCATTCTGGACGATGTGCACTCCGTCGCAGGCGAGCATGCTGTCAAACAGGGCCTGCAGGTTCTGATAGT
>NZ_WFYD01000080.1 GCF_015490265.1 Sulfurivirga sp. | reverse complement strand
GTGCAGGACCGGGGCGAGACCACCATCGGTGACGACAACTGGATCATGGCCGGGGTGCACATCGCCCACGACTGCGTGGTGGGCAGCCATACCATCTTCGCCAACGCCTCGGCCCTGGCCGGACATGTGCAGGTGCATGACTGGGCCATTCTGGGCGGCTATACCTTGGTGCATCAGTTCTGCCGCATCGGCGCCCACAGCTTCTGCGGCATGGGCAGCGTGATCAACCAGGACGTGCCGGATTTCGTGGTGGTTTCCGGCAATCTGGCCGAGCCGCGTGGCATCAACACTGAGGGGCTCAGGCGACGGGGTTTCAGCCGTGAGCAGCTTTTCATCATCAAGAAGGCTTACCGCATCCTCTACCGCGCCGGCAACCGGCTGGAGCGGGCCATCGAAGAGATCGAGCTGATCAATGACGATCAGGGCACGCTCGACTCCTTGATTGAGTTCCTCAAGGCATCCACCCGGGGCATTGTGCGCTGACATGCAACGACCGCTGACGGTGGCCATGGTGGCGGGCGAGGCGTCCGGAGACCAGCTGGCCGCCGATCTGATGGTCGCCCTCCGACAGCACTATCCTTCCATCCGCTTCGTCGGTATCGGCGGCCCGCGCATGCAGGCCGAGGGACTGGAGAGCTGGTATGACATGAACGAGCTGTCGGTGATGGGCTTTGCCGAGGTGGTGGGCCGCCTGCCTCGTCTGTTGAAGCTAAGGCGTGCGCTGATCGCACGCCTGAGACTGCTCCAGCCGGATCTGTTCATCGGTGTGGACGCGCCGGATTTCAATTTCACCGTCGAGCGAGAGCTCAAGGCCTCGGGCGTGCCAACGGTCCATTATGTGGGGCCGTCCGTCTGGGCGTGGCGGGAAAAGCGGCTTGAGAAAATCCGCCAGTGCGTGGATGGCGTGCTGCTGCTGTTTCCTTTCGAACCGCCGCTGTATGAACGCTACGGCATACCGGCGGCCTATGTGGGCCACCCGCTGGCCCGGAAGATTCCCATGAAGCCGGATCGGCACGGTGCCCGTGCCCGGCTTGGGCTGGACGAGTCGGCGCAGGTGACGGCGCTGCTGCCGGGCTCGCGTCATGGCGAGGTGCAACGCATCTTTCCCGTCTATCTGGAGGCCATCGCGCTGCTGCGACAGGTCTATCCCGAGATGCAGTTTGTGGTGCCTGCCGCCAGTGATGCGCTGGCCGATGAGATGGCAGCCATGATTGACGCCCGGGGGGGGCGGCTGCCGGTCGAGATTCTGCGGCAGGACGGCATGGCGCTGGCTCTGCAGGTGGCGGATCAGGCGGTTGTCTTTTCCGGTACCGCCTCGCTGGAGGCGGCCCTTTACAAGTGCCCCATGATCATCACGGCGAAAGTCAGCCCGCTGACCTACTGGATTGCGAAGCGGCTGGTGAAGATTCCCTGGGTGGGGCTGCCCAATGTGCTGGCGGGGCGGGAGATCGTGCCGGAGCTGATTCAGGACGAGGCGCGGGCCGAGCGCATTGCTGTCAAACTGGGCCAGCTGGTGGTGGATGAACTGCGTCGTCGGCGCCAGATCGAGGCGTTCGAGACCATGCATGAGCGGTTGCGCCGGGACAGCGGTCGGGAAGCGATACGGGCGATGCAGGCATGGGGGGTGCTGCCCCATGAGCCAGCTTGAACTGTTCGTGCCCGACGCCACCCTGCCACCGGTGGGTGTGGATGAGGTGGGCCGTGGCCCGCTGGTGGGTAATGTGGTGGCCGCGGCGGTCATCCTGCCGTCGGATCATGGTCTGCCGGTGCGGGATTCGAAGAAGCTGTCAGAAAAACAGCGGCAGGCGCTGGCGGAAGAGATCGAGCGGGTGGCGCTGGACTTCGCCTATGGCGAGGCGACGCCGGCGGAAATCGATGCGCTGAACATTCTGCAGGCCACCATGCTGGCCATGCGCCGTGCCATTGAAGGACTGGATCACCCCTTCGAACGCATTCTCGTGGACGGCAACCGCTGTCCGGACCGGTTGCCGTGTGCCTGCGAGGCGGTGGTGAAAGGGGATGACCGGGTGGACGCCATTGCCGCCGCGTCCATTCTGGCCAAGGTGCGCCGGGACGCGCAGATGCTCACTCTGCACCGCCAGTATCCGGAATACGGTTTTGACCGTCACAAGGGCTATCCAACGAAGGCACATCTTGAGGTGCTGGCGCAGAAGGGGCCGATTGACGGGGTGTATCGCACCTCTTTTGCGCCGGTGCGTCGTCTTCTCCATCCAGGTAGATGAAGACGGCAACGCTGAGAAAGAGGGCGGTGAGCGCGCCCGTGACATAGAGACTGAGCACGTGCAGGGTGATCAGGCAGCCATCACCGGGGCCGCGGTTTTTCAGCGTGCGCCACAGGTTGAGAAAGGCCGCCAGCAGGAGGAAGGCCGAAACGGTCACCAGACCGTGAATGAAGGCCATGTGCCACTTCTGCCAGCCGAGCCAGAACAGCAGGGAGACCCCGGCCACGCCCAGCCAGGCAAAGGGTGCGGAAGGCAGGCGGGTGTATTCCTGCATGATCACGGTCACCACGCTGTAGGTGAACAGCAGCACCATGCCTGCCAGAAGCCCTGCCGCCAGCCAGGCGATGAAGTCGATCACATCTTTTCTCCTTTGAGCGCGTTGCGCAGGAACGCGGTATTGGCCTCCAGCGCAGCACGGTCATAGTCGGTCAGACTGTTCTGCTCGATACGGCGCAGCAGCGCTTCCATGGAAATGTCGTCCATCATACTCGGTCGCGCATCCAGCGTGCGCGGCCAGGTGATCTCGTCAATCTGACCCGAGCGGGCGATCTGTACCGGCGTTGTGGCGGTGGGACGGATTTCCGGCTCCCCGCCTTCACCCTTGAAGGAGATGACGCAGGGATCGTTCAGCCGTGCGGCCACTTCCGCATGCAGGCTGGCATAGACGCCGTGGAAGATGCCCTGCACGCTGACGGGCGCGCGCAGCGGGTTGATCATCTTGCACAGGCTGTTGAAGATGGTGCGCACGCCAAGGCGGGGCTTGAGAAACAGTTTGTCCGACAGCGGCGCGGCAAAGGCCTCGAAGGGCAGATAGACGAGATTGTGCCGCGCAAACAGCGTGGCGGCATTTTCCAGCGAGGTGGCCACCGGCACGTTCAGCGCCCGACAAGCCTGTTCGGCATAGTAGCGGCCGGAGGTGGGGTCGATACTGCCGTGGATGAGGATTTTGTGGCCCTCCCGCGCCAGTTGCCAAGCGGCATGGACGAAATAGGGCGGCAGGCGCCGCTTGCCGGCGTAGGCGGGCAGGTCGAGGTCAATATCCCCCTCCACCTGCGGCAGCTTCTCCCGCACGGCGGCCACCAGCCCGGCCACCTCTTCCGGCTGCTC
>NZ_WFYD01000079.1 GCF_015490265.1 Sulfurivirga sp. | reverse complement strand
GGCGGCGACCGACTACATCCGCGACCTGCCGGAGAAGATCCGCGCCTGGGTGCCGCACACCTACATCACGCTGGGCACCGACGGTTTCGGTCGCTCCGACACGCGTGAGAAGCTGCGCCGCTTCTTCGAGGTCAACCGCTACTACATCACAGTGGCGGCGCTGAAGGGACTGGCGGACGACGGCAGGCTGGACCGCGCCGTGGTCAGACAGGCCATTGAAAAATACGGCATCGACGCGGACAGGACCTGGCCGCTGTATCTGTAATGACCGGGGCCGCCGCTGCGGCCCTTTTCACACCCGACAGAAGGAACAGGCTGTATGAGCATCAAAACCATCACCCTGCCGGATATCGGCGACTTCGATCAGGTGGATGTGATCGAAGTGCTGGTCAGTGAGGGCGACACCGTCGCCGTGGACGATTCGCTGATCACCCTGGAATCCGACAAGGCCACCATGGAAGTGCCCTCTCCCTACGCTGGCACCATCGTCAAAATGCTGGTGAGCGAGGGCGACAAGGTGAAGGAGGGCGATCCCATCGCTGAAATCGAGGTGGCCGACGAGGGCGCTGCCGAGCCGGAAGCGCCGGCAGAAGCAGCCGCCGCGCCGGCGGAAGAAAAGGCACCCGAGCCGACGCCGGCCGCTGAAGCCCCTGCCGCCGTGCCGGCTGAGACGCTCGCTGCACCTGCCGTGGCGGAGGAGAAACCGGTCAACCGGCAGGCGCCAGGCGCGAAGTATCACGCCAGCCCGGCGGTGCGTGCATACGCCCGCAATCTGGGCGTGGATCTGTCCCAGGTGCAAGGTACCGGACCCAAGGGCCGCATCCTCAAGGAGGACGTGCAGCGCTACGTCAAGTCCGTCATGCAGGGCGGTGCGGCCACTACGGGTGCGTCACCCGCGGCAGGCGGGGCAGGCATTCCGTCCATCCCGCAGCCGGACTTCAGCCAGTTCGGCGAGGTGGAGACCGTCGAGCTGTCCCGCATCAAGAAGATTTCCGGTCGGCACCTGCACGCCTGCTGGCTCAACGTGCCCCATGTGACCCAGTTCGACGAGGCGGACATCACCGAGCTGGAAGCCTTCCGGAAGGGCCTGAAGGCGCAGGCGGAGAAGGAAGGGGTCAGAATCACCCCGCTGGTGTTCATCATGAAGGCCGTGGTGGCGGCGCTGAAGCAGTTCCCCAACATGAACAGCTCGCTCTCGCCCGACGGCGCGTCGCTCATCGTCAAGAAGTACTACAACCTGGGCATTGCGGTGGACACGCCCAACGGTCTGGTGGTGCCCGTCATCCGGGATGTGGATCAGAAGGGCATCTTCCAGCTCTCCCGCGAGCTGATGGAGGTCAGCCAGCGCGCCCGCGAAGGCAAGCTGACACCGGCGGACATGAGCGGCGGCACCTTCACCATCTCCAGCCTGGGCGGCATCGGCGGCACCAACTTCACGCCGATCGTCAACTCGCCGGAGGTGGGCATCATGGGCGTTTCCAAGGCCAAGATGCAGCCGGTGTGGAATGGCAGCGAGTTCGAGCCGCGGCTGATGCTGCCGTTCTCCGTCAGCTATGACCATCGGGTCATCGACGGCGCCGAGGGCGTGCGCTTCACCCAGACCATCGCCCGCTATCTGAGCGACATCCGCCAGCTGATTCTGTAACATGAGTCCAACCCATCCTGCGGGAAAAAGGTTATCGGTTTTTCTTTTTCTCGCGGGAAGAACCGCGGATGCACATTCATGTTCTGTCAGAGAAGGGCGAGGCGAAGTTCTGGCTGGAGCCAGAGATCGCGCTGGCCAGAAATTTCAGGTTCTCACCGCGAGAGCTGGCGGAAATAGAGGGCATTATTCGTCAACATGAACAGGAGTTCAGGGATGCCTGGTGTCACCACTTCCCCGGCACATGTTGAGCAGGTGGCCAATCCTTCTCAGCATGGTGTGTGGCTGCTGATCGGTACGAAGGAGTTTTTCCTTCCTTATGAATCGTTTCCATGGTTCAAGGGGCGCAGTGCCGAAGAGCTTGAATTTGAACAGCCGATACCGGGTCATTTCTATTGGCCGCGTCTGGATGTGGATCTCACGCTGGACATGATTGCCCATCCGGACGCCTATCCCCTGACAGCCCAGCAATAAGGAACACTGCTATGAGCAAGATTGTGGACGTATTCCTGCCGGATATCGGCGACTTTGATCAGGTGGATGTCATCGAGGTGCTGGTGCAGCCCGGTGACCACGTGGATGTGGACGATTCGCTGATCACGCTGGAATCCGACAAGGCCACCATGGAAGTGCCGTCTCCCTACGCCGGCACCATCGAGGAGATGCTGGTCAAGGAGGGCG
>NZ_WFYD01000078.1 GCF_015490265.1 Sulfurivirga sp. | reverse complement strand
GTATGACTCGGAGAAGATGGCGGCGCTGCTGAAGAACGCCTTCGGCCTGGAGCCGGTGGAGACGGCGGAGGCGGCGGACGTGCTGCTGCTCAACACCTGCTCCGTGCGCGAAAAGGCGCAGGAGAAGGTGTTCGACGAGCTGGGCAAGTGGAAGCGCTGGAAGGCGGAGAAGCCCAACCGCATCATCGGCGTGGGCGGCTGTGTGGCCTCTCAGGAAGGGGAGCTGATCCGCAAGCGTGCGCCCTACGTGGACGTGATCTTCGGCCCGCAGACACTGCACCGCCTGCCGCAGCTGATCCGCGAGGCGCTTGCCGCCCGGCAGGAAGGGGAGAAGAAGGCGGCGGTTATCGACATCTCCTTCCCGGAGATCGAGAAGTTCGATCATCTGCCCAGGCCGGAGGCCAGCTCCGTCACCGCCTATGTGTCGGTCATGGAAGGGTGCTCCAAATACTGCACCTTCTGCGTGGTGCCCTACACACGCGGCGAGGAGGTGAGCCGTCCGTTCGAGGATGTGATGGCAGAAGTGCGCGCGCTGGCCGCCCAAGGGGTGCGCGAGATCAACCTGCTGGGGCAGAACGTCAACGCCTACCGTGGCGAGATGGTCGACGGCGATACGGCCGACCTGTCCATACTCATTCACGCGGTCTCGCAGGTGCCGGGCATCGACCGCATCCGCTTCACCACCTCGCATCCCAACGAGATGACGCCAGCGATCATCGACACCTTTGCCGAGGTGCCGGAACTGGTGTCCCATCTGCACCTGCCGATCCAGTCCGGCTCCGACCGCATTCTGGCGCTGATGAAGCGCAACCATCTGGTGCTGGAGTACAAGTCCATCATCCGGCGCATCCGCAGGCACCGTCCCGATCTCAGCCTCTCCGGCGACTTCATCGTCGGCTTCCCGGGCGAGACGGAAGAGGATCACCTCAAGACGCTGGAACTGGTGGAAGAACTGCAGTATGACCGCTCCTTCAGTTTCATCTACAGCCCGCGGCCGGGCACGCCGGCGGCCAGTCTGCCCGATGACGTGCCCATGGAGGTGAAAAAGCGCCGCCTCTACGAGCTGCAGGAACTGCTCAACCGCCAGACCCAGGCCTTCAGCGAAGCCATGGTGGGCACGGTGCAGCGGGTGCTGGTGGAGCGCCCTTCCCGCCGGGATCCCCGGGAGATGTCCGGGCGCACCGAGAACAATCGGGTGGTCAACTTTCCGGGCGCGCCGGAGCTGATCGGCCAGTTCGTGGACGTGAAGATCACCGACGCCTTCACCAACTCCCTGCGCGGCGAGGTTGTCGATCTGCCCGAAGCCGGGCGGGTAGACGGCCCGCAGTACTACGCCCTATGAGCGAGCACCTGCTGCATTCGGTTTCCTTCGAGCTGACCCCCCACGACAACGAGCGGCTGCAGAACCTGGTGGGCTGGCGCAACGAGCACCTGGAGCAGGTGGAGCTGCGCCTCGGGGTGGAGGTCAACCATCTGGGCTTTCAGTTCAAGGTGACCGGACTGGCCGACCGCATCGTGCGCGCCGAGCAGGTGATCCGCGACCTCTACGAGCAGACCCGTCATGAGACGCTGGAGCCGTCCAGCGTGCATCTGGCGTTGCAGAGCGTGGCCGAGGCGCAGCCGCGTGGGCAGGTCGAGGAACGCATGCTGCGCCTGCGCCGCAAGGTGATCCGCACGCGCAACCCCAACCAGGCGGCCTATCTGGACAATCTGGCCGCGTTCAATATCAACTTCGGTGTGGGGCCGGCGGGCACCGGCAAGACCTATCTGGCCGTGGCCGCAGCGGTGGACGCGCTGGAAAAGGAGCAGGTGCGCCGCATCGTGCTGACCCGCCCTGCGGTGGAGGCGGGCGAACGGCTCGGCTTTCTGCCGGGTGATCTCAGCCAGAAGGTGGATCCCTACCTGCGTCCCCTGTATGACGCCCTCTACGAGATGCTCGGCTTCGAGACGGTGGATCGGCTGATCGAGAAGAGCGTGATCGAAATCGCGCCGCTGGCGTTCATGCGCGGGCGCACCCTCAACGAGGCGTTCATCATTCTGGACGAGGCGCAGAACACCACCGTGGAGCAGATGAAGATGTTCCTCACCCGTCTGGGCTTCGGCTCGCGCATGGTGATCACCGGCGACATCACCCAGTGCGACCTGCCGCGCCAGCAGAAGTCCGGCCTCAGGGACGTGCTGGAAGTGCTCGAAGGGGTCGAGGGGGTGGGCTTCACCTTCTTTCAGGCGCAGGATGTGGTGCGCCACCCGCTGGTGCAGAAGATCGTGCGCGCCTATGATCAGGCGGACCGTCTGCGCAGGGAGACATCATGATCGAACTGCAGTGGGCCGTGCCGGTCGAAGCCGTTCCCGCCGAGGATCAGCTCCAGCGCTGGGCGGAAGCGGTGTTCGCCCGCACCGGGCGCCGGGGCGGGGCGACGGTGCGCGTGGTCTCGCCGGACGAGAGCCGCACGCTCAATCGGGAATACCGGGGCAAGGACCGGCCCACCAACGTGCTGTCCTTTCCCATGGAGCTGCCTGCGGAGGTGGCCGAGGCGCTGGGCGAGCGCTGGCTGGGCGACTTGGCCATCTGCGCCGAAGTGGTGCGGCAAGAGGCCGCCGAGCAGC
This sequence comes from Sulfurivirga sp., assembly GCF_015490265.1. Classification (GTDB taxonomy): domain Bacteria; phylum Pseudomonadota; class Gammaproteobacteria; order Thiomicrospirales; family Thiomicrospiraceae; genus Sulfurivirga. Next base: position 13,047 of record NZ_WFYD01000078.1, on the reverse strand, counting down.
ACAAGCCGTTGGAGGCGCACTGGGCGCACATGGTGGTGCACGGCCTCTTGCATCTGATGGGCTATGACCATATTACCGAGGACCAGGCCTGCGAAATGGAGGCGCTGGAAATCGATATTCTGGCTGATCTGGGCTTTGCCAACCCCTACCTTGAGAAGGACGCATGAAAGACACTGACTCGTCACACAGTCCCAGCTGGCTGGACCGGGTGAAGACCCTGTTCAGCGACGAACCCAAATCCCGTGAAGATCTGCTGACCCTGCTGCGCGAGGCGGCGCAGGACGGGCTGATCGAGCCTGACGCCGAGCGCATGATCGAACGGGTGCTGCATGTTTCCGACCTGCGCGTGCGCGACGTGATGATTCCCCGCAGCAAGATGCGCGCGGTGGAGCTGGACCGCCCGCTGGATGAGGTGCTGCGCTTCATCGTGGGGGAGGGGCACTCCCGCTATCCGGTGATGAACGCCAGCGACGAGGTGGCGGGCGTGCTCATCACCAAGGATGTGCTGCGGGCGCTGGTCAATGGCGAGCTCAACGAGCACGCCGATCTGGAGCGACTGCTGCGCACACCGGTGTTCGTCCCCGAAAGCAAGCGGCTCAACGTCATCCTGCGCGAATTCAAGAGTGGGCGCACCCATCTGGCACTGGTGGTGGATGAATATGCCGAACTGTCCGGCCTGATCACCATTGAGGACGTGCTGGAAGAGATCGTCGGCGAGATTGAAGACGAATACGACGAAGAAGAGAAATACGTGCGCAAGCGCAAGGGCTACTGGCTGGTGGACGCCCAGATGCCGCTGGAGGACTTCAACCGCTACTTCAACCTCGACGTGGACTGTGACGAGGTGGAGACCGTCGGCGGCTGTGTGGTCAAGGCACTTGCGCACATTCCCGAGGAGGGGGAGCAGGTGGCGCTGGAAAACCTGCAGCTGGAGGTCACCCGCAGTGATGGCCGGCGGGTGCAGGAGGTGAAGGTGACCCTGCAGGACGCCCAGTCCGGTGAGGAAGCGGGTGAGCGGGACGACGACGCCTGAGCCCCGCTGGCGCTACTGGCTGCGTGCGCTGGTGCCACAGCGCCATGACCTGCTGGCGCTGGTGCTGGGGGCCGTGTCGGTGGCGGGCTTCGCCCCGCTGGCGCTGGCGCCGCTGACGCTGCTGGCGCTGACCGGTCTCTTCTGGCTCATCTGGCAGGCGGACACGCCCCGGCAGGCCGCCCGCAGGGGGCTGTGGTTCGGCCTGGGGCAGTTCGGTGTCGGCGCCAGCTGGCTCATCTCCAGCGTTTCCATCTACGGCGGCGCGCCCCTGCCGCTGGGCGTGGCGGCGGTCTTCCTGTGGGTGCTCTACCTCAGCTTCTATCCGGCACTGGCGGCCTGGCTGGCGCGTCTCTTCTCCAGCCGCACCTTCCCCGTGCTCGGACTGCTGGTCATCTATCCGGCCGCCTGGGTGGCGGGCGAGTGGCTGCGTGGCCATCTGTTCGGCGGCTATCCCATGCTGCAGGTGGGGGTGAGCCATGTGCTCACCTGGCTGGATGGCTACGCGCCCATTTTCGGCGTGCTGGGCGTCAGCTGGGCGGTGGCGCTGACGGCGGCGGCGCTGGTGTGGCTGGCGGTGCGGCAGGCGTGGATCGGCGCGGCGCTGCTGATCGCCGTGGTGTGGCTGACCGGCGGCAGCCTGCGGGATGTGCGCTGGACCGAGCCCGCGGGCGATCCGGTGAGCGTGGCGTTGTTGCAGGGCAATGTGGATCAGGCGGACAAGTGGAAGCCGACCATGCTCTATCCCACCCTCAAGCGCTATGTGGCCATGACACGCGAGCAGCTCACCGCCGATGTGATCGTCTGGCCGGAGACGGCCGTGCCGGCTTTCTTCGATCTGGTGGAGAAGGGGGCGCTCAAAACCTTTCTCCATGACGCCCGGGCGCTGGGCAAGGATATTCTGCTGGGCGCCATCTGGCGGGATGAAGACCGCCGCCACTACTACAACGCCCTGATCAATGTGGGGCATGTGCCCTATCAGGTCTACCGCAAGTATCACCTGGTGCTCATCGGAGAGTACTATCCGTTCGGTGACCTGCTCAAGCCGCTGTTCGACTGGCTCAACATTCCCTTCGACCAGTTCACCCCGGGGCCGTTTCCGCCCAGGCCCATGAAACTGGGCGACCACCACGCCGGCATGGCCATCTGCTTCGAGACCTATTTCGGCGATGAGCTGCGCCGTCAGCTGCCGGAGGCTGACTACTTCATCACCGTCAGCAACGACGCCTGGTTCGCCCACACGCTGGAGCCGGCCCAGGCGCTGCAGGACGTGCAGATGCGCGCCATCGAGCTGGGACGGGACTTCGCCCGCGCCACCAACACCGGCCTGACCACCCATGTGAACGCCCGGGGCGAGATCGTCGCGCAGTTGCCCGCCTACACTCAGGGCAGCCTGCGTGCCCGGGTGCAGCCACGCAGCGGGCTGACCCCCTACGCCCGCTGGGGGGATCTGGCGGTGCTGATGCTGCTGGGCGCCGTGTTCGGTTTCGTGCTGGCGGCGCGCTACCTGCGCGGCGGGCTGCGTTCTGGCCGCAAAACGGCTGGAAAATAGCGCAGAATGGCCCTTTTCACCTCTCAGGCATGAAAAAACCGCGCTTTTTCCGGCGCGGTTTTTCGGCGGTCTGCAAAAATGGGGGAGACCCCGTCTCTGACGGGGCTTCAGCGCTCACAGGGCGTCCATGAAGCCCTGCATCTTCTGGATCACCGTCCGGTTCCAGTCGTCGAAGGCGGCATTGCCGATGGCCTCCACGATGGCCGGCAGGTTGTAGAAGCTCAGGCGCGCCTTGCCGTCAGCTGTCTCGTGCACGGCCACGGCGCAGGGGAGCAGGGCGCCGAAGTCGGCGTCCTTCTCCAGCGCGTCCTTGGCGATCTTCGGATTGCACAGCCCGAGGATGCGGTAGGGCCGGAAGTCTTCGCCCAGCTTGTTCTGAATGGTCTGCTGAATGTCCAGCTCATAGACCACCCCCAGCTGATGCTCGGGCGCCAGCGCTTTGATGCGCTCGACCGCCTCATCCACGCTGCAGTCCAGATTCTTGCTCAGTGCGTAGTTCATCTGTTCTCTCCTGTTATCGATATTGACGCAGATACCACCACTCGAAGGCCATCTTGGCCCAGTGCATCAGGCGGCAGGGCGGCAGCAAGGTGGTGCCCTTCTCGGTGCGCTTGACCAGAATGCCGTGGGTCAGGGTGTCGATGATACAGATCAGCTCGTGCCTGATGGTCTGCTGCGGCGTGCCGCCGTTGAGCTCGCTCAGCAGGTTGCGGGCGGCCACTTCCGCCTGAATGTCGGCGGCGTGGGCCTGCTTGGCCTGCCACTCCGGGCCGGGGAAGCTGCCGGCATCGCCCGCCACATAGGTCTTTTCCAGTCCTTCCACCCGGGCATGGGCGTCGGCGCGGATCAGTCCGCCTTCGGACAGGGGCAGGTCGCTGTCGGCGGCAAATGCCGGGCCGGTCATGCCGGGCATGAACAGGATCAGGTCCGCCTCGATCTCGCCACCTTCGGTGATGACCTTCTTCTCCTCGAAGCCCTTGATCTTGTGGCCCAGGTGGGTCTCGATGCCCTTTTTTGCCATCATCTCCACCAGTTTGCCGGGCACCTGCGGGCCGAGGCGCTTGCCCGGCTCCGGCGCCGGGTTGAAGAACACCAGTCTGAAGCGTTCGCGCCGCCCCTGTCGACGCAGCAGGGTGTCGATGCCGAAGAGGAATTCGAACATGGGACCGCCGCGCATGGCCGCAGGTTCCTTCGGGTTGCCGCCGAAGCCGATGGCGATGGTGCCGCCGCTCATGGCGTCCAGCCGGTCACGGATCTTCTCCGCCGCCGGGATCCCCTCGCAGGGCGTGATCACATGCTCGATGCCCGGCAGTTTCCTGATGAAGCGGCCGCCGGAGGCGATGATCAGGCCGTCGTTGGCATGGGTGGTGCCATCCTCCAGCTCCACGGTACGTCCGCCATCGCTGATGCGCTTTACCCGCCCTTCGATGAAGTTGACGTTCATGCGGCGGAAGAAGTTGGTGAGGTCCACCCGCAGGTCGTCGCCGGACTTCAGACGGGACGGCAGCCAGATGAGGCTGGGAAGATAGATCATCTCCGCCTTGGGAGAAATGACGGTAATATTGACGTTTCGGTCCTGCCGGCGCAGCGTGCGCACGGCCGTCAGCGCGGCAAAACCGGTACCCAGAATGGTGATGTTCATGGCGCCCTCCTTGAGGCAGGTTATCGGAGCATTATATATAAGCGGCTTTTAATAAGAACAAGGGCTTTCTATGGATGCAGATAAGCACAACCGCATCATGCAGCGGCGCAAGCGCTACATGGAACGGCGCATGGCCGAGGCGCGCGCCGACAAGGGGCTGCTGCTGGTGCTCACCGGCGACGGCAAGGGCAAGAGCAGCTCCGCCTATGGCATGGCGCTGCGGGCGCTGGGCCACGGCATGACGGTCGCGGTGCTCCAGTTCATCAAGGCTCCGGCGGAAACGGGTGAGCAGAAATTCTTCGCCGGCCATCCCGGTGCGGTGATCCACGCCCTGGGCGAGGGGTTTACCTGGGATACGCAGGATTTCGAGCGCGACCGGCAGCGGGCCGAAGCGGGCTGGGAGGTGGCGCGCCGCTATCTGGCGGATGCGGACACGGATCTGGTCATTCTTGATGAACTCTGCGTGGCGCTGGCGTATCATTACCTGAATTGGGAAACGCTGCGCGAAGATGTGCTCAAGCGTCCGGCCCATCAGCATGTCATCATTACCGGTCGTGGCGCGCCGCAGGCGCTGATCGATGATGCCGATACGGTCACGGAAATGCGGCCGGTTAGGCATGCGTTCGAGGCGGGCATCCGTGCCCAGAAGGGGATCGAATTTTGAACCAGAATCTGCTCTATTTTCTGCTGACCGTGCTGGTTATTCTGTTGGTGGCCTGGCTGTGGCCCACCCGGCCCGCGGATGATGAGGAGACGCTCAACAGCCAGGACTGGCGCATTCAGGACTTCAGAACCGGGGAATCGAATGAGAAACATGATGAAAAGTAGCCTGCTGCTGGCGGCCATAGCCCTGCTGGCGCTGACCGGCTGCGAGAAGGTCACCAACCAGGCCAAGAACCTGCAGTCCGACTGGGTCGGTCTCAAGCGGGTGGTGGAGATCCGCAGCTGTTTCGACGGCAAGCTGATCAAGCGCTATGAGGGCGTGGTGCGTCTCAATCCGGAGGACCAGTATGGCGCCTCGCTGCTGATTGATGGCAAGAAGCTGCACACCAACATGTGCTACATCATCCGTGAGCAGGGCCTGCGGGAGCAGCCCATCGGCGGAGGCGTGCAATGAGAGCCCTGCTTGCGCTGGCCGTCATGCTGCTGCTTTCCGGGTGTGGAGTGCTCAAGACGGTCAAGTCCTCCGGTGACACGGTGATCGACTGGGGGCGCAGCGCCGTGGCCGCCGCCGGAAACCGCATTCATCCGGTGACGGTCAAAAAGCTGCCCGAGCGAGAGGGTCAGCCGGCCTTTCTGCTGCGCCAGCAGTATGACGAGCCGCCTCAGCTGGGCACCTTTGCACTGGACAACACGGCCATGGGCCTGTGCCCAAAAGGCTATCTGCTGGATACCAGCTACGCGGTCAGCCCGCGGAAGTTCGGCGACTCCCGCGTCGAGTGCGTGGGCGCTGATTGTCGCTACGCGCTGGTGTGGAAGATCCACTGCGAGGAAGTGCCGCGGGAGCCTTTCTCCATCTTCGGGAAGTTCTGACATGAAGCAGGTCAAGGCAGGCAGCACCGTTGACATCAGGTTTTCCCTGTGTCTGATCGACGGCACGGTGGTGGACCAGACCGAAGCGGACGAAACGTTACAGTTCACGCTGGGGGACGGCACCCTGTTCGAAGGGCTGGAGCGCTGGCTGATCGGTCTGGAAGAAGGCGAGCACAAGCAGTTCACCCTGTTCCCGGAAGATGCCTTCGGCAATCCGGACCCGGACAATGTGCAGGAACTGTCCCGGGATCTGTTCCCTGCCGACATGGATCTGGAACGGGGTCTGGTCATCGGCTTTTCCGGCCCGGCCGGGGATGACATTCCGGGCACCATCGTTGCCGTGGAGGGGGACCGGGTTACCGTGGACTTCAACCACCCGCTGGCCGGTCAGGTGCTGGTGTTTGACGTGACGGTGGAGCGTATCTACGACTGACCGTCTCTGCCGTGCTCGGGGCAGGCGGGGCCCCGCGCCGTCATCACCGCGTGATCCCGCGGCAGCCAGGCGCCGCATTCCACGCAGCGTACGGTTTTCATCTCCTTTGTCCCGCCGGATGTCTCCGCTTCCGTCTTTTTCATGCCCTGCAGCCGCTTGGCGATCATCATGATCACGCCGAAGATCACCAGCACCAGCAGCAGAAAGATAAATGCCCGCATGTAAAGATCCCTTACCGTTCAAATCGCGTCTCACCCGCTAAAATAGCATAAACCGCCATGAGGAAGACCCATCCATGAACCTGCATGAGTATCAGGCCAAACAGCTGTTCGACCACTACGGCATTCCTGTCCCACGCGGTGTGGTGGTGGAACGACTGGATGCACTGGACGGCGCGCTGGCCGAAATCGGCCTGCCATGTGTCATCAAGGCGCAGATTCACGCCGGTGCCCGCGGCAAGGCCGGTGGCGTGCGTCTGGTGCAGACTGAAGAAGACGCCCGTCAGGCCGCCGAGGCGCTGCTGGGGCATGAGCTGGCCACTCCCCAGACCGGCGGCAAGGCACTGCCGGTCAATGCCCTGCTGGTGGAGCAGACCCTGCCCATTGCCCGCGAGCTCTATCTGAGCCTGCTCATCGACCGGGGCCGCCGGCGCCACACCTTCATCCTCTCCACCGAGGGGGGCATGGATATCGAACAGGTGGCCGAGCAGACGCCGGAGAAGATCGTGACCCTCGTTGTAGATCCGGTCACCGGTGTGATGCCCTTTCAGGCCAGACAGGCCGGTTTTGCGCTGGGGCTGAAAGGTGACGCTTTCAAGATGCTCGGTAAGGTACTTGACGGCCTCTATCGCCTGGCGGTGGACAAGGATCTGTCGCTGGTGGAGATCAACCCGCTGGTGCTGACCGAAGACAACCGTCTGATGGCGCTGGACGCCAAGATCAATGTGGACGACAACGCCCTCTACCGTCAGCCGGACATTCAGGCCATGCACGACCCCACGCAGGAGGACCCGCGTGAGGCCCATGCCCGCCAGTTCAGCCTCAACTATATCGCCCTGGACGGCAACATCGGCTGCATGGTCAACGGCGCCGGTCTGGCCATGGCCACCATGGACCTGATCAAGCTGCACGGCGGTGCGCCGGCCAACTTCCTCGACGTGGGCGGCGGCGCCACGGCGGAGCGGGTGGCCGAGGCGTTCAAGCTGATCACCTCCGATCCGGGCGTGAAGGCCATTCTGGTCAACATCTTCGGTGGCATCGTGCGCTGTGACCTGATCGCCGAAGGCATCATCCGGGCGGTGAAGGAGGTGGGGCTGGAGCTGCCCGTGGTGGTGCGGCTGGAAGGCACCAACGTGGAGGCCGGTCGGCGCATGCTGGCCGAAAGCGGTCTCAATCTGGTGGCGGAAAACGATCTGGAAGCGGCGGCGCGCAAGGTGGTGGCGCTGGCCGGGGAGGGCACGGCATGAGCATTCTGGTCAATCGGGACACACGGGTCATCACTCAGGGCTTCACCGGCAGGCAGGGCACCTTCCACTCCGAACAGGCCATCGCATACGGCACCAATCTGGTCGGCGGTGTCACCCCGGGCAAGGGGGGGCAGACTCATCTGGACCGGCCGGTGTTCGACACGGTGCACGATGCGGTGCGGGAAACCGGCGCCAATGCCAGCATGATCTACGTGCCGCCGCCGTTTGCCGCCGACGCTATTCTGGAGGCGGTGGACGCCGGCATCGAGGTGATCACCTGCATCACCGAGGGCATTCCCGTGGCGGACATGCTCAAGGTGCGCGCGGTGCTGGACCGCAGTGACAGCGTGCTCATCGGCCCCAACTGTCCGGGCGTGATCACACCCGGCGAATGCAAGATGGGCATCATGCCCGGCCACATTCATCTGCCCGGCAGGGTAGGGATCGTCTCCCGCTCCGGCACGCTCACCTATGAGGCGGTGTGGCAGACCACACAGGCCGGGCTGGGACAGTCCACCTGCGTGGGCATCGGCGGCGATCCCATTCAGGGGATGGATTTCATCGACTGCCTGGCCCGTTTCGAGGAGGACCCCCAGACCGAGGGCATCATCATGGTGGGCGAGATCGGCGGGGATGCCGAAGAGCGCGCCGCCGCCTTCATCGCCGAGCATGTGACCAAGCCGGTGGTGGCCTACATCGCCGGCGTCACCGCGCCGCCCGGACGGCGCATGGGCCATGCCGGCGCCATCGTCAGCGGCGGCAAGGGCACTGCCGAGGCCAAGATGGCGGCGCTGGAGGCCGCGGGCGTCACCGTGGTGCGCTCGCCGGCGCAGATGGGCGAGGCCATGCAGCAGCGGCTGGGGGCGGCATGAGCGGTGTCACCGTCGTCATGGCCCAGATGAACCCCGTGGTCGGGGATCTGACGGGCAATACGGACAGGGTGCTGGCGCTGGCGCGTGAGGCCATCGAGCGGCATGAGGCCGACATCATCGTCTTTCCAGAAATGTGCCTGACCGGCTATCCGCCGGAGGACATCCTGCTGCGTCCCGGTCTCTATCCGCAGGTGCAGGCGGCGCTTGACCGCCTGTGCGAGGCGAGGCTGCCCGCGGTGCTGGTGGTGGGCTATCCCATGACCGATGCGCTGGACGAGCGCTTCAACATGGCGGCATGGATCGACCACGGCCGCATCGAGGCGGTCTATATGAAGCAGTTCCTGCCCAACTATGGCCCCTTCGACGAGAAGCGCTATTTCAGCCCCGGCAAGCAGGCGTGCGTGATCGAGCACAAGGGTGTGCGCTTCGGGCTGCTCATCTGCGAGGACATCTGGAAGCCCACCGCCGTGGAACGGACGGTGGAGGCAGGTGCCGAGGTGCTGCTCAACATGAACGCTTCGCCGTTCCATGCGGAAAAACAGAGCGACCGGCTGGCGGTGGTGCGCCGGCGTGTGGATGAGTTCGGCCGACCGGTGATCTATGTCAACCAGGTGGGCGGACAGGACGAGCTGGTATTCGACGGCGCCAGCTTTGCCGTGGACGCTGGAGGTGAAGTGCGCGTGCAGGCGCCCGCCTTCGAGGAGGGGCTTACACCGGTGCGTATCGAGCGGCAGGGAGATGGGGCGACAATTCTTGCCGGCGAGCAGGCACCGTTGCCGCGGGCGGAAGCGCGTCTCTATGGCGCACTGGTGACCGGCGTGCGTGATTTCATCGACAAGAACGGCATTCCCGGCATCGTACTGGGCCTTTCCGGCGGGATCGATTCGGCGCTGACGCTGGCGGTGGCGGTGGATGCGCTGGGGCCCGAGCGGTGCGAGGCGATCATGATGCCCTTCCACTACACGGCGCAGGCCAGTGTGGAAGATGCCGAGGCCGAGGCTCGAACGCTGGGTGTCAAGTTTTCCGTGCTGCCCATTGCGCCCGGTTTTGACGGCATGGCACGTTTATTGCAAGCGCGACTGCCGGAGATCAGCGGTGTGACCGAGGAGAACCTGCAGGCCCGCCTGCGCGGTGTGGCGCTGATGGCCGTCTCCAACGCCAGCGGCAGCTTGGTGCTGTCCACCAGCAACAAGTCGGAGACGGCGGTGGGCTATACCACGCTGTATGGCGACATGGTGGGCGGTTATGCACCCCTGAAGGACGTGCTCAAGACACAGGTGTATGAACTGGCGCGCTGGCGCAACCGGCAGTCTCCGGTGATCCCGGAGCGGGTCATCACCCGGCCGCCCAGCGCCGAGCTGCGGCCCGACCAGGTGGATCAGGACAGCCTGCCACCCTATGAGGTGCTGGACCGAATCATCCACGCCTATGTGGTGGAGCAGAAGACGCCGGAGGCCATCATCGCCGAGGGCATTGAGCGGGAAGCGGTGCATCGGGCCATCGAGCTGATCAACCGGAATGAGTACAAGCGGCGGCAGGCGCCGCCGGGGGTACGCGTCACCACGCGCAGCTTCGGCCGCGATCGGCGCTATCCCATTACCAGCCGCTATCATGAGCCGATCTGAGCAGGAATGCCCATGACCCGAGCCCGTTCGGAAAAACTGACCGACCTGACCACGTCCGATGTGCTGACAGAACTGTTGCAATGGCAGCAGGCCATGGTAGAGCAGATGCTGAACCAGGCTGACCGCCAGGCAGTGCTCAAGCACATTTGTCAGCGTATGGAAGAACGGGTGCCCGGTGCACAGGCCATGGTGCTGATGCACCGTCCCAGCCGCAACGCCTTGGAGGTGATGGTGGCCGGCCGACTGGATCGGGTGGCCCAGCGACGCTTCCAGCATCTTTTCAATGACGCTGACCACTGCATCTGCAGCCGAACACTGCGGGAAGGTACCCCTCTGTTCATTGAAGATATTCATCACGACAGTCGGTGGAGCAAGGTGCGCAACATCGACGAGCTGCGCATGCTGGGCGCCTGCTGGGCCGAGCCGATTCTGGGTGAAGGTGCAGTCATCGGTGTGCTGTTTCTGGCTTTTGATGCGCCTGCTGCGGCCACTGCAGAAGGAAGGGCTGTGCTGCGACAGGGTGCACAGCTGGCTTCGCTGGCGTTGCGACAGGCAGAGCTGTCACAGCGGGTGCGTCAGCTGACGGAGCAGGACCCGCTGACGCTGCTCTACAACCGGGAAAAGCTCAAGCGCGATGTTAATGCCCTGTTTCAGCGGGGCACTCCTTTCGGCTGCATCCAGATCGATGTAGATCTGTTCAAGGAGGTCAATGACGCCTATGGCCACCCCATGGGGGATGCCATGCTGGTGGAGCTGGCCCGAAGACTGGAGCGGGTGCTGATCGACTTTCCTGGTCGCCTCTATCGTTTTGGCGGTGATGAGTTCGTCATCATCACCCAGGTGTGCGAGATGGACAACCCGCGTGCTCGCATGGAGGCCCTGTGTGAAACTCTGGTTCGGCAGGCGGGTGAGACGCTGGAGCTGGACGGCATCCTGTTCAATCCGTCCATCAGTCTGGGCATCAGCTGCGGTGAGGAAGCCAAAGGGGATTACAATGAGTTGATGCGCATGGCCGATGCGGCGCTGGCAGCGGCCAAAAGTGCAGGACGCGGCACCTGGCGTTTCTTCGAGCCGGGCATGGTCACGGAACTGAAGGAAAGCCTGCGGGTGGCTTCCATGCTGCGGGCGGCCCTGGCGGACCGCACCTCAAACCAGCTGGATGTGCACTATCAGCCCATCCTCAATGCGACCACTGGCTCGGTGGAAACCTTCGAGGCGCTGATCCGCTGGACCCATCCGGACGAAGGCTCCATACCGCCTTTCAAGTTCGTGCCGGTGGCGGAGAAGAATGGGCTGATCCGGGAACTGGATGAGCGGGTTCTTGAGATCGTGCTTGCGGATCTCAAGCAGTGGCAGGCACAGCTGCCGGTGCTGGATTTCACCGTGGCGCTCAACCTGTCGGCGCAGGAATTCGAGCGTCAGCATGTGGAGCGTCTGGTGCGAAAAATTCACGACAGTGGTCTGGCTTCGCACCTCGAATTCGAGATCACCGAGTCGATCATGATGTCCAACACGGAGGAGACTATTGCGCTGCTCGACATGATTCGCAAGACCGGTGTGGCGGCATTGGCCATGGACGACTTCGGTACCGGCTACTCCTCCATGGGCTATCTGAAGCGTTTTCCCGTCAACAAGCTCAAGATCGACCAGTCACTGGTGCGGGACATTGACACCGATACCCAGGACCGCGCCATCGCACGCGCCGTGGCCGCACTTGGACGGGAGCTCTCTCTCAAGGTAGTGGCCGAAGGGGTGGAGACGGACACCCACCGGCAACTGCTGGCCGGGCAGGGCATCGACCTTTTGCAGGGGTATCTGTTCGCCAGACCCATGCCGGGTGAGGCGGTGGTGCCTTGGTTGAGTGCCCATAACCGGCAATGTCAGCTGCTGCCCGGTTGAGTTTCAGCAAATTTGCAGCCGTGTCGTAATTTGTTAGACTGGAGACGTCGATAACTGCCAGCGGGACCTCTCCCATGTCTGAACCCGCTCCTTTCTGCGATGATGTCTCCGGTGATGTGCCCACCCTGTCCAATCTCGGCGTCAACGAGATACTGCGCCTGTATGCCTGGCAGAAGGACATTCTTGCGCGGCTGGCGGCGCAGGAGGATGTGGAAGACCTGCTGGACGAGATCTGCCGGGTGGCCGAAGAGATGGTGCCCGACGCTGTCGCCTCCATCATGCTGTTCGATGAGGCCGCAGGGGTGCTCAACGTCAAATCCGCGCCCTCCCTGCCACCCAGCGCCATTTCCGCCTTCAACGGCCTCAAGCCGGGGCCGGGCGGTGGCTCCTGCGGCAATGTGGTCTGGTCCAAGGAGCCCCAATATGTCTGCAGCATCGCCACGGATCCCCGCTGGAACGACATCCGGGATCTGGCGGTGACCTTCCATCTGGGTGCCTGCTGGTCGCATCCCATTCATGGCGATGGCGGAGAGGTGATCGGCACCTTCGCGCTGACTTCATTCGAGACCCGTGAGCCGGATCAGTTCCAGAAGAACATCCTTGAGCTGGGCGCTCATCTGGCCGGCAGCGTGCTGCGCCTGACCCGCGCCCACGAGCGCGAGCTGCTGGCCGCCTATCACGATCCGGTCACGGGTCTGCCCAACCGCCAGAAACTGCTGGCAGACATGGAAGACTTTGCAGGTCGTCCGCTGGCCTGTTTCTATCTGGATCTGGATCATTTTCAGCAGATCAATGATGTCTTCGGGCAGGAGGCGGGGGATGCCGTGCTCAAGGAAGTGGCTGCACGGCTGTGCGACCGCCATGATGACGACTGGCCACACTGCTACCATCTTGGCGCGGATGCCTTTGTGCTGATGTGGCAGGCAGACGAGCTGTCACATCCTGCGCTGGAACGGCTGGCGGCACAGCTGCTGGGTCAGCTGGAGAGGCCCATTG
>NZ_WFYD01000077.1 GCF_015490265.1 Sulfurivirga sp. | reverse complement strand
GATCATACTGGCGCAGGGGTAGGCAGGCGTTCAGGCGGGAGAAGGGGAGCTTATGCACATTCCACACCAGCAGGCTGAAGTGCTGCGGCAACGGGCGTTGGGGGGCGGGCGGGCTGATAGGCGTCAGGGTGGGGCGCAGCATGTCAGAGGATGGGCGTGATAATGCGGGTCAGGTTTTCTTTGAGCTGGACAGCGGGTCCCGCCGGTGGGGTGAAAGATTCGGTGTCAGGCAGCAGCGTTTCCAGCTGTTGGCGCAGGTGCGTCACCGCTTCTGGCGTGTAGAGCAAACTGACCAACTCGTAGTTGATCAGCAGGGAGCGGTAGTCCAGGTTGGCCGATCCGATCACGGCCAGCGCCTCATCCACGATCACCGCCTTGGCGTGCAGCATGGTGGGCGTGTAGAGGCAGATGTCGGCACCGGCCTCATACAACTCGCGCATATAGGGCGCACGGCCCAGGTCAAAAATCAGGTGATCGGTCACACGGGGCGTGAGCAGGCGCACCGCGACACCTCGCTTGCAGGCCAGTAGCACGGCTTCCAGAACCGGTTCGTCCGGGATGAAGTAGGGCGTGACGATCAGAATCTGCCGCTGTGCCTGAGCGATGGCGCTGAGGAGCACTTCTCGAATGGTGTCAGCGGCCATATCTGGCCCGGAAGGCACAGCTTGAGCCAGCAGATCGCCCTGATGTGTCCAGTTTCCCTTCAGCTCAAGGCTTTCGCCGGTGGTGTAATGCCAGTCCTGGGCGAAAGTGTGGGCGTAGGTCTGCACCATGGGCCCCTGGGCGCGGAAGGTCATATCCACCCAGCTGCCCGGTTGATCCGGGTTCAGGTATTCAGATGCCAGATTGATGCCGCCGGAGAGCAAGACCGTCTGGTCGAACAGGTAGATTTTGCGGTGGTTGCGCAGGTTGATGCGGCTTTTGAACAGGCTGCTGGGCGGTTGAAAAAAGGCCACCTGCCCGCCCGCCGCCCGTAAAGCGTGGAACAGCCCGGGGCGCAGATAGGCGTTCAGGCTGCCGAAAGCATCGATCAGCAGGCGCACCTCCACGCCTGAGCGGGCTTTTTCCGTCAACCGTTGCAACAGCGCGCGGCCGGTGTCGTCCGGCTCAAAGATGTAGCTTTCCAGCCAGATGCTGCGTTCGGCGGCGTCAATGGCCTCAAAGAACCAATCCCTTGCTGTGGTGGGTGAGAGGCTGACGGCCACGTGTTGACCTGGTTGGGCCGGCGGCACGCCATCGGCGTCCAACAGGCGTATCAGTTGCCGACTCAGTGGCGTGGGCGCTTGTGGCATCGGGTGTTGTGGAAACATCAGCGGCGGTTTGTCGCGACGGGCGAAGACCTTGCGCGAGCCGAACAGCAGATACAGCAACGGACCCACAAGCGGCAGCAACAGCACCACCAGCAGCCAGATGATCAGACTTTGCGTCGGGCGGCGTTGGTAGAGCAGATGCCCTAGCACCAGCACCGCCAGCAGGATGTCCAAGTAATAAATGTTCATTGTGTGTCTTGAAAAACGGCCGTGGGTCGCAATTTAACAGGAGGAGGCTTTGACAACAACAGGATTTAAGGAGGTTTGTTATGAGTCATATCATGGGTGTGAGCCAGTTTGAGCACTTTTTCCGTCAGGCAGCATCACTGGATGTGGATAAATCCGATCTGAAGCGCATGTCTGATTTTCTGAACAAGAAAATCCACGATTTGCTGCTGATGGCCCAGGCTAAATCAAAAGCCAACGAGGCGCCGGTGATCCGCTATATCGACCTGCCGCTGACAAAGGGGTTGCAGGAGTCCATGCACCAGTTCCACAAACTGGATGTGGCGCTAGAGGTAGAGCCGATCCTGCAGCAGCTGGAGAAGCTGCCGCCGATGGACTTGGAATATGAAGACGAGCTGGTGCAGAAGCTGCCCGACATTCTCGGTGGCATGACCTACGCGCTGGCACGCACTTTCAAGATCGTGGATCCCAGCCTGAAGAACCCTCAGACCAAGGATTGGGACAAGGTCGAAGCGATTTTTGACCTGCTGGTCTGAACCGGTTTCGGTTTTGAAAACAGCACGCCCGCATTTGCGGGCGTTTTTGTTTACAGCGGCTTAAAGCTCAGTTTGATGGCCACGCAGTGACTTGAGCAGCAGATGTGGGAACGTCCATGGGCCTTGGCCTGATAAACCCGCTCATCGGCCTCTTCAAGTAGGGTGTCCAGATCGGTGGCGGTCGGGCTGAGCGCCGCCACGCCGATGGACAGAGCGATGGGCAACTCGACCGTGTGATACTCAGGACGGTGTTGCTGGAGCTCGCGCGCAAAGGCTTCCAACTTTTTGCATGCCGTTTCCATGGTGGTTTCCGGCAGAATGACCACCAGCTCATCTCCGCCCAGCCGTCCGATCAGGTCACTGCGACGCTGAAAGGTGGCATTCAGACGCTCTACGATGGTGCGCAGCACCACATCACCGGCTTCGTGGCCATAGCGGTCGTTGACTTGTTTGAAAAAATCCAGATCCAGCAGCGCCACGGACAAGGGCGCTTGATTGCGCCGATGGAGCGCCACCAGCACACTGGCTTGCTCGTGCAGGCCTCGTCGGTTGAGCGCGCCGGTGAGTGGATCATGACTGGCCTGATGGTCCAGGCGGTCAATAGCTTGGCGCATGTCGTCCATGAGTTGCTGATACAGCCGTCCCAACCAGAAGCTCGTCAGCGCGCCGATCAGCATGAAAATCTCATAGGTGATGAGAAAGTCCCGGTCTATATCGCTGACGACCCGGGGTATGAGCAACGCCAGCACCGTAGCGATGACGCCCCATTCCGTCGAAATGATTAGAAAAGCGGCCATGACCGGAAAAAACGTGGCGAACAGAATTTGCTTCTGGTCCGGGTTGAAGTAGGCGATGAGCGCGATGGTGCCGATGTAGAGCACCAGGTTGACCGTCAGGATCGGCAAGGTCCATAGAGGTTTGATGCGAACGATGAAGGCACTGACGAACTGAATGATCATGGTGGCCATCAGCGTCAGGAAATGGCCTTGAGGCACGGAGAGCCATCCTATGGCGCCTGCCATGGCCATGCTGAATGACAGCGCGCCCGCCGCAACAAGCAGCCGACCGATATGGCGAGGGGACAGGAACGCATTTTCTCGGCTGTCGGGACGTAAACGCCGAAGTAGAGCGGATACTTTCATAATCGATCCATTCTAACACTCGCCATTGAACTTTGCCGGTGTGAAGCGCCATAATGCCGCCCATGAATCGTATTAACCGTCACACCATTCGCCGCCATTTCTCCCGGGCCGCGTCCGCCTATGATGAAGCGGCCGTGCTGCAGCGGGCCGTGGCGGCGCACTTGGATGAGCGACTTGATCTGGTGACCCTGCGCCCGGAACGGGTGCTGGATGTGGGCGCCGGCACAGGTATCCTCACCGAAAAAATGCTTTCCCGTTATCCGCGGGCGGAGGTCGTGGCGGTGGATCTATCCGAGCCCATGTTGCGTCACGCCCGTGGCAAGTTGGCGGGTCGGGCCGGCTGGTGGGCGCGGCTGCGAGGACACTGTCCCGCGCACCTGGTGGTGGCGGATGCCCATCAGCTGCCTTTCGGCGATGGCAGCTTCGATCTGATCGTCAGCAATCTGATGCTACAGTGGTGCGATGATCTGGATGCGGTGTTCACCGAGCTGCGTCGCCTGTTGCGTCCGGAAGGATTGCTGCTGTTCACCAGCTTCGGGCCGGACACCCTCAAGGAGTTGCGTGCTGCCTGGGCGCAGGTGGACGATCGCGAGCATGTGAACACTTTTATCGACATGCATGATGTGGGGGACGCGTTGATCCGGGCAGGGTTCGGTCAACCGGTGATGGATGTGGAACATTTCACCCTGACTTACGCCGAACCCATGGGCGTGCTCAAGGATCTCAAAGCCATTGGCGCCACCTACTCCGCTGT
Organism: Sulfurivirga sp.; assembly: GCF_015490265.1. Classification (GTDB taxonomy): domain Bacteria; phylum Pseudomonadota; class Gammaproteobacteria; order Thiomicrospirales; family Thiomicrospiraceae; genus Sulfurivirga. The sequence continues at coordinate 4,056 of NZ_WFYD01000077.1, read as the reverse complement.
GGATGGCCGGGGGTTAACCGGCAAGGGGCGCCTCCAAGCCATGCTCAAAGCCTATGAGCGGTTTCGGCAGCCGGACGGGCGTGTGCCCGCCACCTATGAGGTGGTGCATGGTCACGCCTGGGCTGCGCCGGAGGTCTTTAAGGGTCCTGACCGCGCCCGGGATGGCGTGTATGAAATGACCCTTGAAGATTTTCAGCGTCAGGTGCGTAAGTCGTAAACCAGCAGCGCTGAGGGCACGCCGCTAGCGCGGTTGGGTTTGTCACCAACATGGATTCGTTCAAATCCCTGTTTTTCCCAGAAGCGCAACAGCCTCGGCTCGGCGGCGCAGCTGACGGAGAGGAAATCCACATCCGAGGTTTCTTTTAGGGTGTTGATTAGCGCTGTGCCGATGCCCTCATGTTGTCGCTGTGGATGCACGGCGATGCGGGTGATGCGCAGGCTGCGTCGCTTGAGCCAGGCATCATCGCCGGTGAGCTGGCGCAGCCGCTGGGCGGCCAGATGACCCCGCACATGGAGAGGGGGATCGCTCAGCCCGCCTTCTTCCAGCGTCCAGAGCACGCCGGCCACTGTGCGCTCGGTTCGTGCCAGCCAGAGCCGCTGGTCGGGTCGATCCAGCAGCTGCATCAGGTCCGAGGGGCGGGTCTGGTAGTGGGCGCGCTGCAATAGCGACCAGGCGGCCTGCAGCGTGTCTTCATCCTCACCGGGGTGCCAGGGCGAGATGTGTGTCGGTCCAGTGGGAGGGTGTGGCGTAGGGGATTGCAACAGGCAGACATTATCCAACCAGCGCTCCAATGGATCATTGGCGGCCCAGCGCCGGCTGTGAGTTAGGGTCAGTACTTCAAGCTGCCGCCCAGGGGGCAGGTGTGCCGTCAGTTTCAGGCGCAGCCCTTGTCCCGCCCCCTCATACCCTTCCAATGTGGTGGCCAGCGCCATGGGCACTGGCCATTGGAGCAACTTACGCAACACCGGTAGGGTCAACCGGGCCGCCTCATCCACTAAAAGGAGCTCACAGGGCGGTTTTTGTGCCAAAAAGGCATCTGGCGGCAGGATTTTCAGGGTGCGTGTTCGTCCGCCGGAAATCGGTTTGGAAAAAAACAGGGGGACCCCCGTATCCGGGACCTGCCAGCCCAGCTGGCGCAGGTGGCGTTGGAAGGTGTTCAGGGCACGAGTATGGTTGGTGACCAGCACGATGGTTGCGGCCGGGTGCTGGTCGGCCAGTCGGGCCAGCAGCGTGCTTTTACCGCGGCCCCGCCGTCCGGTGATCAGCCACAGAGTGTGCGCGTCCGGCATGGGCGGTGGTGGCAGAGGCGGTGGCGGATCGCTCCGGCGGGGCAACCGCCAGGGCTGCCCCATGACCATGCTGCCGGGCAGGGTCATCAGCCGCTTGATCCAGCGGCTATGGCGGGGCAGGGGTTGGCCGTGGCTGAGATAGCGCACCAACGCCCCGTTGGTGCAGTTCGGGCAGGCAGGCGGTAGCAGGATCAGTGCGATCCCCCCCGGTTTCAGAGTGCCCGCGAGCATCAGCAGCATATTAGCGTCCACACCGCTGTAGCCATCCACCACCAGCATGGGGTGTTCGCCGCCCAGGTAGTGCTGTGCCTGATTAGGACGCACCAGCATGACCTGCGGTGGCGGCGTCATCGGCGAGGGTGCGCCGCTGTCCAGCCACAGGGTATCAGGTGGAAGGCATCTGTTCAGTAGGTGCTGGGCCGCTTCTGGCTTGACGAGCCAGCGTACCGGCATGCGTATATCAGCGTCGGCTAATTCACTTTGCAGCTGCTGAATCCAGTCGCATAATGCTTGCATGGGGGTAAGCCTAACATGGAGGGTGTGATGATGCGGCGCATCCTGTTATCGCTGAGTCTGCTGGGATGGGTGCTGGCGGCGCAAGCGTTGGAAATCACCCTGTCGGATGAGACCACGGTCAATGTGGAGGTCGTTGAACCGGTGAAAGCGCCGGTGGCGAGGCTGTTGTGGCTGCCATCGGAGTATGGCCTGTTGCCACAGGAGCGTGCATTAGCCGAACAGCTGGCGCAAAGCGGTGTGGAAAGTTGGCTGCCGCAATTGTTTGAGGCTTACTTCCTTTCGCCCTCGCCCAGCGCGGTCAAGGCCATTCCGGATGAGGCGGTGCGCGTACTGTTGAGCCGGGCGCGCGCGGATGGCGTGCCGGTCTATGTGGTGGGGACGGATCGAGGCGCCATTCTGGCGCTCAAGGCCTGGCAGGGTGAGCAGCGCCGAGGGCCGATCCGCCATGCCGCCCTATTGCTGATCAACCCCAATTTATATGTGGCCACGCCTAAACCGGGAATGGAAGCGGTGTACTGGCCGGAGGCCAGCCGTTTGAACGCGCCGGTGTATGTGTTTCAGGCGGAGCTGTCCCCTTGGCGCTGGCGGTTGGATGGGTTGTTGGCACAGTTGATGCGCGGGGGTAGTGATGTGTTCATTCATGTGCTGCCCAAGGTGCGGGATCGCTTTTATTTCCGTCCGGATGCCACCGCTGTGGAGCGCGAGGCAGCCAAGCGTTTTCCGGCGCAGATCGCTCGGGCGATGGCGTTGTTGACACCCTGGATGGCGCAGCCTCGGTCGTTGCCGGCGGCTGAACCGGTCGCGCCGGTGGCGCCTGAGGCGCAGGCGGGCAAGACAGCCACGCTGACCCCCTACGATGGACCGCAGTATCCACCACTGGTTCTGAAGACATTAGATGGGCGGACGCTGGATATGCGGGATTTGAAGGGCAAGGTGGTGTTGGTGAATTTCTGGGCCAGCTGGTGTCCGCCTTGTGTGCATGAGATGCCTTCCATGGCAGCGTTGAAGCAGGCGTTGCAGGATCAACCGTTTGAAATCTTGGCGATCAACCTGGCGGAGGAGAAGCCGGCCATTGAGGACTTTTTGAAAAAACACCCGGTGAACTTCCCTGTGCTGCTGGATCCCACCGGCACGGCGGTCAAGCGCTGGCGGGTGTTCGCCTATCCGTCCAGCTATCTGTTGGACAAGCAGGGGCGCATCCGTTATGCGGCCTTCGGCGCATTGGATTGGAATGGGGCGGAAGCCCGGGCGGTGATCGACCGCTTATTGGCCGAGTGAGGCGGGTGCGGGGGCGCAATCGGCTTCCTGCCAGCAGATGACCTGATTGCGCCCGGATTGCTTGGCGGTGTAGAGCGCCTCATCGGCACGGTGGAACAGGGTTTCGAAAGGCTCGCCCGTCTGCCATTGGGACAAACCGGCGCTGAAGGTGACCGGAATGCGTACGCCACTTTTGAGCACGCAGTCGGATTGGTTGACGAGGTGTTGCAGTTTCTGAGCCGCGGCGCATCCAGCCTTTTGGTCAGTATGGGGCATGAGAATGGCGAACTCCTCACCGCCGAATCGAGCACAGAGGTCGGAAGGCCGGGTGTGGCTGCGGATCTGGTTGGCAAACCATTTGAGCACTTGGTCGCCGGCATGGTGTCCCCATTCATCGTTGAGTTTCTTGAAGTGGTCCAGGTCGATCAGCATAAAGGTGAGCGGGTAACCATAGCGTTTGGCCCGCTGCACCTCTTCGCGCCATTTTTCCATGAAGGCCCGCCGGTTCATCAGGCCTGTGAGCGGGTCAGTGCGTGACAGGGCCTCCAGCTCCAGGCGCACACGATGGGCGTGGGTGATGTCCTCCACCATCCACACGATGCCATGCACCTGGTCGTGTTGGACCAGCGTCTGACCGTGCAGGCGTACCCAGCGGTGACGGCCGGCGGGGGTGCGGATCTCCATCTCCCAGTCGTGCAGATGCATGGGCGTCTCTACCATACGCTCATAGAGCTGGGAAAATTCCTTACGTACCTGTTCATCCACAATCAAGCTGCGCAGGGGGATGCCCATCTCCTCAATCGTGGTTGGCGGCAGGTCAAGAATATTGGTCAGTGCTTCATTGGAGCGTAGTGTGCGTAAGTCCCGGTCTTGGACCAGCATGCCGATGGGCGAGGCGTTGAAGATCAGATTGAGCAGCTGGTTGTTTTCCTCCAGCGTTCTGACCAATGTGTGCTGACGGTGCTGCTCTTTAGTGTGGCGCTTGTGTAGATT
>NZ_WFYD01000076.1 GCF_015490265.1 Sulfurivirga sp. | reverse complement strand
CGGCTGTGCGACCGCCATGATGACGACTGGCCACACTGCTACCATCTTGGCGCGGATGCCTTTGTGCTGATGTGGCAGGCAGACGAGCTGTCACATCCTGCGCTGGAACGGCTGGCGGCACAGCTGCTGGGTCAGCTGGAGAGGCCCATTGAGTGGCAGGGGCAGAATTTTCACGTAGGGGCCTCTATCGGTATCGCAGCCGGACTGGGTGATGAGGCCGAGACACTGGTCCGCCGGGCGGATGCGGCCCTGTCCCGCGCCAAGCAACACGGGCGCCACCGCTGGATGTTCTTCGACCCCGCCTGGCAGGAGGAGATGCTGTGTCGGGTGCAGATCAACATGCGTCTGCAACAGGCGTTGCAGCACAACCTGCTCCATGTGCATTATCAGCCGGTGGTGACCCTGAATGGCGAGCCGGAGGCCTTTGAGGCGCTGGTGCGCTGGGAGGATGAGACGCTCGGCCGGGTGCAGCCGGAAGACTTCGTCCCTGTGGCGGAGGCCTCGGGTCTGATCAATGCGCTCACCCGTCGGGTAGTCGAGCAGGTGCTGGTGGATCTGGCGCGCTGGCAGCAGGTAATGGGGGCTCTCCCGTTTAGGGTGGCCATCAACCTTTCACCGTTGGATCTGACCGCCGAGCAGGTGGAGCGCATCATGGACCGCCTGCGCGACCATCATCTGACCGGACAGGTGGAGTTCGAGCTGACCGAATCCCGCTCGCTGGAGCAGAACGAGGATGCAGGCAATCTGCTGGCATTGATGCAACAGGAAGGGGTTCGGGCGGTGGCCATCGACGACTTCGGCTCAGGCTATGCCTCGTTGGCCCGTATCAAGCAGCTGGCGGTGGACAAGCTCAAAATCGATCAGTCGCTGGTGCGGGACCTGACGCGGGACGAGATGGACCTGGAGATAGCCAGGGCCGCGGTGAGCATGGGGCATGCGCTGGGGCTCAAGGTGGTGGCCGAAGGGGTGGAGACGGAAACGCACTACCGGTTGCTGCGCGCGCTGGGCGTGGATCTGCTGCAGGGGTATTTCATCTCGCCTCCCTTGGCTGCTGATGCGGTCCCTGACTGGTTGCGGCAGTGGCGAGGTTTTCCAAGGGGGGATCAGTAAAGCGGTTCGCTGTCGCTCCAGCGCAGGCTGCGGCTTCGTGTCTTGTAATCGTAACGCTCAAGCTGGCGGATGCGCTCCTGCATGCGGCGTGTTTCCCGCCGGGGGCGCTGCACCTGCTTTTCATAGGTGGCCACCAGCACATCCCGCACATGGTTTGCCTGGGGCGCCATGCCCAGCCGCCGGTAGGCCGCCTCCATCAGCTTCAGTCCATCCAGCACCGCCACCGCGTGGGGATAGTGGTGGATCAGCGCCTTGACCCGCTCAATGGCGGCCAGATCAGCCCCCCGTTCGAAGTAGAACTTGGCCACATAGTAGTCATGGCGGGCGATGCGGTTGTAGAAGATGATCATCTTGCGCCGCGCCACGCGGGCGTATTCGCTGTTGGGGAACTTGTCCGCCACCGCCTTGTAGTAGTTGAACGCCTGACGCAGGGTTTCGGCGGATCGGCGTGCCGGATCGGTAATCCAGCGGTCGAAGAAGCTGGTGACCATGGCCTCCGCCGCGCGGGCGCGCAGGTAATAGGCCCAGGGGAGCACCCGGTGGCGCGGGTAGAGGCGGATGAAATCATTGAGCGTACGGATGGCCGACTGAGGCTCGTCCCACTTGTAGTAGGCATAGGCCAGATCCAGATAGGCCTGCTCGGCCTCCTTGCCGTAGGGGTAGTATGCAAGCAGTTTCTCGCCGTATTTGATGGTCTGCTCCCACTGCTCGTTGTCGAACGCCTCCTTCATGTGGGCGTAGTAGTCCGCCACCGTCCACTGGGATTCCGGCTTTTCGGTCAGGTTGGACAGGGTGGAACAGCCACCGGCGGCGGCGAAGGCGAGCAGCAGGCCCAACAGGCGCAGAAGTTTCATCGCATACAATAGTCTGTCTCTGGAATGCGGGGAATCATACCACATGGCCGAACTGGACATCCGACACGACCGTCTGCCTGTTGATGCGGCCGGCGAGCGGCTTGATACGGTGCTGGCGCGCCGTTTTGATGATCTCTCCCGGGAGCAGGTCAAGCAGGCCATCCGCGCCGGTCGTGTGCGGCTGGACGGCGAGCCGGTCACCAAGCCCAACTACCGGGTGCTGGGCGGTGAGGCGCTGGAGCTGGCCCTTGAGCGCACCGAGCAGGTTGAAGCCGTTCCTGAACCCATGGATCTGCCCATCGTCCATGAGGATGACCATGTGCTGGTCATCGACAAACCGGCGGGGCTGGTAGTGCACCCGGGGGCTGGCAATGCCAGCGGCACCCTGCTCAACGGTCTGCTGCACCATGACCCCGCGCTGCAGCGGCTGCCACGGGCGGGCATCGTCCACCGGCTGGACAAGGACACCACCGGCCTGATGGTGGTGGCCCGCTCCCAGAAGGCTTATCAGTCGCTGGTGCAGCAGCTGGCCGAGCGAACGGTGGAACGGGTCTATGAAGCCATCGTGCAGGGCGAGCCCATTTCCGGCGGCACCATCGAGAAGAATATCGGACGCCACCCGAAGGACCGCAAGCGCATGGCGGCGCTGGATGTGGGTGGCAAGCCTGCGGTGACACACTACCGCGTGGTGGAGCGCTTCCGTGGCTTTACCCATGTGCGCGTCAAGCTGGAGACGGGGCGGACCCATCAGATCCGCGTGCACATGGCCATGATCGGTCATCCCCTGCTGGGTGATCCGGTCTATGGTGGTCGCCGCCTGAAGATCCCCAAGGGCATGGCGCCGGAATTCATCGAAGCGCTGCGCGCCTTTTCCCGCCAGGCGCTGCACGCCGGGCGGCTCAGCTTCATCCACCCGGACACGGGGCAGCCGGTCAGCTTCTCCACGCCGTTGCCGGAGGACATGGCCGGCATGATCGACCTGCTGCGGGATGAGAAGATGGTGTGGGAGGCCGAGCAGGAGACGGATGACTGGGCGTATGACGACGAGGTGGAGGTAGCCTGGGTGGCCGATGACGGGCAGTTGATGGAGTGGGACTGATGGATGCGCTCGGCTTCGTGCCTGACTGGCCGGCGCCGGCCGGTGTCCACGCCTGGCAGACGGTGCGCGCCGGCGGTGTGAGTCAGCCGCCCTATGAAAGCCTCAACTTGGCGCTGCATGTAGGCGATGACCCGGATGCGGTGCGGAAAAACCGCAAAAGGCTCTTTGAAGCCCTGAAACTGCCTTCCATGCCCCATTTTCTTGATCAGCAGCATACCGCTCGGGTGGCGAAATTTTCGCAGCCTGTAAAAATGGGGGAGACCCCGTTGTTGGCCGATGCCGCCTGGACCGATGCGCCCGGTGTGGTTCTGGCGGTCATGACGGCGGACTGTCTGCCCATCCTGCTGGCGGATGAGCAGAGCCGCTGCGTGGCGGCGATTCATGCCGGCTGGCGTGGGCTGGAAAATGGCGTGATCGACAATACCGTAGCGACGCTGCCTGTGATGCCGCAAGCGCTGACCGCTTGGATCGGCCCGGGCATCAGCCATGACCATTTCGAAGTGGGAAGCGAGGTGTATGAGGCCATGCTGAACGGGCGCCGAGCTCTGCCGACGCACTTTGACGCCAGAGGCGGGAAATGGCTCATGGATCTGGCCGCCATCGCCGCCTGGCAGTTGAAGCGGCTGGGTGTCGGCCGTGTGGTCAACAGTGGTCTGTGCACCTGGTCCGAACCGGCGCGTTTCTACTCCTACCGGCGTGACGGGCGCACCGGACGCATGGCCACGCTCATCTGGCTCGATTGATACTTTTCCCTTTTCCGGCCATTGCCGTTGGTCAATAATAGGCCGTCGAACAATCAACAACGGACGAACCATGCATTTCAGAATTCCTGAGCAGTTCCGCGCCCTGGCGCCGTGGGAAAAGGTGGCCGACCGGGTACTGACGCCCCTTGAAGAGTTCATCCACTCCCAGACGGCCACGGCGCTGGCGCTGATGTCCATGACGCTGGTGGCGCTGGTGCTGGCCAACTCGCCATGGGGTGCGGCCTACCATCACTTCTTCGAGCAGCCGCTGAGCATCGGTTTTGGTGACCATGTGCTCAGCATGAGTCTGCACCATTGGGTCAATGATGGCCTGATGACGTTCTTTTTCTTCGTCATCGGGCTGGAGATCAAGCGGGAACTGCTGGTGGGCGAGCTGTCGGACATCCGTGCCGCGCTGCTGCCGGTGGTGGCCGCCATCGGCGGCATGGTGGTGCCGGCGCTGATTTTTCTCGGCCTCAACTGGGGTCAGCCCACGGTCAACGGCTGGGGCATTCCCATGGCCACGGACATTGCCTTCGCCATCTCGGCGTTGGTGCTGCTTGGCAGTCGGGTGCCGAGCGGACTGGTGACCTTCCTGATCGCACTGGCCATCGTGGACGACCTGGGCGCGGTGGCGGTGATCGCACTGTTCTACACCGACACCATTGCGCTGGATGCCCTGGCGGCAGCGCTGGGCGTCTGGGCGGTGCTGTGGCTGTTCAATCGCATGGGCATCTACCGACTGTGGCCCTATGCCCTGGGTGCGGTGCTGATGTGGGCCTTCATGCTCGCCTCCGGCGTGCATGCCACGGTGGCCGGCGTGCTGGCGGCGCTGGCCATCCCGGCGCATCCCAAGTACAAGCCCCAGTTCTTCGATGATCTGGTGGAAGGGTTTCTGACCCGTTTTCGCGCTGCCCCGCCGCAGCGGGATGATGCCCTTTCCGCCGAGCACAAGGGCATCATCTTTTCGGTGGAACAAGCCGCCAAAGGCGTACTGCCGCCGTCGATCCGGCTGGAGCATGCGCTGCACCTGCCGGTGGCGCTACTGGTGATTCCGGTGTTCGCGCTGGCCAACGCCGGCATTCCCATCTCGGGTGAGGCACTGGCGCAGGCGTTTGTCAGCCCCGTCTCCCTTGGCATCATTCTTGGACTGGTGCTGGGCAAGATGATCGGCATTTCCGGGGCAGCGGCGCTGGCGGTGAAGCTGGGCTGGGCCGCGCTGCCGAACGGAGCGCGCCTGTCTCAGTTAGTGGGCGTGGGCCTGCTGGGCGGTATCGGTTTCACCATGTCCATCTTCATTGCCGAGCTGGCCTGGCCCGGCCAGCCCGAGCTGCTGGCGCAGGCCAAGATGGCAGTGCTGCTGGCTTCGCTGATCGCCGCGGTAAGCGGCTATGTGTGGCTGCGCTGGGTCAGTCGCTGATGTGGCGGGGCAGCCGGTCGGCCAGATGGTCGATCAGCTCTCCGGCGATATCTAGACCGAACTGGGCGTCCAGCTCACGGATGCAGGTGGGGCTGGTGACGTTGATTTCGGTGATCCAGTCGCCGATCACGTCCAGTCCCACGAACACCAGTCCCTTTTCCCGCAGGGTGGTGCCTACCTGCGCCGCCAGCCAGCGGTCCCGCTCACTCAGTGGCTGGCCGACGCCCTGCCCGCCGGCAGCCAGATTGCCGCGGGTCTCGCCCTCGGCGGGAATGCGCGCCAGCGCATAGGGCACAGGCTCCCCATCAATCAACAGGATACGTTTGTCGCCTTGGCGGATTTCCGGCAGATAGCGCTGTGCCATGATGGGCATGCGGCCCCGGTGGGTCAGGGTCTCGATGATGGCGTTGGTGTTGGGGTCGCCCGCGCGCACGCGGAAGATGCCGGCCCCGCCCATGGCGTGCAGCGGTTTGAGGATGGTGTCTCCCTGTTCGGTGATGAAGGCCTTCAGGTGATCGGCCCGAGCGCTGACGCGGGTAGGCGGCATGCACTGGGGAAACCATGCGGTGAACAGTTTCTCGTTGCAGTCGCGCACCGCCTGTGGGTCATTGATCACCCACAGGCCGTCCCGTTGCGCCAGAGAGAGAAGATGGGTGACGGTGAGATAGCGCTGGTCAAACGGCGGGTCCTGTCGCATCAGCGCCACGTCGAATTCGCAGGCGGGACACGTGAGGGGCGCGCCCAGTTGATAGTAATCCTCCCGCCGGTCAAAGACCGCCACGGGTCGGGCATCGACCATGACACGGCTGCCGTCCAGCCACAGATCCTCAGGCGTGGCGTAAAACACGTCATGGCCCCGTTGCTGCGCCGCCAGCATCATGGCGAAGGTGGAGTCCTTCCACGGTTTGATGGTGTCGATGGGGTCCATCACCACCAGCAGTTTCATTCGGCGGCTCCTGCGCATTCAGGTTTGGTCTCGCAGATCTCCCGCGCGGCGGCCACCAGCGCCAGCCGTGCCACCACGCCGTAGGCGTAGAAGCGGTTCGGGGCGGCGTCCGGGTCGGCCTGATGGTCGGGCAGGGCGCAGGCCTCGGCGAAGGAGAGCGGCTCGAAGTGCATGCCGGGCGCGTTGAGGTTGTCGGTGGCGCTCTTGCCGGTATGCACCCGGTAGAAGCCGCCCACGACGCGAGCGCCGATCATGTAAACCACCGGCTCGGCCACGGCGCCGTTGAGGGTTTCGAACGTGTAGACGCCCTCCTGCACCATCATCTGGTGGGCCACCAGTCCCTCCTTGCCGGAGCTCATCTTGTTGCGCTGCTTCTTGTTGAGCGAGAGGATCTCCTCCGGGTCACGCACGCTCATGATGGCCATGCCGTAGGTGCCCCGGTCGGACTTGACCACGGCGAAGGGGGTGTCTTCTACTCCGTGTTCGGCATAGGCCCGGGCCGTTTCCTCCAGCACGCTGTTGACCGCCCCGGCCAGGCATTCCAGCCCTTCGCGCTTTTTGAAATCCACCGGACCGCACTGCACGGAGCGGGGGGTGATGATCCACGGGTCGATGTCGATCAGCGCGGCGAACTCGGCCGCCACCCGGGTGTAGTGCTCAAAGTGATGGGTCTTGTAGCGGCTGACCCAGCCCATGTCCAGCGGCGGCAGCAGCGTCTGTTCGATGCCTTCGAGGATTTCCGGCCGGCCGCTGGAGAGGTCATTGTTGAGCAGCACGGCGCAGGGGAAGAAGTCGCCCACGCCCACCCGGTCGCCCTTGCGCACCAGCGGCTCCAGCGTCAGGGTCTCGCCGGAGGGCAGATCCAGCGTCATGGGCTCGGTCAGATCCGGCAGCAGCGAGCCGATGCGGGTCTCGTAGCCGGCAGCGCAGAGAATATGCTGCAGCGCGCGCACGTTTTCCAGATAGAAGGTGTTGCGGGTGTGGTTTTCCGGAATGATGAGCACACCATCGGCCACCGGGCAGGCCTGTGTGACGGCCGCCTGAGCCGCCTGTACGGCCAGCGGGCGCAGCTCCGGCGCCAGATTGTTGAAGCCGGCGGGAAACAGGTTGGTGTCCACCGGTGCCAGCTTGTAGCCGGCGTTGCGCAGGTCCACCGAGGCATAGAAGGGGGCTGGCGTGGCGCGGAACTGCTGGCGGAACCAGCTTTCGATCTGGCTCTGGTGATCCAGCAGGTGGCGCTCCAGCTCCAGCAGGGGACCGGTGAGCGTGGTCTGGAGGTTAGGGACAATATGAGTTGATGGCATGTATCGATCAGGTTTTATTTTGAAGGTTTATTCTATCACCAGTCCCCCCAGCGGGCCTGAGCCGCCGCCAGCAGGGCGCAGCCGGCGGTTTCGGTGCGCAGTACGCGCGGGCCGAGTCGCACCGGCGTCAGGCCAGCCTGCCGCGCGTGAGTGACTTCCTCCTCGGTCAGACCGCCCTCTGGACCCACGAGAATGTGCATCGGCTCAATGGGTGTATCCAGGGCTGAGAAGGGCTGTTCGGCCCGTGGGTCCAGCACCAGCCCCGGACGGAAGTGGGCCAGCCAGTCGGTCAGCGGCAGCGGCTCCAGCACGGCAGGCACCACGCGCCGGCCGGACTGCTCGCAGGCGGAGATGACCACCTGCTGCCAGTGGGCCATGCGTTTGAGCAGCTTGTCGCCCTTGAGCTTGACCTCGCAACGCTCGGTGAACAGGGGCTGAATGGCGGTCACCCCCAGTTCGGTGGCCTTCTGCAGCGTCCAGTCCATGCGTTCGCCCCGGCTGATGCCCTGTGCCAGCACCGTGTGCAGGGGAGACTCCACGGATTCGGCGGGGCGGTGGGCGAGGATTTCAATCTCCGCCCGTTTCTTGCCCACGCTGACCAGTTCGGCCAGCGCGGCCTGACCTGCGCCGTCGAACACCTCGATCTGGTCACCGGGGCCGAGGCGCAGCACCCGTGTCAGATAGTGGGCCGCCGCCTCCGGCAGGGGGATGATGCGTTCGCCGGTGTAGTCGACGGGCAGATAGAGGCGGTGTTTGAGGCTCATGCGGGCCGGTGAAAGGTGAGCGCCCGCACGATGCTGCGGGTCGGTTCCACCTGGTTCATGGTATAGAAGTGCAGTCCGGGCGCACCCGCATCCAGCAGGCGTTGGCACAGGGTGATGACAAAATCCCGCCCGAAGGCGCGCAGCCCTTCCATGTCGCCGCGGTCGGAGAAGCCTTCCAGCCGGCAGCGCAGCCAGCGGGGCACTTCGGCACCGCACATGTTGGAGAAGCGCATCAGCTGGTCATAGTTGGTGATGGGCATGATGCCGGGCACGATGGGCAGGTCGATACCGGCCGCCTCGCAGCTGTCGATGAAGTAGAGGTAGCTGTCCACATTGTAGAAGTACTGGGTGATGGCTTCATCGGCGCCCTGATCCACCTTGTACTTGAACCAGCGGATACCCTCGTCGCAGTTTTTCGCCTGCGGGTGGGTTTCCGGGTAGGCAGCCACTTCCAGCTTGAAGCGGTCTCCAGTCTGCTCACGGATGAAGCGGATCAGGTCGGAGGCGTATTTGAACTCGCCCGGGTCCAGCATGCCTGAGGGCAGATCGCCGCGCAGGGCCACGATGCGCTCCACGCCCAGCTGGTCGTAGGTGTGCAGCAGTTCCAGCACGCTGTCCCGCGTCTGGCCGATGCAGGTGAGATGCGGGGCGGCGTCATAGGGAGTTTCCTGCTGGATGTAGGTCACCGTCTCCACCGTGCGTACCTGGGTGGTGCCGCCGGCGCCATAGGTGACGGAGATGTATTCCGGCCTGAGTGCGCCCAGCTCGGCAATGGTGTCCTTGAGCTTCTCGAAGCCTTCGTCGGTGCGGGGCGGGAAAAATTCCAGGCTGACCGGCTGGGGGTATTTCTGCTGTGACTGCATGATGGTGTTCCGCATTTTTTCAAAGAGTGAGCCGCTATGGCAGACAACTGGCAGGTGCAGGACAATTCTTGCCTGCTCATGGCTTTGCCGTCAAGCGGCTGCAGGGCCTGAGCCGTGCATGGCAGAACGCCCTTCTGTCAGACGCTTGCCATGCTGGTCCGGCCCTGAGGCCAACAGCCGCTGCAACGGCGTCGAGAATGTCCTGCTCCGTTGTGTGAGATTACAGTCCCGCGGCTGTGCGCAGCGCCTCCGCCTTGTCCGTGCGCTCCCAGCTGAACTCCGGCAGTTCACGGCCGAAGTGACCGTAGGCCGCCGTCTTGCGGTAGATGGGCCGTTTCAGATCCAGCATGGTGATCAGACCCTTGGGACGCAGGTCGAAGTGTTCACGCACCAGCTGTTCGATGGTCTCCAGCGGCACTTTTTCCGTGCCGAAGCAGTCAAGGCTGATGGAGGTGGGCTCGGCCACGCCGATGGCATAGGAAACCTGAATCTCGCATTTGTCCGCCAAGCCTGCGGCAACGATGTTCTTGGCCACATAGCGACCGGCGTAGGCGGCAGAGCGGTCCACCTTGGAGGGGTCCTTGCCGGAGAAGGCGCCACCGCCGTGACGGGCCATGCCGCCGTAGGTGTCTACGATGATCTTGCGCCCGGTCAGACCGGCATCGCCTACCGGACCGCCGATGACGAAGCGGCCGGTGGGGTTGATGTGGTAGCGGGTGTCCCTGTGCAGCCACTCGGCGGGCAGCACCGGCTTGATGATCTCCTCCATTACCGCTTCGCGGATCACCTCATTGGAGATGTCAGGATCATGCTGGGTGGAGACGACCACCGCGTCCACCGCCACGGGCTGGCCGTCCCGGTAGCGCAGGGTGACCTGGCTCTTGGCGTCGGGGCGCAGCCACGGCAGGTGCTTGGCCTTGCGCAGGAAGGCCTGCCGCTCCATCAGCCTGTGGGCGTAGTAGATGGGTGCGGGCATCAGCTGCTCGGTTTCGTTGGTGGCGTAGCCGAACATCAGTCCCTGGTCGCCGGCACCCTGTTCGTGCTCTTCGGACTCGTCCACGCCCATGGCGATGTCGGGGGACTGCTTGCCGATGGCGGAAAGCACTGCGCAGGTATCACCATCAAAGCCATAGTCCGCCTTGTCGTAGCCGATGTCCTTGACCACCTGGCGCACCAGTTCTTCCAGATCCACCCAGGCTTCGGTGGTGATCTCACCGCCCACCAGCACCATGCCGGTCTTGACGAAGGTTTCGCACGCCACGCGGGCGTCCGGGTCCTGTTTGAGGATTTCGTCCAGAATGGCGTCGGAGATCTGGTCGGCGATCTTGTCCGGATGGCCTTCGGAGACGGATTCGGAAGTGAAGATATAGTCGCTCATGTCCTGTGTTCCCGTGTTGTGATGACAGATGAGCGGCGGGCGGGAGGGGAAGGGTGTTCGACCTCTCGCTTTAGCCGCATTTGTAACGCGCCCGCAAGCTGAGACTCAAATCGGCGCGAAAAGACCAATTATATCACGAAGTTGGAAAGGATGGCGCGCCCACCAGGACTCGAACCTGGAGCTAGGGCTTAGGAGGCCCCTGTTTTATCCCGTTAAACTATGGGCGCGTGAAGTGAGGCGGGAGAATTATAGCATCAGGCGAAGAAGTCGGGTTCCACGGAGAGCTGGCCGCCTGCCGCCAGTTTTCGCCCGGTGTCCATGACCTTGTCCACGCTGATCTTGGCGCGGGTCTTGTCCAGTTTCTGCACCTTGATCAGTTCGGTCTTGATGTTCTGGGCGATGAGCACGCTCAGATGGCCGAGCACCCGGCGCGCCAGCTTTTCGTCATGGGCCAGCAGCAGCAGGTTGAGGATATCCTGCTCGCTGACATGTTCAAGCAGCGTGGCCAGATCCTCATCATTCAGCAGCAGCAGGCGGCGTGCCCGCTCCTCGTAATATTTGATGGGTCGGCCGAGGGTGCGCAGGGTGTCCCGCTTGATCAGCCACCAGGTCTGGAACTTGACGGGATCCAGCTGCTCGCGCAGCAGCTGCACCGCCTCGCGATACTGGGGAATGTAGCCATAGAAGCCGTCCTGCAGAGCCTTGATCAGCGGCCTGTATTTCTTGGGCAGGAAGTCCTGAAAGTAGATGAGCAGGCCGGTATTGCCCTCCACCTCGGCGATGTAGTTCTCTACCGCCTGACGGGCGGCCTGCATCAGCGCCTTTTCGTAGCGATCCAGCAGGCGGCCGATCAGCAGCAGAGTCAGGGCTGCTACCACGAAGCTGGGAATGAGATAGCCGCTGAGGGCGGCAAACAGCCAGGTGAGCAGAAACAGCAGCACGGCGCCCACCGGCATCACCAGCACCCGGGCCCACTTCCATTTGCCGAGCATTTCCGCGGAGACCTGCTCCAGGTCGAGGCGATTCAGGTCGATGGCGTTGAGCCTGTCGAGCAGGTCGTCGGCGGAGGGCATGTCGTCATAGAAGACGTCGGCCTGTTCTTCGGTTTCGGGAGGAGGGGTGTCCGGCAGGGCGTTGTCGCTCACGAATGTTTACCGGGTTGCAGAGTCTGAGGACATTGTAGGGTGTGGCGGGTGCCGTCTTCAACTCGCCAGGCGGTGAGCTGGCCACCCCACAGGCAGCCGGTGTCCAGCGCATGCACGTTGTAGCCGTCGTAGGCGCCCAGGGTGGACCAGTGGCCGAAGAAAATGGTGCGGTCCTTGTTGCGCCGGACGGGGTGCACGAACCAGGGGGCGTAGCCTTCCGGCTGATGGCCGGGGGCAGCCTTGCACTGGAATTCCAGACAGCCATGCGGGTCACAGTAGCGCATGCGGCAGAATGCGTTGACCGCGTAGCGCAGGCGATCCCAGCCGGTGAGCCCTTCGTGCCAGCAGGCCGGTTCGGAACCGAAAAGATGCCCGCGCACGAAGGTCTTCCAGTCCGCATCGCGGAGGTGGTCGGCCACGTTTTCGGCTTCCTGGCGGGCCTGTTCATGCGTCCATTGAGGTGGAATGCCCGCATGCACCATGGCCAGGTTGTAAACCTCATGGGGGAGGTAGAGGGGCTGCTGGCGCAGCCAGTCGATCAGGCTGTTGCGGTCCGGCGCGTTGAGGATCTCGTCCAGGGTGTCCTTTCTGGATCTGAAACGGGTCAGTCCGGCGGCCTGGGCCAGCAGGTGGAAGTCATGATTGCCCAGCACCATGCGGCCACGGCCGCTTTCTTCCAGTCGGCGCACGAAACGCAGGCACTCCAGTGACTGAGGGCCGCGGTTGACCACATCGCCTACGAACCACAGCTCATCCGCAGCCGGGTCATAGTCGATCTGCCCGAGCAGTTGCTGAAGTGGATCGAAACAGCCCTGCAGGTCACCGATGATGTAGAGCGCCATCAGTCCTTCTCCACCAGAAGGTTGCTCAGCCGGACGAAAGCCTCCACAGGCACCGCCTCGGCCCGCAGGGTGGGATCAATGCCCACCGCTTCCAGGTCTTCTGGCGTGGCCAGCCCCTTGAGTGTATTGCGCAGGGTCTTGCGTCGCTGGCTGAACGCCTGTTTGACCAGTGCCTCAAGATGCGCCTCGTCATGCGCCAGCACCGGAAAAGGACGGGGCACGAGGCGCACGATGGCTGAATCCACCTTGGGGGGCGGCGTGAAGTTGCCCGGCCCGATGGTAAACAGCATGGTGGCGTCGCAGTGATACTGCACCATGACGCTCAGTCGCCCGTAGGTCCTGCTGCCGGGAGCGGCGGTCATGCGCTCGACCACCTCCTTCTGCAGCATGAAGTGCATGTCCCGGATCGCCGCCTTGAAGCCGAGCAGGTGGAAGATCAGCGGGCTGGAGATGTTGTAGGGCAGGTTGCCCACCACGCGCAGGGGCGTGGGCGTCAGTTGGCCGAAGTCGAACTGCAACGCGTCGGCCTGATGCAGGGTGATGTTGTCAAACGGTGCGAACAGCTTTTCCAGCCGCGGGATCAGGTCCCGGTCGATCTCGATCACATCCAGTCGGGCACCGCTGCGCGCCAGCGGCAGGGTGATGGCCGCCTCTCCGGGGCCAATCTCCACCAGATGATCTTCCGGCTGGGGATCGACGGCGCGCACAATGCGCTCTATCACGCGGCGGTTGTTGAGAAAGTTCTGTCCGAAACGCTTCTTATGCCTGTGTCCCATCGCTCATCTCCCGGGCCACCTGAAGGGCGTAGGCCAGGCTGCCGGTATCGGCCCGCCCGGTGCCGGCCAGCTCCAGCGCCGTGCCGTGATCTACGGAAGTGCGCACGAACGGCAGCCCCAGCGTGATGTTGACGGCACGGCCGAACCCCGTGTATTTGAGTACCGGCAGCCCCTGGTCGTGATACATGGCCAGCATGGCGTCCGCTTCCACCAGCCAGCGGGGGGTGAACAGGGTGTCCGCCGGCAGCGGGCCGGTCAGGTTCAGGCCCTGTTTACGCAGTTGCGCCAGTGTCGGTTCGATGATTTCAAGTTCTTCTCGACCGAGGTGGCCCTGCTCGCCGGCATGGGGATTGAGCCCGGCCACGAGGATGCGGGGCGTTTCGATGCCGAAGCGTCGGCGCAGGCTGTCATCCAGAATGGTGAGCACCCGTTCCAGCCGATCTGGTGTGATGGCATCGGCCACCTCGCGCAGCGGCAGGTGGGTGGTGGCCAGCGCTACACGCAGCCCTTCGGTGGCCAGCATCATGACCACCTGATCCACGCCCGCCAGCGCCTGAAAGAACTCGGTGTGACCGGTGAAGGGCAGTCCGGCGTCGTTGATGACGCCCTTGTGTAACGGTCCGGTCACCACGGCGGAAAACCGGCCGCTGAGGCAGCCTTCTGCTGCGGTGCGCAGCTGTTCAAGCACATGGGGGGCGTTGGCAGGATCGGGGCGGCCGGCTTCGACCGGCGCACGCAGGGAAACGGGCAGCACCTGAAGTTGACCGGGGGTGGCGGTCACGGGCTGGCCGTCGCGCCATTCGTTCAGCTGCAAGGGTTGTCCGAGCTGTCGCGCCCGGTCCTCGAGCAGGGTCGGGTCGGCCAGCACGACGGCGGCAAGTCCGGCTTGGGCCAGCTGAATGACAAGATCCGGACCGATGCCGGCCGGCTCGCCGGTGGTGAGGACAAGTGGGGCCTTCACGGTTTCAGCGTGGCCGGGTCGTCGAGGTAGATCTTGATGTTGGCTTCATCCCGCAGGCGGCGCAGCCACAGGGTCAGCAGCTCGCTGGCCTTGCGCAGTCGCAGTTTGGTGGCCGCCTTCTGGCGCAGGTCGTCGCCCACCTGTGGGGCAGCGTCCTCGACGCCTTCCAGCTTGAGGATGTGGAAGCCACCCGGGCTGCGCAATACCGGTGTGATCTGTCCCGGCTGCAGAGCCTGGACGGCCTGCAGGAACAGGTCCGGCAGTTCACTGGTGCTGCGCCAGCCCAGATCCCCTCCCTTGAGGGCGTTGGGGCCGTTGGAGTGGCGCACGGCCAGTTGGGCGAAGTCGGCGCCCTGCTGCAGCTGCCGGCGCAGTTTGTCCGCCTGTTTTTTCAGCGCCTGCACCTGCTCAGGCGTGGGGGCGCTGGGCAGGGCCAGCATGATCTGGCGCAGGTGGTAGCGCTTCTGTCCGCCCCCGGTGATCTGTCGGATGTACTGGTCGATGTCCTGTTCGGTCACATCGATTCGACGCACGATTTCCAGCTGACGCAGCTTCTCAATCAGCAGCTGATCACGGATCTGCCGGCGCAGCTGCTCGAAAGCGCCGGGTTGCCGGGCATCCAGCGCCTGACGGAAGGCGTCCAGCGGCAGGCCATTGGCGGCGGCGATCCGGGCCAGCTGGGCGTTGACCTCCTCGTCGGTCACCTGAATGCCCCGCTGCTTTGCGCGTTGCAGCTGGATGGTGCGCAGAATGAGGTTGTCGAGCACCTTGCGGCGCAGTGTGGCCATGTCAGGCGGTGTGATGCCCTGCTGACGCAGCTGGCGCAGCGCGTCCAAGGTGGCGGCGTCCAGCTCGCTTTCAAGAATGGGCTGGTCGTTGACCACCGCCACGATGCGGTCCAGCAGCTGGGCGCTCCAGCCGGTTGCGGGCAGCAGGGCAAGCAGGCACAGCAGGGTCAGCGCACGGAGGAGGGTTGTCATGGGCAGGCCTTAGAAGTTGAGTTTGTCTTTGAGCTGTTGGTCGAAGCGTCGTCCGCCGCTTCCGATGCCCTTGAGGGTGAGCACGAAGCGGATGGCGTAATTATATCGCCCATCGTCGAGGCGGGTTTCATCCACCTGAATTTCGCCGCGCCAGCAGCAGCTTTCGTATCCGAGGCCATGCAGCTGTTCCACCGCGCGGTTTTCGGTCAGGTTGACCTCCCAGAAGGTGCCCAGCGACCAGCCGCGGCCCAGCTCGATGTGGGCGCCAGTGAGCAGGCTCTGGCTTTCGCTGTCGGTGCCGACGTTTTCCCATTTGAGCTGTCCCAGCCAGCGCCAGCCCCGGCCACGCAGTCGCCAGCGGGTGATCAGGTTGTCCAGACTGATGTCCCGACGGCGAAGCTGGGCGGTGGTGTCCAGAAACAGGTGGTGGCTGCTCAGGCGGCCGAGCACATAGTAGTCGCTGGCAGGGGTGGTGTCTTTCTTCAACCCGTCCAGTCCGATGTAGCGGGGTGCCAGCCAGAAGGCCTGACCCACGGCGAAGCGCAGCCGCTCCTTGCCCTTTTCCGTCAGCAGGCGGGTGGTCAGCGCCAGGGACAGTCTCTGCGTGTCACCGACGCGGTCGCCACCACTGAAGCGGTTGAGCACGAACAGATTGTCAAAGCTGAGACTGCGGGTGCTGCTGTCAAAATTGGGGGCGGCGAGCTGATCATCCACCCGGGGAATCCAGCTGAACTGGATGCGGGGTTCGAGTGTCTGTTTCCAACCCTTGCCCCACTCCGGAGCCAGTCGTTCGAACACCAGCTGGCCGTGCACCTCCGCCAGCGGTACCCAGAAGGCGGGTGTCCGTCCGTCGTTGAGGCTGTAGCGGTTGCCCTTCAGCTGAGCCTTGAAGCCGTAACTCCCCCATTCTTCCACCCATTCTCCACCGAGTGTGGGGTGGAGCACGTAGCGCCAGCCTTCCGGCTTGCCGTGGCCGGCAATGGGGATTTCGAAATCCGTGCCTGACGCATTCAGGTGGGTGTCCACCGCATCGGTAAGACGTGTGGTCCAGTGGAGGCCCACCTCGGGGCGGCGTTCGTAGTCGTAGCCGTGATTTCTCAGCAGCAGCCAGTCCTCATGGGCCACCCAGGTGCTGAAATTGGAGTTTGGTTTCCATTCAAGCCGCAGGGTGCGCTTGCGGTGGGTTTCGGTCTTGAGGTTGGGGTCGAGCGGCAGGTCGGCGAAGAAGTCCTTGTCAGAGACGTCCGCCCAGTCGGCCGAGGCGGTCAGGGCAGGGGTGAGCCGGTAGCTGCCCTTGAACTGCCAGCGCCAGCGGTCGCGCCCCAGCGCCTCGTCCCGGATGAATCCGCCCAGCAATGTGCCCTGACCCTGTCTTGTCAGCAGGCGGAACTCATTGTCCAGCAGAGTGCCGCGGTCCTGCATTTGATAGAAGGTAAGCGTGTCGTCGTAATTGGGTGCCAGATTGAAGTAGTAGGGAATGCCCACCAGCCAGCTGGTATCCGTGCGGTTGGGGGACTTGTAGCTTTCCAGTCGCGGCATGAGAAAGCCGCTGCCACGGCGGCTGGTGGGATAGCTGATGTATGGCGTGTAGAGCACCGGCACATCATGGATCGTCAGCCAGGCGTGATGCGCGTAGATGCGTTGTCTACTGCGATCCAGCCGCAGCTTTTTGGCATGCAGCAGCCAGTCGTTGCGACCGACCGGACAGCTGGTGATGGCTGCGTCCCGCATGTGGGCCTGACCTTTGGCGCGTTCATCGCGCAGATGGCCGGCCTGGCCTCTGTAGCGACGGTCACGGGTCTGAAAGCGCAGATTGCGGCCGCTGATGATCTTCTCGTGACGAGAATAGGTCAGTTCCTGGGCCTGCAGCAGCAGTTTGGGCGTTTCCAGGGTGACATGGCCGACGGCGCGGAAAAGTTGTCGCGGCAGACGAATCCATTCAGCCCGATCCGCATGCAGTCGTCCTTTGGGGCGCAGCAGTTCGACCGGCCCTTCCAGCACCGCCTTGTGCGCATCGGCATGCAGGCGCACGCCCCATGCCTGCGTCGGTCCGGATACGGGCAGGCTTTCAGCGGGCGGAAACAGCCAGGGATACTGGCAACGCTCGGCCGCGCCCACGGTTGCCGGCAGCCACAAAAAAGCGGTGAAAATCAGCGCCGTTCGTCTCAAAATAACCGCCAGTTGCATCAGAAAGCCTCATTTTAGCCTTGGAGGGCGCCAATTGGACACAGACCCGCGTTTTTCCCGGTTGCGCCAGTGGCTGGCGGAAACCGTCCCCGCAAAATTGGGGGAGACCCCGTCTTCCGAGCCGGTTCCGGCCAGCAGCGACGCCAGCTTCCGGCGCTATTTCCGCATTGAGATCGGTGAGCGAACCTTTATCGTCATGGATGCACCGCCTGAGCAGGAGCAGACCGAGCCGTTCGTACGCATCGCCGGCTGGCTGAGGGAGATGGGGCTCAATGCGCCGGAAGTATTTGCATGGAACCGGGAGGAGGGCTTCGTGCTGCTGAGTGATCTGGGCACGGTGGACTATCAGCAGGCACTAAATGAAGAAACGGCGGACGCCCTCTACCGGGATGCGCTGATGGCGCTGGTGCGCATGCAGCAGGCGGGAGACGGATATGTTGACCAGTTGTCCACCTATGATATGCGACTGCTGCAGGAGGAGATGGCGCTGTTTGCCGACTGGCTGGTGGAGCGCCACCTGTCGCTGGACACTCCCGACTGGTGGCCGGAGACGACGGCTGCATTGAGCGAGTCGGCGCTGGCCCAGCCTCAGGTGTTCGTGCATCGGGACTACCACAGCCGCAACCTGATGGTCAGCGACCCCAACCCGGGCCTGCTCGATTTTCAGGACGCGGTGCGCGGCCCGCTGACCTACGATGCCGCCTCCCTGCTGCGGGACTGTTACGTGCGCTGGCCTGCAGAACAAGTGGATATCTGGCGCAAACAGTATTTTGATCAGCTGGTGCAGGTTGGTCTGCAGCGACCGGAGGACTGGCGTGGTTTCGTGCGCGCCTTTGATCTGATGGGCATTCAGCGTCACCTCAAGGCTGCGGGCATCTTTGCCCGCCTGTGGCACCGGGACGGCAAGAGCCGCTACCTGGCCGATGTGCCCAATACGCTCCGATACATTGTGGAGGTGGGTGTGCACTATCCCGAAACCCGGGTTCTGGCTGATTGGGTGGGGGAGACGGTGTTGCCAGCTTTCGAGGCGCAGCATGCCTGAGGTGGCCATGATTCTGGCCGCCGGGCGCGGCAAGCGGATGCGGCCGTTGACGGACACCACCCCCAAACCGCTGTTGCCGGTCTGTGGCGAGCCCCTGCTGGGCCGGCATCTGCGACGCCTGCGCAACGCCGGTATCCAGCGGGTCGTGGTCAACGGTGCCTGGCTGAAGGCGCAGATCGAGGCCTATGTCACAGGGCGGGACTGGGGCATGGAGGTCATCTTCTCCCCTGAGCCGCCGGGTGGATTGGAGACAGCCGGCGGTATTGTCCGTGCACTCCCCTGGCTGGGCGAGCGACCTTTCATCGTCGTCAATGGCGATGTGTGGACGGACTTTGACTTTGCTTCTCTGCCGGATCAGGTTGAGGCCGCCCATCTGGTGCTGGTGTCGAGCCCACCCCATAATCCCCACGGGGATTTCGGGCTGGAAAACGGGAAAGTGTTGCCCGAGGGCCCTTACACTTTCGCCGGTATCAGCGTGCTCTCGCCCGCGCTGTTTGCCGGACTGGACGACAGGCCGGCTCCGCTGGCACCACTTTTGCGCAGCGCCATGGCTCGGGGTGCGGTGACAGGCCGTCTGCATGAAGGGATATGGCACGATGTGGGCACCCCTGAGCGCCTGCGAGACTTGGAAAAGAGATTAGGGTGTGCTTAAATGACGCTGTTCAATTGTGGAGAAAATCGATGAGCGCACGCAAGCACAGACAGACGCTGGAGATGATCTTCGGCCATCCGGTCAGCACCAATATCGACTGGAAGGCGGTTGAGCATCTGTTCGAGCACCTCGGCTACGAGGTGGAGATTACCAAGAACCACCACGCCAAGGTCAAGGCCGACAACGGCCAGGAAGTGGTCATCATTCTGCCCCATCACGGCCACACGCTGGAAAGCAAGGACGAAGTGATCAAGATCCGGCATTTCCTCGAAGGTCAGGGTGTAACGCCCGAAACGTTTGCCGCATGATTCTTTTTTCAATCTCAATGGAAGGAGTGTAACCATGAAAGCTGTCAAACTGATGATGCTGTCCCTGTTCGTGCTGGGTGTTGCCGCCTGCTCCAAGGGGGGTGACCAGAACAGTGCACAGGGTGCGCAGGAAAAGGCTCAGCAGCATGTGCAGCAGCCGGCAGGCAAGCCCGCTGGTGGCTATGATCCGAATGCTGATGCCGACAGCGACTGCTGAGCAGTCAGTCTGTCAGTAGACACAGAGCAGGGCGCCCCATGGCGCCCTGTTTCGTTTGGGAGGATGCATCATGTACATGCTCATTTCACCGGCTAAGAAGCTGGACGAATCACCACAGGTAAACCCGACGGCCATTCCGATTACGGAACCCGAACTGCTGGGGCGGGCTGATGAGCTGGCACGCATCATGCAGCGCAAGGCACCTGACGAGATTGCCGCGCTGATGAAGCTGAGCGACAAGCTGGCCGAACTCAATTTCGAACGCTATCAGGCGTGGGAAGTGCCCTTTCCTGAGGAGAGGACAAAGCCGGCGGTCTTCATGTTCCGCGGGGATGTGTATCAGGGGCTGGATGCGGATACGCTCAAACCGTCCGGGCTGCAGTATGCCCAGAGGCATCTGGGCATACTGTCCGGCCTGTATGGCCTGCTTCGCCCGCTGGATCGCATTCTGCCCTACAGGCTGGAGATGGGAACACGGCTGGAAAACCCTGCTGGAAAGGATCTCTATGCCTTCTGGGGGGAAGCAGTGACCGGACTGGTCAATGAACGCCTTGCGGCATCGGGCAGCAGACAGCTGGTCAACCTTGCCTCCAATGAATACTGGAAGGCGGTTGATGCGAATCGGATCGAAGGGGAGGTCATCACACCGGTCTTCAAGGACTGGAAGAACGGCCAGTACAAGATCATCAGCTTCCATGCCAAGAAGGCGCGGGGCATGATGGTGCGCTGGGCCATCGATCACCAGGTTCAGGATGCCGAAGAGCTCAAGTATTTCGACTATGGGGGGTATGGGTTCGCACCGGAGCTGTCCGATGAGAAGAACTGGGTGTTCACCCGCCGGCAGGAGGCGTAGCCATTGCCGGCAGCCCCCTGACATGCAGAAACAAAAAAACCCGGCAGGACGGCCGGGTTTTTTTGATGGAGCCTGATGACGCTTATTCGCGGTAATCCGGACCGTCAATCTCGAGGCCATTGGACAGATAGGCCTCAAAGAACTCCAGGTTACGGAAAGCCACGGACTGAGGACCTCCTACAGTCTTGGGATCCCAGCGCATGTTCTTCATGCAGCCGGTATAGCGCTTGTGCAGGGTGCCCAGGTAGTTCCACTTGGCGCGCCATACCGGGAAGTGGGTGGTATGACCCAGCGCCGGAGAGAGAATGTTGGCGCGTGCACGACGACCAGCGTTGTAGGCATGGCACTTGGCGCAGGACAGGTTCAGTTGGCCATGCGGCTTGGTGAACAGGTCACGTCCGGCGTTATAGGCTTTCCTGGCGCCTTCAGAGTCGATCTTGACGTTGATCTTCTGGCCTCGGGCATTGTAGGCCAGATAGGCGCTCAGGCGGGCGATGTCACCCTTGCCCCATTTGAACGGCTTCAGGCCGGCATTCTTGCGGCACTCGTTGATGGCCAGTTCCAGCGTGACCACTTCGCCACGCTTGTCGTCGAAGTAGGGATACTTGGGACGGATTTTTGAAACATCGGAACCGAAGCACTTTTCATAGACGGCGCGGTCCTTGTTCCACAGTTCCTCACCCAGGTCGATGGCATCCAGGTAAGGCGGGAATTCGTCAACGGCTTCGTACTGAGCCTTCTTGTCAGCGTTGTAGATGTAGGCGCCCAAGCGGTATTCTTCAAACGGTACCTTGGGGCTTTTTGCCATGATGAAGTCGACAAACTGCTTGCGATCCTTTTCGGGATCAACATTGCTGCCAGCATAGGCATTGGTTGCCACGGCAAAAGCGCCGGCTGACAGTGCGGTAATCAGAAGGGTTTTTTTCATTTAGGAATCCTCCGTCCGAGAGCTTTGGTCAGAATATATATGTAGTAGAGCGGCTCCAGGCGGAACCGCTCCGATGCCGAATTACTTCAGCTTCAGCTTGGCAGAACCTTTGTCGCCAGTGTTGTCAACAACGTTGATGACAACTTCGTCGCCCTTGTTGGCCTTCACTTTGACGGCCATGTAGGGGTTGGCGGAAACCGCACCAGACCATTGCGCATCAACAGCCTTGGTGCCGTTTACCGCAACTTCCACGTTCTGGATGAACTTGGGCGGATAGGGCTTGCCAGTCTTCTTGTTGATGCGACGGCCGGATTCCATCGGGTGCTTCATCAGCGCCTTGATTTCGGCTACGCCGCCACGGACCTTGCCACGTACACGAATTTTGATAGACATAACTCTGTTCCTTTGCTTGGTTTAACGGTACTACAGCTTCTCGTTGGGCGCAGTATTAACCGCCGCAACCACCGATGGTAACCTTGACCTGCTGCTGAGCCTTGTACAGCTTGCCACCAGCCTTGACAATGGCGATGACGTTCATGGTCTCACCCATCTTGATACGGGTGGAGACATAGCCCAGAGCGGGACCGGAGAAGTTGTATACGCAAACCAGCGGAGTGGGGTTCTTGTCGGCCAGAATGGCGATGGACTCGACACCGCTCATCTTGGAAGCGTCAACGGTGATCGGCGTTACCGCACCGTTCTCGGCGATTTCGGGCGCCTTCAGAACCAGGTCACCAGACTCGCCGGCAGCAGTGGTGCCGAACACGGCCTTGATGGCTTCGTCAACTTTCTTGGCTTCGAAAGCGGCCTTGTTCCAGTCAGCCAGAACGGCAGAAGGTGTCAGCAGGCCCGCATTGACAGCTACCACGGCAGCGCCTGTTGCCAGGGTGCCTTTCAGGAAGGATCTACGCTTCATAGGTAAGACTCCTAATTTTATAGTGTGAAAAATGCAATCTGTTACAGAGTGTAGATGAACTCGACAATCTTGTCGATCTGATCCTCTGACAGAATCGCGTGTCGTCCGAACGGAGGCATCATGCTGTACTTGACTTCAAGCTCCGGCTTGCCCCAGATCTTGTCACGCAGCTTCTGCTTGTCGGGATAGCGCAGCTTCATGGCGATCAGTGCGGGGCCGATGTTGCCGGGCAGAGAACCGCCCTTGATCATGTGGCAGGCCAGGCAGTTGCCCTTGGAGCGGCTGAAGGCCAGCTTCTTGCCTTCAGCAACCACTTTGGCGTCGGCACCGGCTGCCTGAGAGGCAACAGGCGCCGCCATCAGCGTGGTGGCAACCGCAGTGGCAGCCAGAGCGTGAATCATCTTGTTTTTCATTCTCTCCTCCTAAAGAGTCTTGTGGTTAGTCTTATCGAAATAAGACCACAACTTTTTATGAGCTGGTCTGCTCTTGAAGCATAAGGTTACTCAATCAACCAGTAAACGCAAGCGTTTTCCAATGCGGGGCCATAGCAATCTTTAATGAAGAAATAAAGTTTTGCTTGGGCAGGTCAGGCATCGGTCAGGGCGGCAGTCTGGCGTTGAAGCTGTTCGTAGCGCAGGCGTTCTTTTCCGTGCAGTTGGGCGGGGTCTAGTTCTTTCAACAGGTTATGGGCCTGACGCCAGCGTCCTTTGAGCCAGTTGGCTTCCGCTGCGTAGAGGCGGGCGCGCGCCTGCTGACCCATGCGCGCCAGCAGGTCGGCCAGTGTATCGGCATGCAGGGTGCGCAGGGGAGGCGGGTTGTCTTCGAGAGGAAGGTCGAGAAGTTGCAGTGCAGTCTGTGGATGTGTGTCGGCCAGTGCCCGTGCCAGTTTGAGACGGATTGCCAGTGTGTCCGGGTAGCGTCTGATCAGATTTTGGGAAATGGAAATGACGTGCTGAGGTCGCGTCTGTATGGCTGTCAGTGCATGATTGAGATCAGCCAGCCAGGACGGTGCTTCAGATACATGTGTCCTGTTCACCCGTTCAGGTTTTTCAAGGTGGCGGATGCGGTCCTTTATGAGGGAAAAGGGCAACAGCGGCGGCGGTGTGCCACGGGAAGCATGGATTCGTTTGAGTGTATCCAGTCGGTCCTTGGCCGCTGCCAGGCGGTGCTGGCTGACCGGGTGTGTGCGCAGAATTTCCGGTATTGAATGCGTGTCACGTTCGCTGCGCTGGTAGAGCAGCTCGAAGAAATCGGCCATGGCTTCGGGTCGGTAGCCGGAGGCATGCAGCAGCTGAAGACCGAGGGCGTCGGCCTCGGTTTCGTCGCTGCGGCTGTTATTCAGCTGGTTCTGCAGGTTGAGTGCATTGCCGGTGTAGAACATGGCCATGCCGGCCTGGGGGTCCTTCTGTCCGATCAGCAGGGCGGCCAGCAGCGTTGCCAGGCTGGTGAGGGTGTCGCGGTCAGCGTGAGTCAGTCGCCGCAGCAGGTGATGCTGATGCACATGGCCGATCTCGTGGGCGATGACGCCGGCCACCTCGTCAATGGAGCGGGCGGAGAGAATGAGGCCGCTGTGAATGCCGATGACCCCGCCCGGTCCGGCAAAAGCATTGATTTCGGGGCTGTCGATCAGCAGGAAGGTCACAGGTTCCGGGGTGTCGGCATACTGGGCCAGATACTGGCCCAGGCGGGTCAGCCACTGGTTCAGGATCGGGTCTTCGATGACGGCATGACGGTCGTAGAGAGAGCGCAGAAAACCCAGGCGGAACAGTTGGCGCTGTTGCGGGGTGAGTTGCTGGCGGGCCTGACTGCCCAGGTCGGGCAGTGCGGCAGGAAGGGGAGGCGCCAGCAGTGCCAGCGCCAGAAAGAGGGGGGCAAGCCTTCTAGAAAACAAAGGCATCTTTCGGTTCGCAGTGGATGAGCGGCTTCATGTCCGTTTCGAACAGCGCCTCTCGCTCATAGTTGTGCTCTTCCACGCGGGTGATCAGCCAGGTTTCCATCAGCGGGGAGCAGCCGGTGGTGGCGATCATGCGGCCGCCCAGCGTCAGTTTTTCCAGCATGGCCTGAGGCACTTCGGCGCTGCTTCCGGTGAGGATGATGACGTCATATTGTTCGCCGTCCTGCCAGTCACAGGCGCCATCGCCCACTTCAAAACGAATGTTGTCATAGTCCTTGAGCTTTTCCCGGGCGCTTTCGGACAGGTCTGCGAAATATTCCACCGTGGTGACCGATTTGGCCAGCTGTGCCAGCAGAGCGGTCATGAAACCGGAGCCGGTGCCGATTTCCAGCACCTTTTCACTTTCGTCAATGTCCACCGCCTGCAGCATGCGCGCTTCTACCTTCGGTGCCAGCATGACCTGATCGTGAGGCAGGGGTACTTCCAGATCCATGTAGGCCAGATCCCGGTGTTCTTCCGGTGCAAAAAGGTGGCGCGGGGTGTCCAGAAACAGCTGCAGCACTTTGGGGTCCAGCACATCCCAGGGGCGGATCTGCT
>NZ_WFYD01000075.1 GCF_015490265.1 Sulfurivirga sp. | reverse complement strand
ACCTGCCGCGCCCGGCTGATCAGCTGCTGCTCGATACGGTCTTCCAGCCCCTTGAGCTGGTTGATGAAGCGGGTGGCAAGGCCGAACCACTGCTCGCTGTCCTCATTGAGCGGCTGGCCCACGGGGGTGGTCAGCGCCTTGTGGATGAGCGCTTCCACCTGCCGCCCGTCGGCACTGGTGAGAATCGCCTCCATGCCCCGCTTCATGTCAGGCGTGGCGAACAGACGGAAACTGTCCAGATAGACGCCCCGTCTGGCCATCAGGCCGGCCAGCTTCACCTTGCCCTGCTCACTCATGTGATTGGCGGCAAAGGCATTGGCCAGCACCGCCCGGGTGATACCCATCTGCTCCTTGACGCCCAGCATCATGTAGTAGGCGGTACCGGCCTGCACCAGTTCCATGGAGTGGTTGTGCACCATGCTCTCCAGCGTGCCGGACATGAGCTTGCCGATCAGCCCCGTATAGAATCTGAGCACCCGGCCAAGCTGGCATGGCCGTTCCGGCACGCCGCTGACACAGCGGCGGATCTGCGGCAGGGATTGCAGCTGCTGCATGGCCGCACGGTAATAACTTGCCGCCTCACCCGGCAGCACACCCATGCGCTCAATGCGCTGCAGGGTGATGCGGAACTCTTCGATGCGCCGGTCGGTCTGCTGCCTTTGCCGCTGCAGCGTGTTGCCGAACTTGCGCCCACCGGAGCCGATGAAGCCGGCGGAAGCCCCCCGCTCCTTCTGCAGCTCATGCACCAGCAGGCCGCCGGAGACCGCCAGCTCGGCCAGATGCTCCACATGGCTCATTTCCATCGCCGTAGTGTATTTTTCCCAGATGTTGACGCCGCCGTAGAAGAGCAGCGCGCCGATCAACGGCACCATGGCCAGCAGCTGTTTGGTGCGGATGCTGAGATTGGCAAGCATGTTAACCCCCTTGAAAACTTTTCAAGGAAAAAGCATAAACCATGCCAGCCGTAATGAAAACCAAAGAGGGAGTCGGCTGATACAAAAAACCCCGCGAATGCGGGGTTTTGAAGGGGTTTATGGCAGAGCGGCTTTCGATCAGCCACCGGCCTTGTGCTTGCGCTCGATCAGCTGCTTGATCAGGGGAGTCAGCAGCAGATCCATGGCCTCGACAAAATATTTGGAGTTATAGACCAGCGTGTCGTCCCGCTGCAGCCACGCCCCCGGAATCTGCTCGGCGATCTCCGGCAGGTTGACCTGATCCTTGATGCGCACATGGGTCACCATCAGTGAGTCCTCCGGCGCCGGCACGGTGGGCAGCATGCCCTCCTCGGTGGAGAAGGGATCGGAGGTGTCGATCAGCGGCACCCGGTGGAAGTTGATGTGGGTGCGATGGAACTGGGGCACGATGTAGTCGATGTAGTCGGGCATGCGCTCCAGAATGACATTGTGCACGTCCTGCACCGTGTAGGGGCGCTCGCTGGTGTCGCGATAGATCTTCTGCATCCACTCGATATTGACCGCCGGCGCCACGCCCACGCCCAGGTCCACATACTGGGCCACGTCATAGGGCTTCTGGCCTTCCTTGAGGTACTTGACCTTGCGCACCATGCCGTGCAGGCCTTCGTAGAACAGCAGGTCGGTGCCCGGCGGGATGTCCTCCCACGGGGTGAACTCACCCGGCTTGAGGTGGGTGCCCAAGCGCTTGTTGTGGAACTCGGCCTCTTCGTCGGAGTGGATGTAGTAGCGGCGCTTGCCGGTGCCGCTTTCACGGTAGGTGCGGAACAGCTCTTCCAGCAGATGGAATTCGTTGGCGTCCTCGGAGAAGTGGGTCAGCGGACGGCAGCCCTTCTCCTTGCTTTCGGCCACCTTCTGTTTCATGGTGGCGCGGTCGTACTTGTGGAAGCTGTCGCCTTCGATGATGGCGGGGTTCAGCCCCTCGCGCTCGAAGATGTTCTCGAAGGCGCGCTTGACGAACGACGTGCCGGCGCCGGAAGACCCGACCACGGCCACGATGGGATGCAGTGCAGACATAACACTCTCCTTGCTTGGTAATTGGGACGGGGTCTCCCCTGATTTTGCACGGCCGCCGCCGCGCGGCGCCGGAACGGACCCCGAAAAGGCCTGAAAAAACGCGAATTCAGGCTATTTTACGTCAAATGTCCAGGTTTTCCACCGCCAGGGCGTTCTCCTCGATGAAGGCGCGCCGCGGCTCCACCGCGTCGCCCATCAGGGTGGTGAACACCTCGTCAGCCAGCATGGCGTCCTTGACGGTGACCTGCAGCAGGCGGCGGGTTTCCGGGTTCATGGTGGTCTCCCACAGCTGCTCCGGATTCATCTCGCCCAGACCCTTGTAGCGCTGAATGGTGAGCCCCCGCTTGGCCTCGCCCATCAGCCAGTCGAGCGCCTCGCCGAAATCCCGCACCGGCTGTTCCTTCTCGCCGCGCAGAATGCGGGCGTCATCGGCCAGCAGGCCGTCCAGCAGCGCGGCGGTCTCCGCCAGCTGGCGATACTCCTTGCTGGCGAAGAAGGCCGCGCCAAAGGTCTGGGACTGGGTCATGCCATGCTCCCGCACGGTCAGGCGGAGCTGAAAGCGGGCCTCGCCCTCATGGGCCGGCTCGACGGACAGCTCGAAGCCCACCTTCGTGGCCTCGCCCCGCGCTGCCAGCCAGGCGCGCATGCGCTCGACCCAACCGTTGAGCGCCGCCTCGTCATCGAGCATCTCCAGCGTCAGGGGCGGCACCCGCACCAGTCCTTCGAGGAAGTCCGGCCGGAAGCGGCGGGACAGGCGCTCAATCATGCGCCGGGCCGCCAACCACGCCTGCGCCAGCCGCTCCAGCGCCACGCCGGCGATCGGCGGATTGCCGCCGCCCGGAATCAGCTGGGCGTTTTCCAGCGCCAGCTCCAGCAGGTAGTGGTCCAGCTCGGCGTCGTCCTTGAGATAGGCCTCCTGCTTGCCTTTCTTGACCTTGTACAGCGGCGGCTGGGCGATGTAGATGTGGCCGCGCTCCACCAGCTCCGGCATCTGCCGGTAGAAGAAGGTCAGCAGCAGGGTGCGGATGTGGGAGCCGTCCACGTCCGCGTCGGTCATGATGATGATGCGGTGGTAGCGCAGCTTGTCCGGGTCGTAATCCTCGGCGCCGATGCCGCAGCCCAGCGCGGTGATCAGCGTCCCCACCTCGGCGGAAGCGAGCATCTTGTCGAAGCGGGCCTTCTCCACATTGAGGATCTTGCCCTTCAGCGGCAGGATGGCCTGGGTGCGCCGGTCGCGTCCCTGCTTGGCCGACCCACCGGCGGAATCCCCCTCCACCAGATAGAGCTCGGACTTGGCCGGATCCTTCTCCTGACAGTCGGCCAGCTTGCCGGGCAGGCCGGCCACGTCCAGCGCGCCCTTGCGCCGGGTCATCTCCCGCGCCTTGCGCGCCGCCTCGCGGGCGCGCGCCGCCTCCACCAGCTTGCCGACGATGGCTTTGGCGTCCTGCGGATTTTCCAGCAGCCACTCGGCGAACTTCTCGTTCATGGTGGTCTCCACCAGCGACTTGACCTCGCTGGAGACCAGCTTCTCCTTGGTCTGGGAGGAGAACTTGGGATCAGGCACCTTGACCGAGACGATGGCCGCCAGCCCCTCGCGGGCATCCTCACCGGTGATGTTGATCTTGTACTTCTTCGCCAGCCCCTCCTTCTCCATGTAGGCGTTGAGGGTGCGGGTCAGCGCGGCGCGGAAACCGGCCACGTGAGTGCCGCCGTCCTTCTGGGGAATGTTGTTGGTGAAGGCGTACACATGTTCCTGATAGGCGTCCGACCACTGCATGGCGATCTCGACGGTCATGCCGTCCTTCTCGGCCGAGTAGTGGAAGATGTGCGGATGGATGGGCGTGCGGTTGCGGTTGAGATATTCCACAAACGCCTGAATGCCGCCCTCGTACTGGAAGATCTCCTCCCGCGGCGGCTCCACGCGCCGGTCGATCAGTTCGATACGCACACCGGAGTTGAGAAAGGACAGCTCCTGCAGGCGGGTGCGCAGCACATCGAAGTCGAATTCGGTGATGGCGAAAATGTCCGGGCTGGGCAGGAAGCGCACCTCGGTGCCGGTCTCGTCCGTCTCGCCCACTGCCTTGAGCGGATAGAGCGGTTCGCCCAACCGGTACTCCTGCTGCCAGATCTTGCCGTCTCGTTTGATGGTCAGCCACAGGTGTTCGGACAGGGCGTTGACCACGGAGACGCCCACACCATGCAGACCGCCGGACACCTTGTAGGAGTTGTCGTCAAACTTGCCACCGGCGTGCAGCACGGTCATGATCACCTCGGCGGCGGAACGCCCCTCCTCAGGGTGCATGTCCACCGGAATGCCGCGGCCGTTGTCGGAGACGGAGACGGACCCGTCCGGATGGAGCACCACCTGAATGCGGTCACAGTAGCCGGCCAGCGCCTCGTCGATGGCGTTGTCCACCACCTCGAACACCATGTGGTGCAGGCCGGTGCCGTCGTCGGTGTCGCCGATGTACATGCCCGGACGCTTGCGCACCGCCTCCAGGCCTTTGAGCACCTTGATGGAAGAGCCGTCGTAGTTCTGTTGGGCGGGGTCTTTCTGAGCCATGGGTCCTTCGACTTGCGGGAATGAATTTGAAAGGGTCATTCTATCACAGGGTGACGATGGCGGCCTCGGACGCCCCGGGAATCAGCGCCCGGTCGGTGGTGGTCACCACCCGCTGGATGTCCAACGCCTCCAGCAGCGCCAGCAGGCGTGCCCGACGTTCGGCGTCCAGCTCCGCCGGCAGGTCGTCGATGAGCATGACCACCGAGTGGCCGCGCGCTTCGGCGTAGAGCTGCGCCTGCGCCAGCAGCAGAGCGCACACGAACAGCTTCTGCTGTCCACGGGAAAGCACCGTCTCCGCCGGATGGCCATCCACCAGGCAGGCCAGGTCGGCCCGGTGCGGTCCGCTGCGGGTGGTCTGCTGGCGCACATCGCCTTCCCAGCCGGCCTCCAGCGCCTCCGCCAGCGTCAGCCCCTGCCGCCAGCCGCGCTGGTAGCGCAGGGTGACCGCCTCGGCCAGCTCCGGCAGCAGCTCCGCCAGCAATGCCTTCAGCGGCGCTTCCAGCCGGGTCACATAGTCCTGACGCAGCGCGTCCAGCGCCTCGCCCGCCTCCACCAGCGCCCCGTCCCACAGGCGCACCATCTCCGGCGCCAGCCCCTGCCGCAGGGCGGCGTTGCGCTGGCGCAGCGCCTGCCGCCAGGCGCGCCAGTGGCCGAGAAAGCCCGGCTGCTGGTGGAAGCCGCCCCAGTCGAGGAACTGACGCCGTCCGCGCGGCCCTTCTTCCAGCAGGCGGTGGGATTCGGGCGTGAGCAGCTGGGCGGGAAAGCGGGCGCTCAGTTCTGCCTGGGCGCGCACCGTCTCCCCATCCAGCCGCAGTCGAGTCTCTCCGCCCCGCCGGCCCCAGCCGAGCCGGTGCCCCCCCACTTCGGCATAGAGGGCGGCTTCTCCCTGCCCGTGGCGGATGAGCCGGTCCAGCCGGGCAGTGCGGAAGGAGCGGCCGGAAGCCAGCAGCCACAGCGCCTCGATCAGCGCCGTCTTGCCACGGGCGTTGGCCCCTTCGATGACGGTGAGCCCCGGCGCCACCTCAAGGGTGTAGCGGTCAAAGCAGCGGAACTGAGTGAGAACGAGCCGGCGCAGGGCGTGCATGAGGCGGGCGTGCGGCACGCCGTGACGGCGTGCCCGGCGGGATTACAGGCGCATGGGCATGACCACGTGCTGGCAGTGCAGCGCCTCGTGCGCCTCCTCCACCAGCAGGGGGCCGTTGGCATCCCGGAAGGCCAGCTCGGCGAAATCCCCCTGCAGGGCACCGAGCACGTCCAGCAGATACTGGACGTTGAAGGCGATCTCCAGCGGCGCGCCCTCGTACTCCACCACCAGCTCCTCGTGGGCCTCGTCCTGTTCGGCGTTCTGGGCGTGCACCGTCAGCAGCCCCGGCTCCAGATTGAGCCGCACGCCGCGGAAGCGGTCGTTGGAGAGGATGGTGGCCCGGTGCAGGATGTCCCGCAGCAGGTTGCGGTCGGCCCGCACCCTGAGCGGGTTGTCCTTCGGAATGACGCGCCGGTAGTCGGGGAAGCGGCCCTCGATCAGCTTGGAGAGGAAGGTAATTCCTTCCAGCTGCACCGCCAACATGTTGCTGCCAATGGACAGCTGCGCCAGATCGTCCCGCTGCTCCAGCAGCTTGACCAGCTCCAGCACGCCCTTGCGCGGCAGGATCACCTGAGTGGGGGTGAGCGCCTCGGTCTCCAGCTCCGTGGCGCAGGTGGACAGACGATGGCCGTCGGTGGCCACCACCCGCAGGCTGTGGTCGGCGATGTCGAACAGCATGCCGTTGAGGTAGTAGCGCACATCCTGCGCCGCCATGGCGAAGTGAGTGTGGGCCAGCAGGGCGCGCAGCGTTGCCTGGGGCACGCTCAGCGACAGGCTGGTGCCGCTCATGTCCATCAACGGGAATTCATCCGCCGGCAGAGTGGAGAGTCGGTAGCGGCTGCGGCCGGAACTGAGGGTGCAGCGTCCTTCGGCGTCAAAGGTGAGCTGGACCACCGCACCGTCCGGCAGGGCACGCACGATGCCCAGCAGCTTGAGCGCCGGCAGTGTGGTGGAGAAGGCGGGGGCATCGCTGCTGTCCACCAGCACCTGCGCGCGCACCTCCACCTCCAGATCGGTGCCCACAAGCGTGAGCGTCTGATCCTCCAGCTGCAGCAGCACATTGCCGAGAATCGGCTTGGTCTGACGCTTCTCCACCACGCCGGCGACCGTCTGCAGGCCCCTGAGCAGCGTCTCGCGGGAAATGACGATTTTCATGCGCACCCTTCCTCAGTTGGTGATGATCTTGATCAGGTTGTTGAAGTCTTCCTCGAAGCGCGGGTCCTCCTCGCGCAGCTGCTGCACCTTGCGCACCGCGTGCAGCACGGTGGTGTGGTCCCGCCCGCCGAAGGCGTTGCCGATCTCCGGCAGGGAGTGGGTGGTCAGCTCCTTGGCCAGCGCCATGGCCATCTGACGCGGCCGGGCCACGTTGCGTGAACGGCGCTTGCCCAGCAGATCGGAGACGCGCACCTTGTAGTAGTCGGCCACCGTCTTCTGGATGTTCTCCAGCGTGATCATCTTCTGCTGCAGCGCCAGCAGATCCTTGAGCGCCTCCTTGGTGGTGGTCAGCGTGATGGGCTGGCGGGTGAACTGGGCGTAGGCGATCACCCGCTTGAGCGCGCCCTCCAGGTCACGCACGTTACCGCGCAGGCGCTTGGCGATGAAGAAGGCCACCTCGTCCGGCAGCGTCACGCCCGCCTCGGAGGCCTTCCTGAGCAGGATGGCCACGCGCATCTCGAATTCCGGCGGCTCCACCTGGATGGTCAGCCCCCAGCCGAAACGGGACTTGAGCCGGTCCTCCAGTCCGTCCACCTCCTTGGGGAAGCGGTCGGAGGTGAGAATCACCTGCTTGTTGCCCTCCAGCAGGGTGTTGAAGGTGTGGAAGAACTCCTCCTGGCTCTGCTCCTTGTGGGCGAAGAACTGGATGTCGTCGATCAGCAGCGCGTCCAGCGAGCGGTAGAAATTCTTGAACTTCTCGATGCGGTTGTGACGCAGGGCGTTGACCATGTCGGCCACGAAGCGCTCCGAATGAAGATAGACCACCCGTGCGCCGGGATTGCGCGCCAACAGCGCGTTGCCGATGGCGTGCATCAGGTGAGTCTTGCCCAGCCCCACGCCGCCGTAGATGAAGAAGGGGTTGTAGCTGCCGCCCGGGTTCTCCGCCACCTGCCGTGCCGCGGCGGCGGCCAGCTGGTTGGCCTTGCCCTCCACGAAGTTGTCGAAGGTGAAATGAGGGTTGAGATTGTGCTGGATGCCATTGTCCCGCACCGGCGTCGGAGTCTGCTGGATGGCAGGCTCATTGGCGGAACTTCCGGACAGATAGCCGTCCACGTCCAGCACCACCTCCGTGTCGGGCCGCACGGCGGTAACCGCTTCGCGGATCTGCCGGAACAGCTTGCGGCTGATCCAGTCCTGCACCTGGGCAGTGGGCGCCAGAAGACGCAGGGTGTTGCCCTCTTCCCGCGCCTGCAGGGCGTTGATCCACATGTTGAACTGGACTTCCGGCAGGGTGTCCCGCAGCCGCTCGAGACTTTCGGACCAGATGTGACTCAAGGTGCGCTCCTCTGTTTTCTGTTCTGTTATGGCGGGTCGCTTCCTGATGCCGGTTTCGGCGAAGGATGGATGGGATTATAGCTGTGAATAACTCGTGCTGGCAAAGCGTGCCTGTGGATAACCTCTGGACAAACCCTGTGGATAAGCTGGCGGAAAAACTCCCATGTAACTGATTTCACAGGCATAAAAATTTCATGAAGGCCGCAGTCTATCCCCAGATGGCCATCTTGGCCGCCAGCAGCAGCAGAAAAGCCCCGAAGGCGCGCTTGAGGGGTTTCGGCGGCAGACGGTGGGCCAGTCTTGCGCCAAAGCGGGCGGTCAGGCTGCTGGCCGTTACGATGCCGACAAAGGCCGGCCAGTAGAGATAGCCGGTCGCGCCCGGCGGCAACCCTTCGGCGTGCAACCCGCCCAGCAGGTAGCCGAGCGTGCCCGCCGCCGCCACCGGCAGACTGCAGGCGGCGGAAACGGCGATGGCCGTGTGCATGGGCACGTTGTGCCACACCAGATAAGGCGTGGTGAGCGTACCGCCGCCTATGCCCACCAGCGAGGCAAGAAAACCGATGACCGCACCGGCCAGAGTGCGCCCCGCCGGGCCGGGCAGCTGCCGGTGCGGCCTGGGCTGGATGGCCAGCAGCAGATAGAGGGCGATGGCCGCTTCCAGCCCGGCGAACAGCCAGGCCAGCTCCCGGGCCGGAATGAACTGGCTGCTCCAGCCCCCCACGAAGGCGCCCATGAAAATGCCCGCCGCCAGCGAGCGCACCAGCGTCCAGTCCACCGCCCCGTGGCTGTGATGGGCACGCACCGACGCCAGCGAGGTGACCAGAATGGTGGCCAGCGAAGTGCCGATGGCCAGATGGGTGATGTGCGGGTTGTCCCCCAGCGTCCAGGCAAACACGCTGGTGAGCACCGGCACCACCAGCAGGCCGCCGCCCACGCCGAACAGGCCGGCCAGCACGCCCACCACCGCGCCGGTGAGCAGGTAGATGACAAGCGGTTGCCACTGGAGCCATTCCATATAATTGCCTTCCATGGGTTACGGGGTGATGGTCTTCATTCTGCTGGCGCTGGCCAGCCAGCTGCCCGGATGGTGGGCGATATGGCAGCTGCGCCGCCACAACCGGCCACGGCCGGACCTGCCGGGCGGTGGTGGCGAGTTTGCCGCCTGGCTGCTGAAGCGGCACGGGCTGACGGCACAGGTGCGGGTGGAAGCCCATGACGGGCCGGATCACTATGATCCCGTCACGCGCACGGTGCGCCTGAGCCGCGCCTATTATGCCACACCCTCGCTGACGGCCCTGGCGGTGGCCGCCCATGAGGTGGCCCATGCCCATCAGCACCTGACCGGGGATGAAGCCTTTCTTGAACGCATGACGCTGATCGAGCGGGCGCGCTGGCTGCACAGGCTGGCCGGCGGGGCACTGCTGGCCGCCCCGGTGCTGACGGTGCTGGCCCACACGCCGGCCGCGGCGGCGCTCAGCTTCACCGCCGGCTTCATCGCCATGGGCGTGCCGGTGCTGATACACTTGCGCACCTTCACCGTGGAGTGGGACGCCAGCTTCAACCACGCCCTGCCCTGGCTGGTGGAAACCGGCCGCTTCGATGTCGCCGACCAGCGGGCGTTGAAGCGCGTTCTGCGCGCCTGCGCCTGGACCTACGCCGCCCAGTCGCTGGCCAGCCTGTTCAATCTGTGGCGCTGGCTCTCGCCGGCACGACACTGAGCTGCCACACCCCCAATATTTCTCTGATTGCGCCTTTCAAATCCTTTATGAACCCCCTGGCCAATCCCTCTATAATTTGTTCGAATTGTCATCATAACCATAGAAAAAGGGCGACACCTCCATGGAACGTCACATTCTCTGCAACAAGCAGCCCATTCTGGATCAGAATCAGACCCTCTGGAGCCATACCTACAGTCTGGAGCCCATCGGTGCGGCCCAGCTGACCGACCAGGCCTGGCAGGACGAGGCGCAGGACCTGTTCAAGGAACTGGATGCCTCCGTCGGCCTCGATACGCTGGCCGGCCCCAACTACTGCTTCTACCGGGCGCCGCACACCCTGCTGGCCACCCGGACCGTCCCGCCCCTCTCTGACCCGGGCAAACTGGTCATCGAGTTCGACAAGAGCCTGCTCAAGCACAAGGGGGCACTGGAAGGCCTGAAGGCACTGGCCAAGGCGGGCCACAGCCTGTGTCTGGCCGACTACGAGCCGGACGAGGTCAACGCCAAACTGCTGCCCATCGCCAAGTTCGTCAAGCTCAACCGCAAGCAGCTGGGTGAGCGTCTGGCGGATGTTCACGCCGCCCTCAAGGACAGCCATACCGTCATCGTCACCCATGTGGAGGATGAAGCTCAGTTCCAGCAGCTGCGCGATCAGGGCATCGAGCTGTTCCAGGGCTTCTACTTCACCAACCCGGTCATCACCGCCGACAAGGAGCTGGGGGCCAACGAGGCCTCCATGCTGCAGCTGCTGGCGGAGATCAACAAGGACGACACCGACTTCGACAAGCTGGCCGACATCATCAGCACCGACGTGGCCCTGAGCCACCACCTGCTCTCGGCCATCAACCACCCTTCCAACGACCTGCCCCGTCAGGTGGAGAGCATTGAGGATGCCGTCAAGCTGATGGGGCTCAAGCGGCTCAAGTTCTGGGTCAGCGTCATGCTGCTGAGCAGCGCCACCGGCGTGCCCACCGAGCTGCTGACCACTTCACTGGTCCGCGCCAAGTTCCTTGAAGTGCTGGCCGAGCACACCGTCCACAAGAATGAGAAGGACAGCTACTTCCTCGTGGGCCTGTTCTCCACCCTCAATGCCTTCTTCCACCTGCCCATGGTGGACCTGGTCAACCAGCTGCCCCTGTCCGAACCGATGAAGAAGGCGCTGACCGACATGGAAGGCGCAATGGGTCAGGCGCTGCGCATCGTGCGTGATCTGGAACAGGGCAGCACCGACTGGTCCGCCATCCAGTTCGAGGATCAGGACATCATGAACATCTCCATGTTCTACCTGACCGCCAACACCTGGGCGCAGCAGATCCTGGGCACCATTCGCTGAACCGGCATCCGCCCGGCCTTTTACCGAACGCCCGCCCGTGCGGGCGTTTTCATTTCTCCGACACCTGCCAGCTCCGGCCTCGCTTGGAGTCTGCCTCCATCTCTCCCCGCCCGGATGAGTTCGGCGTGCAGACACGCGACGGCCTGAATCGGCCCCTCACCGTGATCGGCACACTATGTCGCAGATGCTAAAGGCCATCACACTCCTGCACGGCTCCGCACGCCATGCTGAAACCGGGACCATGTGTTGTAAGACGGCCCCCCACTCACCACACAACCACCCGACCCACACCCCTGGCCGTACCTTCAGCACACCCGGACCGCCGGAAGACGGGGTCTCCCCCATTT
>NZ_WFYD01000074.1 GCF_015490265.1 Sulfurivirga sp. | reverse complement strand
GGTGCCAGCATGACCTGATCGTGAGGCAGGGGTACTTCCAGATCCATGTAGGCCAGATCCCGGTGTTCTTCCGGTGCAAAAAGGTGGCGCGGGGTGTCCAGAAACAGCTGCAGCACTTTGGGGTCCAGCACATCCCAGGGGCGGATCTGCTGTTCAACCATGTTGAAACGGGCGCGATCGAAATCCATGAATCGGTCCTTGTGCCATGTAATTAAAATTGAACGGATTATAGCACCGCCTTACGCTGCGGGATAAGGGTGTCATGATATGCCGGCTCTCCATGTCTGGTCCTATCCGCTCAGTGAAGTCCACCGGAACTGTACCCCGGGGCATCCGGAATCGCCTGCGCGCTGGACCCGTCTTGAAAAGAAACTGCGTGCAGCCGACCTTGTGACGGTCTGGCATCGGTCTGCTCCGGCAGCGGTGGCCGTGGTCGAGCGTGCGCATGCTCCGGGCTATGTGGCAGCGCTGCGTCGCCATCTGCCGCCATCAGGATGCCGGCCGCTGGATGAGGACACCGGTCTGTCCCCGCAGTCACTGGATGCGGCGCTGCACGCCTGCGGTGGTGTGGTGGAGGCGGTTGAGCAGGCTGCATCTGGCAGGCTTCAGCGTGCCTTCTGTCTGCATCGTCCGCCGGGCCATCATGCCGAGCCAGCCCGCCCCATGGGCTTCTGCCTGATCAACCATGTGGCAGTGGCAGCACTGCATGCTGTCGAAGCGTTGGGGGTGGAGCGGGTGGCCATTGTGGATTTCGATGTCCATCACGGCAACGGCACCGAGGTGATGGTGGCTGGTCACGCGGGCATCCGCTTCTGGTCCAGTTTTCAGCACCCTTTCTATCCCTACAGCGGCGTGCCGCCGCTGGCGGAAAATTGTGTCGGCCTGCCGCTTGCTGCGGGCAGTGATGGGGAGGCGTTTCGCAGCGTATGGGCGCCGGTGCTGGCGGACATGATGCGCTGGTCGCCTCAACTGATTCTGGTGTCGGCCGGTTTTGATGCCCATGTGCGCGACCCGTTGGGCAGCCTTGCGCTCACGCAGGAAGATTTCGCGTGGATGGGCATGCAGCTGGCCGAAGTGGCCGATAGGGCAGGTGCACCCTTGGTGTCGGCGCTGGAAGGCGGCTACGATCTGGATGCGCTGTGTGAAAGTGTGGAGGCCTATCTACGGGCGCAGCTATAATCCGAACTTTGGAACCGGATTTCGGGCGGCCATTCAGGTTGTCCGTTATCGCTCGGGGTGCTGCCACCGCCTGTGCGGTGTGCGGCTGAGAGCATACCCGTTGAACCTGATGCCGGTAATGCGGCCGCAGGAAAGCGAGATGAAGCGGGCTACACGCGACATCTTGCGCGCAACATTGAGAAAAGGAGAAACCGATGAGCGCGCTGCTGGAAACGCTGGAAAAGAAAAAACAGGCCTATGTGGAGCCCTTTCCCAGCTCCCGCAAGATCTATGTACAGGGCTCCCGCCCCGACATCCGCGTGGGCATGCGGGAGATCGAGCTCAGTGACACACCCCTGTCGGACGGCACTTTCGAGCCCAATCCGCCGCTGACGGTGTATGACACCTCCGGGCCCTATACGGATCCGGAAGCGGATATCGATTTTGAAAAGGGGTTGCCGCCGCTGCGGGCGAAGTGGATTGAAGAGCGGGGTGACACCGAACAGCTGGCGGATTTTACTTCCGAATACCATCATGTGCGCCTTCAGGACAGGAAACTGGAGAAGATCCGCTTTCCCAATCTGCGCGCGCCACGGCGGGCGAAGGCCGGCCAGTGCGTCACGCAGCTGGAATACGCCCGTCGCGGCATCATCACGCCGGAGATGGAGTACGTCGCCATCCGTGAGAACTGCCGTCTGCAGGAAATGAAGGAGATGGGGCACATCGTGCGCCAGCACCCGGGGCAGGCGCCGTTCGAGATTCCGGAGGAGATCACGCCGGAGTTCGTGCGTCAGGAGGTGGCGGCGGGCCGTGCGGTCATTCCCGCCAACATCAACCACCCGGAAAGCGAGCCGATGATCATCGGTCGTGCCTTCCGCACCAAGGTCAACGCCAATATCGGCAACTCCGCCACCACCTCTTCCATCGAGGAAGAAGTGGAGAAGATGATCTGGGCCACCCGCTGGGGCGCGGATACAGTGATGGACCTGTCCACCGGGCGCAACATTCACGAAACCCGCGAGTGGATCATTCGCAACTCACCGGTGCCCATCGGCACGGTGCCCATCTATCAGGCCTTGGAAAAGGTCAATGGCATCGCCGAGAACCTGACCTGGGAGATCTTCCGCGACACGCTCATCGAACAGGCGGAACAGGGCGTGG
>NZ_WFYD01000073.1 GCF_015490265.1 Sulfurivirga sp. | reverse complement strand
CTTCCGGACGGAAAGTGACACATGGGCTGAGCACTTCGATGAAGCTGAACCCCTCATGTTCGATGCCGGCTGCGATCACCTTGCTCAGTTCCGCCGGGTTGCCGGAAAAGCCGCGCGCCACAAAGCTGGCGCCCGCCGACAGCGCAAGCGCCATGGGCTGGAAGGGGTGCATATGGGTGCCATGGGGCGCCAGCTTCGTCTTCCAGTCCGGCTCCGTCGTAGGGGAGGGCTGTCCTT
Source organism: Sulfurivirga sp. (assembly GCF_015490265.1). GTDB lineage: Bacteria > Pseudomonadota > Gammaproteobacteria > Thiomicrospirales > Thiomicrospiraceae > Sulfurivirga. The sequence continues at coordinate 7,073 of NZ_WFYD01000073.1, read as the reverse complement.
TGGTCATGCCATAGACGCGGTTGTCCATCACGATCAGCGTCATGTCCAGATTGCGCCGACAGGCATGCAGAAAGTGGTTGCCACCGATGGAGTAGGCATCACCGTCGCCGGAGGTGACGATGACGGTCAGGTCAGGGTTGGCCAGCTTGACGCCGGTGGCCAGCGGCAGGGCGCGGCCGTGCAGGCCGTGGAAGCCCCAGGCGTCCACATAGGCCGGCAGGCGGGAGGAGCAGCCGATGCCCGAAATGACCGCCGTGCGGTCCTTGTCCAGTTCCAGCCATGCCATCGCCTGCGTCAGGGCCCGCAGCACCATGAAGTGTCCGCACCCCGGACACCAGATGGGGTGGATGTCGGATTTGTAGTCGTTGGCGAAAGGCATCAGACGTCCTCCTCGAGGCGCTTGAGCACCTCACCGGGTCGGATGGGCAGCGGCCCGGGCTGAGCCAGGCTTTCCAGCGGCACGCCCGGCAGCCGGCTCTGCAGATAGTGCAGCAGCTGTGCCCCGTGGGTCTGTTCGACCACCAACCGCCGCGCGCCTTTTTCCAGCAGGGGGCGCAGCCGTTCGACCGGCAGCGGCATCAACAGGCGCAGGCCCAGCGCAGCCGTGGAATGACCCGCTTCGGTGCGCACGCGGGCACAGTGCTTCAGCAGCGGCCACACGCTGCCGGTGCCGATCAGCAGGGTTTGCGCATCATGCGGCCCCTCCCATTCGAAGGCTCGGTCGCCATAGTCGAAGTCGGTCAGCTTGCGGGCACGGCGGTTCAGCTGCGCGCTGTGGTCGCTGGCGAAGCTGGAGGGCACGCCGGTGGGCGTGTGCTCCAGCCCGTCGGCCACATAGCGGCAGCTGTCTTGGCCGGGTATCGGTAGCGGGTTCATGGCATCGGTGGCAAAGCGCACCCAGTCACTGCAGTCCTTCACGCCCCGTTCGGGTGTGGGCAGATCCAGCGCCTCGACAGGCGGCAGAATGGCCTCCGCCATGGCCAGACGCTGCTCGGAGGCCATCAGCACGACGGTCTGCAGTTTTTCCGCCAGCCAGACGCTCCACTGGGCCGTGGCCGCCAGATCGGCAATGCCCAGCGGTGCGGTGACCACATGGGGGCTGTCCCCGTGTGGGCCGAACAGCAGGCTCTCCAGGTCGGACTGCTCCGACTTGGTGGGAATGCCGGTGGACGGGCCACCCCGGTTGACGTTGACCACGGTGACCGGCACCTCGGCCGCAACGGCCAGGCCGATGCCCTCCATCATCAGGCTCAGGCCGGGGCCAGAGGTGGCCGTGGCCGCCGGTGCGCCGGCGAAGCTGGCACCGATGGCCATGTTGATGGCCGCCAGCTCATCTTCGCTCTGGATGAGCACGCCGTTCTGCGTCGGCAGACGGCTGGCCAGCCACTCAGACAGGTCGGTGGCCGGTGTGATGGGATAGGCACTGAAAAAACGGATGCCGCCGCGCAAAAGCCCCAAACCGGTCAGCGGGTTGCCCTGCACCAGCCAGGGGGTGTCGGTATGGCGCTGCCAGCTGCCGAGCAGATCCGGCTGAGGCTCGCACTGGTCAAAACCCAGCCGGATCAGCTGCAGGTTCTGCTGCATCACGGCCTCACCCTTGCGGCCCAGCAGCTTGCGCAGACTTTTTTCCAGCGCATCAAACGGCAAACCCAGCCAGGCGCCCAATGCACCTGCCGCCACCATGTTGAAGTGGCCCTTGGGTACCTGGCTGGCCAGGCTTTTCAGCGGCAGGGCATGGGCGTGATAACCGCTGAGAGAGGCGGGTGGGGGCGTGTGTTCGTCATGCCACACCTGGGCAGTTTCAGAAAGCGGCACTTCATCGGCAAAGCGCTCGAAGCCGTGCCAGTCCAGTCCCAGTAGCAGATCAAAGGCGTCGCTGTCATGTTCCATGGGGGCGTCGGCCAGATGGAGCATTACCGCCGATTCGCCTCCGCGGATCTGCGGGCCGAAGGACTTGGCCATCCAGCCCCAGTAGCCGGCGTAGGCTACGGCATGCAGCAGGATCTTGCCGGCGGTGACCACGCCGCTGCCGCCGGAACCGCAGATGGCCAGAGAAAAGGTTTTCATCTTGCCTCCGCAAGCAGCTGATCGATCATGCGCTGCGCACTGGTGGCGTAGCCGCCGCCGAACAGATTGAAGTGATTGAGGATGTGGTACAGGTTGTAGAGCGTTTTGCGCACGCCGTAACCGGTATCCAGGGGAAAAACCTCGCGATAGGCGGCGTAGAAATCACTGCCGAAGCCGCCGAAAAGTTCGGTCATGGCGATATCCGCCTCATGATCACCGTAATAGCTGGCCGGATCGTAGATGACCGGTTCGCCGTCCACCGTAAACGCGCTGTTGCCGCCCCACAGGTCGCCATGCAGCAGTGAAGGTTTTGGCGTGTAGTCCGAGAAGAAGAAGGGAAGCCGTTCGATCAGTTTCAGGCCGCTGTCATAGAGGTAATGGGGCGCGCCGGCCTGGCGGGCCAGTTCCAGCTGGTGGCGCAGGCGCTTTTCTCCATAGAAGTGGAGCCAGTCCGTTTCCCAGCCGTTGGGCTGCAGCGTGTGGCCGATGTAGTTGTCCTCGAACCAGCCGAAGCGGCCCTCCGGTTCCAGCTGATGATGCAGCAGTGCCAGGGCTCGGCCGCGGTCCCGTTCATTGCCCCGGTGGCCCAGCGGCAGGTATTCCATCAGCAGCCAGGCATGGCTGCCATATGTGCCATGGCCGGCTGGTTCGGGACAGCGGATGGTGTGGGTGTCGGCAATGGCTTGCAGCGCATGGGCTTCGCAGGAAAACAGTTTGAGGGCGTCTGCGCGGTTGGTCTTGAGAAACCAGTCGCCGCTTTGTGTATGCAGCCGCCAGGCCTGATGGATGTCGCCACCGCCGACCGGCTGGGCGCTGATCAGCTCCAGATTCAGCTGGCAGGTGTCATTGATCTGTTGAATCAGGCCCGTCCAGTCCATGGTGATCTCCTATTGGAAAAGATCGTTCTGCAACTGTTCCAGCTTGCGCTCGGTGCGGGTGGGCACGTCCGGTGCGAACGGCTCGCGGAAGATCTCGAAAATGGCTCCCGGTGTGTCCGGCGGCACCGCTTCACCGGTCTTGGGGTCGATGGGCACGCGTACCAGTCCCGGAGGCATGGGGAAAGGATGTTCCGGCCGGTCGGCCAGCGCCACGCGCATGTAGTCCATCCAGATGGGGAGGGCGGCACGCCCGCCCACTTCGCGCCGTCCCAGTGTAGCCGGTTCGTCGAAACCAACCCACACGCTGGTGGCCACGTCAGGATTGAAGCCGGAGAACCAGGCATCCTTCTGATCGTTGGTGGTGCCGGTCTTGCCGGCAATGTCGTGCCGCCCCAGCGCCTTGGCGCGCCGGCCGGAGCCGTAGTTGATGACATCCTGCATCAGCGAGGTCATGATGTAGGCGTTCTGGGGCGAGATGACCCGGGGCGCTGCCTGCGGATCATCAGGCAGGCACTGGCTTTCCTCGCGGCAGGCTACCTTGGGCTGCGCCTCGTAGATGGGCTTGCCGTCGAAATCGAGCACCTTCTGCACAAACCAGGGTTGTATGCGGTAGCCGCCGTTGGCGAACACACTATAGCCGCGCACCACTTCAAGCGGGCTGAACTGAGGTGTGCCCAGCGCCAGAGAGAGATCCGCATGACGCAGCAGTTCCTCGCGGGGGAAGCCGAATCTGGCGATGTGGTCGATGGCGTAGCGGATGCCGATGGCCTGCAGCAGACGGATGGACACCAAATTGCGGGAGTGGGCCAGCGCTACGCGCAGGCGAGTGGGGCCGTAGAAACGGCCGGAGTAGTTTTCCGGCCGCCAGACGTCTTCCAGGGCCTTGTCGTGGAAGACCACCGGCGCATCGTTGATGATGGAGGCGGCGGTGTACCCCTTGTCCAGCGCGGCGGAATAGAGGAAGGGCTTGATGTTGGAGCCCACCTGCCTGCGGCCCTGCACGGCGCGGTTGAACTTGCTGTCAAAGTAGTCGAAGCCGCCTGTCAGGGCCAGAATGCGGCCATTGGTCGGCGCCACGGAAATCAGCGCCCCCTGGACCTGCGGTTTCTGTGCCAGCCACCACTGGCCGTTCCGGTTTTCCACATAGACCAGATCGCCCGGCTTGACCACTTCAATGGGTGCGGTTGGAGTCGGACCTATCCTGTTGGCATTGATGAAAGGGCGTGCCCATTTCATGCCCGGATCGAATGGCAGGGTGACCGTCTGACCGTCTTTCAGGCGGGCCTGTGCGGAACGGTCGGTCACTTCTGTGATGACAGCCGCCTTCAGGTGTCCGGGCTCTTCGATTTTTTTCAGCGCCTGTTCAATGTCGGCCTTGTCTGCCAGCTGGGCGGGCGCAAGGTGCCCGATGGGGCCTCGCCAGCCGTGACGGCGGCTGTAGTCCAGCAGTCCCCGACGCAGCGCCCGGTTGGCCGCCTGTTGCAGATGGCTGTCGATGCTGGTCACCAGTGTCAGGCCCATTTCCAGCGCCTTGGGGCCGAAACGGCGCTGTGCCCAGTCCCGCGCCATTTCGGCCGCATAGCCTGCTTCCACTTCCACGCGGGCGCCCACCAGCTTGGCATGCACGGGCACGGCCATGGCCTTTTCCATCTCTTCGCGGGTGATGAAGCCCAGTTTGTGCATGCGGCGCAGCACATAGTTGCGCCGTGCCTTGGCTCGAGCAGGGTTGGTGATGGGGTTGTAGGCGGACGGTGCCTTCGGAAGGCCGGCCAGCATGGCGTATTCGTCAAGCGTCAGGTCGTGGATGTCCTTGCCGTAGTAGGTGCGGGCAGCAGCGGCCACGCCGTAGCTGCGGTGGCCGAGGAAAATCTTGTTGAGATAGAGGGCAAGGATCTGCGGCTTGCTCAGCTGATGTTCGATCTTGAGCGCCAGCACGATCTCGTTGAGCTTGCGCATGAAGGTCTTCTTGCGGCTGAGGAAGAAGTTGCGCGCCACCTGCATGGTGATGGTGGAGCCGCCGGATTTCTTGTGACCGGTGGTGATCAGCTGATAGACGGCGCGGGCCAGTCCTTTGGGGTCGACCCCGGGGTGGGAAAAGAAATTCTCATCCTCTGCCGCCACGATGGCCTGGGTCATGCGTTCGGGAATGTCGGTGTAGTCCAGCGGAATGCGGCGCTGGGTGCCGATCTCGCTGATGAGCTTGCCGTCTGCGGTGACGATACGCAGCGGCACCTGATAGCGCACGTCTTTCAGTTCGCTGGCGTCTGGCAGTGTGGGGTAGATGGTGACCATGTACCAGGCCACGCCGATGCCCGGAAGAATGACAAACAGCGTCAGCAGCGTCAGCCACAGCCACCAGCGTCGTTTGCGACGGGGCGGGCGCTCATCATTGGGGTGCCCGGGCGCTGATGCCTTTTCGGTCGGCGTTTCGGGGGTTTCCTTCAGCGGGTCTTCACTCTGCATGGCGCAAGTCACATGGGTAATGTGGCGTTATTGTAGCCCACAAACAAAAACGCCCGGCGCTGGGGCCGGGCGTCTGATTCGTCCTGAAGCCGTCTGTCAGGTGCGCTTGCTGTAGCGACCGGTCTTGATGTCGCTGTACATCAGCGCCAGGTTGCCGCCCACGATGATGACAATGGCAGCCAGTACGGCCAGCTGGGAAATGATCACTTCCAGAGACTCGGGCAGGATGTCGAAATAGACGCCCCAGATAATGGCGTAGGGAATGACGACCGTAATGGTCACTACAACCCAGAACTTGATGAAATCGCTCATTGCTTGCTCTCCCAGATTGCCGCCACGCGGGCGGGTTTTACTTTGTCGGAACTTGATGCAAATGGTAATGGAATGCGCGGCCCGTTTGCAAACAAAATCCGTTTATGAGGTTGATCTGGATCAATTGATCACTCGATGTTCTGCACCTGCTCGCGCATCTGTTCGATGAGCACCTTCAGTTCCACCGCCGCTTCGGTCAGGCGCATGTCGGCCGCCTTGGAACCGAGGGTGTTGGCCTCGCGGTTGAGCTCCTGCATGAGAAAGTCCAGTCGCCGTCCCACCGGGCCGTCCTGCGCCAGCGCTTCGCGCACGTGACGCACATTGGTCAGCAGGCGATCCAGCTCTTCGGCCACATCCAGTTTCTGGGCCATCATGGCCACTTCCTGTGCCAGCCGGTTTTCGTCCACCTCCGCCTTCAGGTGAGCAAGACGTTCGCGCAGCTTCGTTTCATAGGCGTGTACCGCCTCAGGCACGATGGGACGTAGTTCGTTGACGATATGTTCGATTTCATCCAGCCGCGCCTCGATCAGCTGCCGCAACGCCTCGCCTTCCCGTGCCCGTGCCTGCACCAGCTGGTTCAGCGCTTCATCTGCGCAGGCGAGCAGCGCTTCGGCCATGCTGTCCCGGTCCAGCGCCGGTTCCCGGATCAGCCCCGGCCACTGCAGCACATCCATCACGTTGACTTCACTGGCGGCGGGCAGCTCCAGCCGCACCGTCTGCATGGCCTGGATCAGGCCCTTGAGCACTTCCCCGTCCACTTCGGGCCGGGCGGCCTCACCGTCCAGCTGCAGCGTGAGCGCCAGCTCCAGCTTGCCACGGGCCACATGCCGCTTGATGCGCTCGCGCAGCGGCATTTCCAGCTCGCGCCAGTTGTCGGGCAGGCGGAAATGGGTTTCCAGATAGCGGTGGTTGACGCTGCGGATCTCCCAAGTGATCTGCCCCCAGTCGGCGCTGCACTGGCTGCGGGCGAAGGCGGTCATGCTTTTCATGGGCGGGTGGACTCGTCGTTTTATAATTCCATTCATTCTATAAAGAAACGGAGCGGAACATGAGTGAATGGACGCGCCCTTCCGGGCGTCGGGCGGACGAGATGCGCCCGGTGACGCTGGAAACCGGCTATACCAAGTATGCGGAAGGTTCGGTGCTGATCAGCGTGGGCGACACGCGCGTGCTGTGCAACGCTTCGGTGGAGGAGCGGGTGCCGCCCTTTCTGCAGGGCAGTGGTCAGGGCTGGGTGACGGCTGAATATGGCATGCTGCCCCGTTCCACCGGCACGCGCATGCGTCGGGAAGCCAGCGCCGGCAAGCAGGGCGGGCGCACGGTGGAGATTCAGCGCCTCATCGGCCGTTCCCT
>NZ_WFYD01000072.1 GCF_015490265.1 Sulfurivirga sp. | reverse complement strand
GGTTCTGCTGCTGGGGACTGCCGTGGCGGCGGAGAAGCCGTCTGTCGTCACGGTGCAGCAGAAGACGGGCATCAAGGTGGCCTACGACATCGACACCGGCGCGGTGACGCCGGGCACCGGCATCGGCAAGGGGCTCTACTATGTGCGTGGGCTGCTGGAGTCCTACAAGAAGCAGGGCGTGAAGATGGAGGATCTGGACATCCATGTGGTGCTGCACGGGCAGGCCGCCCTGCAGGCGCTGGAGGATGCCGGCTGGCAGCGGGTGTTCAACGACCCCTTCGCCGTCAATCCCAACCGGGCCATCATCCAGGAGCTGATCGACCATGGCGTGCACGTGGAGGTGTGCAATGTGACGCTCAAGGCCTATGGCTTCACGCCGGATGCGGTGCTGCCGGGCGTGCAGCCGGTGTTCGACGCCTACACCCGGCTGATCGACCTGCAGAACCGCGGCTGGGCCTATATCAAGTTTGACTGAGCAGGCGGGTCAGCTCGTCCCGCCACGCCTGTGACAGGGCGGGGTGGGACAGAGCCTGTTCGATGATCTCACGCTGCTCGGGGGTTCTGCCGCCGGCATGCTTGGCCAGAAAAAGGTCGTGGATGGTGGGGGCGGCTTGCTCTCCCGGCAGATGTTCCAGCGGCTGGCCGACCCGCAGCGGGGCCGCCTCCAGCACGCGCAGGTAGATGCCCACCCGCCCGCTGGCGGCGTAGCGCTGCAGGAAACCCTTGCGACCGGTGAACGCGCTGCCCAGCTCGTCCAGCTTCCAGCAGGGGGAGCGGGGCTGGGTCACCTCAAGCAGCGCGTCGCCCACCCTCAGGCGGTCGCCGAGGCGGACGACGGTTTCGTTGAGCGCATCCGGCAGGGTGAGGTTCTCGCCCAGCGCGCCCCAGTGCCAGAAGACGCCGAAGCGGGCGTAGTTGCCCGCGGGGATGGCCAGCACGGCCTTGTCCGGGCCGCCGTGGTTCTTCGTGTCTTTCTGCTCATCGCCCGCAAGGCCGGCCTCCGTGAGGGCCACCTCGCCGAACACGGGGTGTTTCTCGATGGCGGTTTCCACCGTCTTGCCGCGCCAGTGGCGGGTCTGTCCGCGGCCGATGTTGAGGCTGACGAGGGTCAGATCACTCATCAATGACCACCTCGCTGCGCTTTTTCAGCGCCCAGCCGACACGGGCCATGACAATGCCGTCGAACAGCAGGCTCACGCCCACGATCACGCCGAGGAACACCGGGGTGTTTTGCGGGAACTGCCACAGTGCCAGCAGGGCCAGCATGAAGGTGACCAGCGCGTTGAGGGCCGTCAGCCCCCAGCCTTCCAGCGGGTAGATCTGCCGGGCCAGCACCACGTTCATGAAGCTGTCCATGATGAAATAGACCGCCAGCAGCAGCGTCAGCGTGGCGATGGCCACCTGCGGCAGCAGCGCCAGCAGCACGCCGATGACCAGCAGCAGCACCGGTTTGGCCCAGCGGCCCAGATCCCTGTCCGGCGACAGCCAGGTGAAGTAGCCGGCCAGCACGCCGCCGAGAATCAGCAGCCAGGCGATCATGAAGTTGATGGCCAGCGCCATCACCTCGGGCAGCACGATGCCCAGCGTGCCCACGATGATCAGCGCCACGCCGAGCCAGAAGGTGCGGTTGCCCAGTCTGCGGGCCTCTTCGCTCGGCTGGATGTTCAGATAGATGCTCATGTCGCGCTCCTTTCCTTGAATGACAGGTTCATCATGGCGCCGAGGCGGCGGCTTTTCAACCGCCGATCCACAGCGTCTTGATGTTGACGAACTCCAGCAGGCCGTAGCGGCTCAGCTCGCGGCCCCAGCCGGAGTCCTTCACGCCGCCGAAGGGCAGGCGCGGGTCGGAGCGCACCATGTCGTTGACGAAGGCGCAGCCGCACTGCATGCCCAGCGCGATGGCCTCGCCGGTGGCGACATCTTCCGTCCACACCGAGCCGCCCAGTCCGAAGCGGGTGGCGTTGGCCAGCCCCAGCGCATGGGAGGGTTCGGTGTAGGTGGTGACGGTGGCCACCGGGCCGAACAGCTCTTCCTGAAAGGCGGGGTTGGAGGTGGTGACATCCGTCAGCAGGGTAGGGGCGTAGTAGGCGCCGGGACGCTCCAGCTGATGGCCACCGATGACCACGCGGGCGCCGTAGTCCTGAGCGCGCACCACCTGATTGTGCAGCTCGTCCAGCAGCTTCTGGCTGGCCATGGGGCCGAGGGTGATGGCCTCATCCAGCGGATCGCCGGGCACGAAATGCGCCTCGATGGCGGCGCGGAAGCGCTCAATGAATTCCGGTGCCTGGGTCTCGTCCACCAGAAAGCGCTTGGCGGCGATGCAGCTCTGCCCCATGTTCTGAAAACGGGCCTTGAGCGCCATGGGCACCACCTTGTCCAGATCCGCGTCCGGCAGGATGACGAAGGGGTCGGAGCCGCCCAGCTCCAGCACGCACTTTTTCAGCGCCCGCCCCGCGATGGCGGCCACGGCGCGGCCCGCCGCCTCGGAGCCGGTGAGCGCGATGCCGCGCACCTGTTCGTGGCGGATGGCCCGCTCCACCTGATCGGCGCCGATCATCAGGTTGGTGAAAAGGTCTTCCGGCAGCCCCGCTTCCTGAAAGACCGACTCGATGGCCTGCGCGCACAGGGGCACGTTGCTGGCGTGCTTGAGGGCCACCGCGTTGCCGGCGGCCAGCGCCGGTGCGGCGGCGCGGAACACCTGCCAGAAGGGGAAGTTCCACGGCATGACCAGCAGCACCACGCCCAGCGGCTGGAACACGACCCGGCTCTGGCGCGCTTCGGTCTCCACCACCTCGTCGGCCAGCATGGCCGGCGCCTGTTCGGCGTAGAAGTCGCACACCCAGGCGCATTTGTCGATCTCGGCGCGGGCCTCGGCAATGCGCTTGCCCATCTCTCGGGTCATCAGCTCGGCCAGCTCGTCGCGCCGCGCCCGCAGCCGCTCGGCCACCGCGCGGAGCCAGCCGGCGCGGGTGGGTGCGTCCGCCTTGTGCTGCCAGTCCCGGAAGGCGTAGCCCGCGTAAGCGAGCGCCTGATCCAGCCGTTCATCGTCCCAGCGGGCCACCCGGCCGTTCTCTTCCCCGGTGGCGGGGTTGATGGAGATGAATTCACGCATGATGAGCGTCCTTCTGTAACTGTGTGTAGGGTGGAATGGCGCTGAGTTCGGCGGCGATCTTCTGGCGAGTGCATTCGGCATCGTAGTGTGCCTGCAAGGCCAGCCAGTTTTCTGCGGCTACGCCAAAAAAAGCACCCAACCGCGTGGCGGTATCGGCGGTGATGGCTCGTTTGCCCTGCACGATCTCATTGATTCGCCGTCGAGGGACACCGATGGCCTTGGCCAGTGCATATTGGCTGATACCCAATGGTTCCAACCAGTCTTTCAGCAGAATTTCACCGGGGTGAACAGGGGGAACTTCACGCATGTGCTGATTCCTCAATGATAGTCCACGATTTCCACATCCCATGCATGGCCGTTTTCCCAGCGAAAGCATATGCGCCACTGATTGTTGATGCGAATGCTGTACTGCCCCGCCCGATCCCCTTGCAGTGCCTCCAGGCGATTGCCCGGTGGAATGCGCAGAAATTCCAGCTCACAGGCGGCATTCAACTGCTGCAGCTTGCGCATGGCAACGGACTCGAAAGACCGAAAGCGCGGAATGCGCCTGCCATGAAAAAATGCCTCGGTCTGTTTGCAGCGAAAGCTTCTGATCATGATGGTAACGCAAAAGGTTACGTCATGCAAAGTCAGCGGTCGAAGGCCAGCCGCATGCCGGGGGTGAAGGGCGCGAACCGGCCCTGCCAGTATTTCAGTTCCCCGTTGACCAGCGTGCCCACGACGGTGCTCTGGAAGGTGTGGCCCTCCCACGGTGACCAGCCGCATTTGTAGAGGGCGGCCTCGCGGGTGTCGGGGTCGGGGCGGGCGAGGTCCACCAGCACCAGATCGGCCCACCAGCCCTCGCGGATGTAGCCCCGCTTGCTGATCTGGAAGCGCTCCGCCACGGCGTGGCTGGTCTTTTCCACGATCAGTTCCAGCGGAAAGACGCCCTGATGGTAGAGGTCCAGCAGGGCCTGCAGGCTGCGCTGCACCTGCGGCAGGCCGGACGGCGCGCTGAAATAGGGCTGATGCTTTTCTTCCAGCGTGTGCGGGGCGTGATCGGTGGCGATGACATCGATGCGCCCGTCGATGACCGCCTGGCGGATGGCGTCCCGGTCGGCACGACTTTTGACCGCCGGGTTGCATTTGATCAGGCTGCCCTTGTCGGCGTAGTCCTCGTCACAGAACCACAGGTGGTGCACGCAGGCCTCGGCGGTGATCTGCTTGCCGGTGACCGGGCCGGGCTGGAACAGTTCCAGCTCCTCGGCGGTGGTGATGTGCAGGATGTGCAGCTGGGCGCCGGTCTCCTTCGCCAGTTCCACCGCGTGGCTGGAGGATTTGTAGCAGGCCTCGCGGCAGCGGATGTCCGGATGGGCGGAGAAGGGCACCTCATCGCCGTATTTTTCCCGGTATTCAGCCTCGCGGGCCTGAATCATGGGGGTGTCCTCGCAGTGGGTGGCGATGAGCACGGGGCTGTTGAGGAAGATCTGCCGCAGCGCTTCGTCCCGATCCACCAGCATGTTGCCGGTGGAGCTGCCCATGAAGATCTTCACGCCGCAGGCCTGTCCGGGGTCGAGGCGCTTGATCTCTTCCACATTGTCGTTGGTGGCCCCCAGATAGAAGCTGTAGTTGACCCAGCTGGTCTCCGCGGCGCGGGCGTGTTTGGCCTCCAGCGCCTCCAGCGTCACGGTAGGCGGGTTGACGTTGGGCATCTCCATGTAGCTGGTGGTGCCGCCGGCCAGTGCGGCGCGGGACTCGGAGGCAATGTCCGCCTTGTGGGTCAGGCCCGGTTCGCGGAAATGCACCTGATCGTCGATGAAGCCGGGCAGAAGATGCAGGCCGGTGGCGTCGATCTCCCGGTCTGCGGCGCGGTCGATCTGTGGGGCGATCTGTTCGATACGGCCGTGGGCGATGAACACGTCGGCGGGAAAGATGCGGCCTTCGTTGACCACGGTGGCGTTGCGGATGAGAATGGTGGACATGACTTCCTCGAATGATGACAAACCTGCCACCATTGTAGCCAAGCGGGTCGGGCGTGTGCTGGCCTGGCCGGTCATCGGGCTGGTGCGGCTGTATCAGAAGCTGATCAGCCCGCTGATGGGGCCCCGCTGCTGCTATTACCCCACCTGCTCCGCCTACACCGTGGAAGCGCTGAAAAGGCATGGCCTCTTCTGCGGCGGTTGGCTGGCCATCCGGCGCATCAGCCGCTGCCACCCGGGCGCCACGCCGGGCGAGGACCCGGTGCCCGACTGCTGTGGTCGGGGATGTGAGGATCGGGACGGAGAGAAAGACTGACAGGCACCGGCGGGTGGACCGGATGGGACCGACCCGCTCAGTAAAAGCGGGCGTGCCTCAGCGCTTGCACACCAGTTCGGGGTCGTCCGGATAGCCGCCGGACACGCCCTTGGTGACCACCGCCACGGCATCATGCGGATGCAGACTCTCATAGTGGTTGACCCGCGCCCAGTAGTCGGCGAACTGTTCTTCCGCGGCGTTGAGGGCCTGTTGCAGGCGGCGGGCGGCGTCCTCGCAGAACATGAGGTTGGCGGCGTTGAGGCGGGCGAACTCCTGCTCGTCCTCCCGCTTGACGGCGGCCTGCACCGGCGTCTGCAGGGCGCCTTCGATCAGGCTGATCAGGGCGGAGATGTCCAGCTCCGCTTCCGGCTGCAGGCGCACGCGCACCTGGGCGATGGAGCGCTGGCTGTGTGGGGTGGCGTTGACGCCCTCCGGCGTGGCCAGCCAGGCCAGCGCTTCTTCAAGGGAAATCTGCTCCTGCCCGGCGAAGCGCTCGGCAAAGGCCTGCTGGATCAGCTGGCGCGACAGGGCGGCGGAGCAGGGGCAGGTGGAGGAGTAGGGCACTTCCACGCCCAGCTCGCAGGCGAACGCGCCCCGGCGCAGCCGGGCACGCACCTCCACCGGATAGTGCTTCCAGCCGCTGTTGTCGCTCAGCAGTGAGGGGCGGCGCTCGTAGTATTCGAAGCGGAAGGCCACATGGGCGCTGTCGCTCAGGCCGTCGTGAGAGGCGATGAAGTCTTCCAGCAACTGCCGCAGGCCGGCCACGGAAAGCGGCGCCTCATTGGAGAAGGCGTCCATGCGCAGATAGAGGCGCGACATGTGAATGCCCTTGCTGG
>NZ_WFYD01000071.1 GCF_015490265.1 Sulfurivirga sp. | reverse complement strand
TTCCCGACCGGCGCGGCCGGCGGTCTGGATCACCAGCTGGGCCAGTCGTTCAGTGGCGCGGAAATACGGCGAGAACAGCCCCTGATCCAGCTCCAACATGCCCACCAGTGTCACGGCGGGAAAGTGATGGCCCTTGGCCAGCATCTGGGTGCCCAGCAGGATCATGGGCTCGCCGCCGTGCACCTGCTCCAGACACGCCTCCAGTGCGCCGCGACGGCGGGTGCTGTCCCGGTCGATGCGCACCACCGGCACGTCGAAGGTCTCGGCCAGCACCTCCTCCAGCCGGGCGGTGCCCTGTCCCACCGCCACCAGCGAACCGCTGCCACAGTGGGGACAGCGCTCGGGCACCGGACGCACCGCATCACAGTGATGGCAGCGCAGCTGTTCGGGCCGCGCGTGGTAGGTCATGTGGGCGCTGCAGGCGGGACAGTCCGCCTGCCAGCCGCAGTGATGGCACATGAGCACCGGCGCGTAGCCACGGCGGTTGAGCATCAGCATCACCTGACCGCCATCGGTCAGGTGCTCTCGCATGGCCGCCGCCAGTGGCGCGGAGACCCCCGCCTCGATGCGCTCGCCGCGGATGTCCAGCAGGCCGATCTCCGGCAGGGCGGCGCCGGTGGCGCGGCGGGTCAGGCGATGATGAACCAGCCGGCCGCCGCGGGCCCGCTGCAGGCTTTCCAGCGAGGGCGTGGCCGACCCCAGCACCACCGGAATCTCCAGCCGGTGCGCCAGCCACAGGGCGGCGTCCCGCGCCGAATAGCGCACGCCTTCCTGCTGCTTGTAGGAGGCGTCGTGCTCTTCGTCCACCACGATCAGCCCCAGATTGGCGAAGCGCCCCAACAGCGCCGAGCGGGTGCCCAGTGCCACGCGCGCCTCGCCCCGGGCCAGCTGCGTCCAGGCGCAGTGACGCGCTCCGTCGGACAGACCGGAATGGAGCACCGCCACCGGCTCGCCCAGCCAGGCGGTAAAGCGCGCCACCATCTGGGGCGTCAGCCCGATCTCCGGCACCAGCACCAGCGCCTGCCGACCCACCGCCAGCGTGCGCGCCACCAGCTCCAGATAGACCGCCGTCTTGCCGGAACCGGTCACCCCTTCGATCAGATGGGCGCTGAAACCTTCCCGCGGGACCGCCTCGACGATGGCCCGCTGTTCGGCATTGAGTTCATGTCGCCGCACCGCCTCTGTGGGCGCGTCCAGACAGCCGCGTTGCCGGGCGGCGACCCAGCCGCGTCGTTCCAACGCGCGCATAGGGTCGCGGTAGTCTTCCATGAAGGCGCGCAGCCGGCTCACGGTGGCCGCCCCCTCCCGCTGCAGAAAGGTCAGCAGGCGCCGCTGTCGCACCGCCCGTGGCGGCAGCGCCTCCACATCGGCGCCGCGTCCGGCCTCGGTGAGACGCCACTCGGTCTCCCCCCGCTGCCACAGCGCCTTGCCGGCCCGCAGCGGCACAGGCAGCATCTGCTGAACCACTTCGCCGATGGGCGCGTGGTAGTAGCGCGCCAGCCAGCGGGCCAGCGCCAGCTGGTGGGCATCCAGCGCAGGCTCGCTGTCGAGCACCGCCTGCACCGGCCTGAGCTTCTCCGCCGGCACATCGTCCGTCTCCGCCTCCCCCAGCACCACGCCCACCACCCGGCGCGGCCCCAGCGGCACGCGCACGCGCACCCCCGGCGCCAGCGGCCGCTCGCTCAGATAGGTCAGCGGGGTGTAGAAGGGGCCGGGCACGGCCACCTGAATGCGCAGGTCGGTCATGGCCGTTAAAATAGCATGATTTGCACCGGGAGGCGGTCATGCTCACAGGCTTCATCCGCTGGCAGAACCGATTTCAGAACACCCTGGGTCAGGCGGCCGCCTGGCTGACGCTGGCGCTGGCGCTGCTCACCTTCGCGGTGGTGGTGCTGCGCTACGGCTTCAACACCGGCTCCATCGCGCTGCAGGAGGGCGAACTCTACCTGCACGCCACCGCCTTCATGCTGGGTGCCGCATACACCTGGCTGAAGGACGCCCACGTGCGGGTGGACATCTTCTACGCCCACTGGCCGCGGCGACGGCAGGCGTGGGTGGAGCTGCTCGGCACCCTGCTGCTGGCGCTGCCCATGTTCGCTTTCATCCTGTGGGTGAGCTGGGACTATGTGGCCACCAGCTGGGCCATCAGCGAGCGCTCCACGGAGGACTCCGGCCTGCCGTGGGTATGGGCGCTCAAGACGCTGATCCTCATCATGCCGGCGCTGATGATCCTGCAGGGAGTGAGCTGGGCGGCGCTGGCGTGGCTGACGCTGCGGCGGCCCGAGGAGGCGGAGCCCCTGTGGCGTGAACTGCGTCCGGATCAGGCGGAACTGGAACGGGAGGCGTTGTGATGGAGTGGCTCGCGCTTGTGCTGTTTGCCGTGGTGTTCGCCGCACTGCTGAGCGGCTTTCCGGTCGCCTTCGTGCTCGGCGGCGTGTCGCTGCTGTTCGCCCTGGCGGCCACCGCCTTCGGCGCCTTTGACATGGCCTTTCTCAACAGCGTTCCCAACCGCATCTGGGGCATCATGAGCAATGAAACGCTGCTGGCGGTGCCCCTGTTCGTCCTCATGGGGCTGATTCTGGAAAAGAGCCGCGTCAGCGACGACCTGCTCACCACCCTGAGCGAAGTGATGAGCAATGTGCGCGGCGGGCTGGCGCTGGCGGTGATTCTGGTGGGCATGCTGCTGGCGGCCAGCACCGGCATCGTGGGCGCCACGGTGATCACCATGGGCGTGCTGGCGCTGCCCACCATGCTGCGGCAGGGCTATGACGCCCGGCTGGCCACCGGCGTGATCACCGCCTCCGGCACACTGGGTCAGATCATCCCGCCGTCGATCGTGCTGATTCTGCTGGGAGATGTGATCTCCAACGCCTGGCAGCAGGCGCAACTGGCGCAGGGCAACTTCGCGCCGGAGCCGGTGTCGGTGGGCGATCTGTTCGCCGGCGCCTTCATTCCCGGCCTGATGCTGGTGGGTCTCTACATCACCTATGTGGTGGTGATGAGCTTCGTGCGCCCCCAGTGGCTGCCGGCACGCCACCGCACGGAGATCACCCCCGCCCTGCTGCGCCGGGTCATCACCAGCCTGATCCCGCCTCTGGCCCTGATCGTGCTGGTGCTGGGCTCCATTCTGGCCGGCTACGCCACCCCGACCGAGTCCGCCGCCGTGGGTGCGGTGGGCGCGCTGGCGCTGGCCGCGTTCAAGCGGCAGCTGACCTTCGCCCGCCTCAGAGCGGCGGTGCAGGATACGCTCACCACCACCAGCATGATCTTCGTCATCTTCATCGGCGCGGCCTTCTTCTCGCTGGTGTTCCGCGGGCTGGGCGGGGATGATGTGGTGCGCGAATGGCTCCATCAGCTGCCGGGCGGCGCCTTCACCGCCATGCTGCTGGTGCTGGCGGTGCTGTTCGTGCTGGGCTTCTTCCTCGACTTCATTGAGATCACCTACGTGGTCATTCCCATCGTGGCGCCCATCCTGCTGATGATGGGGCTGGACCCCATCTGGCTGGGGGTGATGATCGCCATGGTGCTGCAGACCTCCTTTCTCACCCCGCCGTTCGGCTTTGCGCTGTTCTACCTGCGCGGGGTGGCGCCGAAAGAGGTGGAGACGGCCGACATCTACCGCGGGGCGGTGCCATTCATCGGCCTACAGCTGCTGATGCTGGTCATCCTCGCCCTGTGGCCGCAACTGGCCACCTGGCTGCCCGGCTGGCTCTACCACGGATAGGCCACCGCTGCTGAGACGCTCCAGCCTGCCATCCAGCCACAGCTGCAGGCGGCCTTCGCCATCCGGCCCCAGATAGACCGCCTCGCGCCCGTCGGAGAGCCGCACCGGCTGGCGCGGGGCGAAGCGGTCGTGATCGCTCCAGCGGGGCAATACCTTCTGCCAGGCGGCCGTCGTAAAGGCAGGCACTGCCTCCAGCAGCCAGCTCACCCACTCATCGAGAAACGCCCACGGTGGCGCGGACGCGCCCAGACCTGCGCCCTGCGCCGGCTCACCCCACCAGTTGATGCCGGTGCCGATGATCAACCCGTCCCGCACCCGCTCCACCAGCGTCCCGCTCACCTTGCCGGCCGGCACATACAGGTCATTGGGCCATTTGTGCCACAGGGGTGCTGCCGTCCAGCGCTGCAGCTGCTCGCGCAGATGGAAGGCCAGCCACGGCGTCAGCGCCGGTGGCACCGGTCCCGACCTGGGCATGAACAGGGAAAAGGCCAGATCCTGTCCCGGACGCATGCGCCACACGCGCCCCTGCTGGCCATAGCCGGCGGTCTGTGCCCATGCAATGGCGAGCGTGGGCGCATCGGGCGGGTTTTCCTTCAGCCAGGCGGAGGTGGAGCCGGTCCGCTCCAGCATCTGAACAGGCACGGAGGATGCCCGCCGTGCCCAGGCCTGCATCTCCGCTGCCGTCCACCTTCTCATGACCGGCATGCCCGCCGCCACAGGGTACGCACCAGCAGGATAGCCACGGCCAGCAGCAGGCTGTTGAGCAATGCTCCACCGACAAACAGCGCCCAGAAGTGATTTTCAAACCATTCAATCGGTGCCAGCATTGGCCAAGGGGCCGAAATGACCATCCAGAAAAAGGCCATGGTGAAGCCGTAGCCATCCCCTGCCGAGGGGTCACCGCTGAGATGGACATGCAGCCACCCCGCCACCTCCACCAGCAGCATCAGCATGATTTCCGCCAGACAGATACCCAACCACAGGCGCACCAACCGATGCTTCATCTTTTCGCCCTAATCTGACCTGAACCGATATTTTTCCAAGCTGCCCCCGTGCCATCCATACGACAAGCCCGGGAAGTGACCGGCGCGCTATAGAGCTGGCTCAGATCTTGAACTGGTTGACCTTGGCCTGAAGCAGGTCCGCCACCTTCTTGAGCTGATGGGAAGCGGCGGAGACCTCCTCCGTGCGTTTCTGGGTCTCCTCCGCCAGCGCCTGCACCCGCTCGGCGCTGGTGCGCGCCGCCTCGGCCCGTTCGGCCTGATGCTTGCCAAGTGTAGCGCTTTCCTCGTTGGCGGTGACCGTCTTCTCCATGGCTTCGAGAATGGCGTGCAACGCCTGCTTGATAGCGTCGATCTGCTGAACGCTCTCTTCCGCCATGGTCCGGGCATGGCCAATGGCACCGCTGGCACGGGCCGTCTCGCTGGTCAGGCCGGTGATGATCTTCTGAATTTCCTCCGTAGACTGCTGAGTGCGCACCGCCAGAGAGCGCACCTCGTCCGCCACCACGGCGAAGCCGCGGCCGTGCTCGCCGGCACGGGCCGCTTCGATGGCGGCGTTGAGCGCCAGCAGATTGGTCTGCTCGGAGATGTCGTTGATCATGTCCACCACGCTGGCGATGCGGCCGCTCTCCTCCTCCACGCGGCTGACCACCCGTGCGGTCTGCTCCACCTCGCCCGCCAGGCTTTCGATCGCCTTTGCCGAGGCGCGGGTGTCCTCTTCAGCGTCCTGCCCTTCGGCATAGGCCGTCTGAGCCTGATCCTTCACGGTTTCAAGCTGTTCGGCGATGGCCATGACCGCATTGGCCATTTCATGAATGGCCTGGTAGATGTCCTGAATGGCGGCGTACTGAGACTGCATGGTCTGCTGGGTCACATCGGCGGTTCTGGCCAGAGTGCCGCTGGAAGCGTCCACGTCATGGGCGATCTGCAGCACCTCGCGCAGCAGCTGCTGCATGTGCGCGAGCATGCCGTTGATGGCTTCTGCCATCTGCCCCAGCTCGTCCCGACCGTGGACGGGCAGACGGTAGGTGAGATCCGCATTGGTGGAGATGGTGTTGGCCGCCTGCCACATGGCGTTGAGGCTGCGCTGTATGCTGCGGATGATCAGCCATGCCAGAACGCCGGAGATGAGGATCAGCACCACCAGTGACACGGCCGCGATGGTCATGGAGGAGACCGCCTCGCCACGCACCTGCCGCGCCCGGCTGATCAGCTGCTGCTCGATACGGTCTTCCAGCCCCTTGAGCTGGTTGATGAAGCGGGTGGCAAGGCCGAACCACTGCTCGCTGTCCTCATTGAGCGGCTGGCCCACGGGGGTGGTCAGCGCCTTGTGGATGAGCG
>NZ_WFYD01000070.1 GCF_015490265.1 Sulfurivirga sp. | reverse complement strand
TCCATCTTCTACGGTGACAAGCTGCTGACCACCGACAACCCGGAAGCCGACCGCGACCGCGCCCTGTTCGCCAAGCTGGGGCTGAAGATGCAGCATAGCGCCAAGGCCCATCTGGACGACGGTGCGGAGGTGGCCTGACCGTGACCCTGCGCCAGCGGCTGCAACAGCGGCTGGCGGCGCAGCGGGCCGCCGACCTGTGGCGCACGCCGCCGCTGGTCACCTCGCCGACGGGCACCCACATTCAGCTCAACGGCCGCCAGGTCATCAACTTTGCCGCCAACGACTATCTGGGCCTGACGGAAGACCCGGACATACGCGCCGCCGTGTGCGCCGATGATCAGGCCGGCTTCGGCAGCGGTGCGGCCCATCTGGTCAGCGGCCACCACCTGCACCACCACCTGCTGGAAGATGAACTGGCCGACTGGCTCGGCGTGGAGCGGGTGCTGCTGTTTTCCACCGGCTACATGGCCAATCTGGCGGTGCAGCAGGCGCTGGCGCAACGGGGCGACACCCTGATCCACGACAAGCTCAACCACGCCTCCCTGCTGGATGGCGCACGCCTGTCCGAGGCGGTCTTGAAGCGCTATCCCCATGTCGACATGAAGGCGCTGGCCCGACGGCTGGCCGCCGCCGAAGGGCAGGCGATCATCGTCACCGACGGCGTGTTCAGCATGGACGGCGATCTGGCCCCGCTGCCGGAAATCATGCGCCTGAAAGCGGCGCACAGCGCCTGGCTGGTAGTGGATGAGGCGCACGCCTTCGGCGTGGTGGGGCAGAGTGGGCGCGGCACCTTTGAACACTTCGGGCTGACAGCCGATGAAAACGTGGTGCGGGTGGGCACGCTGGGCAAGGCCTTCGGCGTGTTCGGTGCCTTTGTGGCCGGCACCACGGAAGTGATTGAGGCGCTCGTCAACTTCGCCCGTCCGTGGATCTATACCACCGCCCTGCCGCCGGCCAATGCGCTGGCGGCACGGGTTGCGCTGAAAAAGGTGCGGACGGCGGACGAGGCCCGCGCCCATCTGCGCCGCCTGATCGACCGTTTCCGCCGTGAAGCCGCGGGGCTGGGACTGACCCTCATGGCTAGCGCCACCCCCATCCAGCCGGTGTTGCTGGGAGAGGCGGCCCGGGCGCTCGCCTGGTCACGCAGGCTGTTTGAACGGGGTCTGCATGTGCCCGCCATTCGTCCGCCCACGGTGCCGCAGGGGCAGGCGCGGCTGCGCATCACCTTCTCCGCCCGCCATACGGAGGCGGATCTGGATCATCTGCTCGAAGCGCTGGAGGCCTGCTGCCGTGCTGAACCGTGAAACCCTCGGCCACGGGCCGCATCTGACCCTGATTCACGGCTGGGCCGCCGACAATGGCGTGTGGAAACCGTGGGTCGAGACGTATCTGGCGCCCCACTTCACCTGCCACCTGATTGAACTGCCCGGCTTCGGCGACAGCCCGCCGGTGGAAGCGGACACGCCGGAGGCCATCCGCACCGCCTGGCGGCAGGCGCTCATCGAGGCACTGCCCGATGAACCCACCGCCCTGCTGGGCTGGTCGCTGGGGGGTCTGATGGCGCAGGACATTGCCCTGCATGCGTCGGAGCGGGTCACGCATCTTGTCGGCCTGTGCACCACGCCCCGTTTCGTGCAGGCGGACGGCTGGCGTCACGCCGTGCCGCCGAGACTGGTGGGGGAATTCATCGAGACGCTGGCGCTGGATGTGGCCCTGCTGCTCAAGCGCTTCTGGATGTTGCAGTGGCGGGGCGACCCCAACGCCCGAAAACTCATGAAGCAGTTCGTGCAGGAGATGACATCACGCCGTCTGCCGAGCCTCACCGGCCTGCGGCAGGGGCTGGAGCTGTTGCGCACGCTGGACTTCCGCGCCGACCTGCCGCGTCTTGCCCAGCCCACCCTGTGGCTTCTGGGTGAGAAAGACCCGCTCATTCCCGCCGACTGGGTGCGCCAGCTGGCCGCCCTGCAGCCCCATGCCCGCGTTGAGATCATCCCCGGTGCCGCCCACCTGCCCTTCCGCAGCCATCCCGATCTCACCGCAGCCGCCCTGCGCGCCTTTCTTCTGAATGGGAAAACGGCGGTCAGATGATGCCGGCCATCATGCCCAGAAGGATGACCGTCGCATGGGCGAACGTGGCCGCGGCCACCCCCTCCGCGACATCATGGGTGCGCCGGAAACGCCAGTAGAAGATGAAGCAGAGCAGGCCGGTGAGAAAGACAAGCCCGCCATAGACGGGATAGACATAGGCTGCCGGATGCACCAGCGCGAACACGGCGGACGAGCCAAGCGCCGCCCTGACCACGCCCCACCTGCCGATCATCCATTCGGCCAGAAAGCCGCGGAAGATGATCTCCTCGACCAGCGCGGTCATGAAATAGAGGATGGCAAATTTCACAAGGAAGTGCGAAGGCACAAAACCGGCTGACCATGCGATGGCAAGCGTGGCCAGAAGCACGCCCAGCCCGCCGAAGAATAGGGCAAGGCTGCGGCGCACCGTCGTCGCGTCGGGCCTGGCTTCGCGCATCCATGCGGCAAGGAAGCCGATCAGCGCCAGCGCCCTGTCCATGTCGATATAGGCGTGCCATGCGGGCAGCTGGAGGTGCCACAAAGGCATCAGTTTGGCCGCGATCAGCGCGATGAAAGAGGCGGTGAGGACCTTTCTGCCGGCAGTCATGACCGAAATTTTTCCCGAGCATCCGAAAGCCGCTCATTTTATGCCGGGATGCGCTCCGTCAAGGTGATCGGATGTGCGTCGCAGGCCATGCCGGCATGCGCCGCGCTGCCTGAATGAAGCTGGCTTGCCCGGTGCTGGTAGGCGATAATCACCCGCCATGAGAACGTTGAACCGAAAGGCCGTCCGTCGGCATTTCTCCCGCGCGGCCGCCGCCTATGACGAGGCGGCGGTGCTGCAGCGCACCGTGGCGGAACGGCTGGATGAGCGGCTGGAACTGTTCACGCTGAAACCGGCGCGCATTCTGGATGTGGGCGCCGGCACGGGATTGCTGACGGAACACCTGCTGCGCCGCTACCCGCAGGCACAGGTGGTGGCGGTGGATCTGTCCGAAGCGATGCTGCGCTGGGCGCAAGGCAAGTTGCGCCGGCTGGGGGGCGTGTGGCAACGGCTGCGCGGGCGCTGTCCTGCCGAGCTGGTGGTGGCGGACGCCTATCAGCTGCCCTTTGCCGACGGAAGCTTCGATCTGGTGGTGAGCAACCTCATGCTCCAGTGGTGTGACGATCTGGACGCGGTGCTGTGCGAACTGCGCCGCATGTTGCGTCCGGAGGGGCTGGTGCTGTTCACCAGCTTCGGGCCGGACACGCTCAGAGAGCTGCGGCAGGCGTGGGCGGCGGTGGATGATCGTGAGCATGTGAATACCTTCATCGACATGCACGATGTGGGCGATGCGCTCATCCGCGCCGGCTTCGGCCAGCCGGTGATGGATGTGGAGCGCTACACCCTCACCTACGCCGAGCCCATGGGGGTGCTGAAGGATCTCAAGGCCATCGGCGCCACCTATTCCGCCGCCGACGGCCGCGGGCTGATCGGCAAGGGGCGGCTGCAGGCCATGCTGAAGGCCTATGAGGCGTTCCGTGACGCGGACGGCCGCGTGCCCGCCACCTATGAGGTGGTGCACGGCCACGCCTGGGCGGCACCGGAAGTGTTCAGGGGGCCGGATCGCCCTCGCGACGGCGTGCACGAGATGACGCTGGACGATTTCGTCCGTCAGGTGCGTGGCGGTTCATAGACCAGAATCATCGAAGGCACGCCGCTGGCGCGGTTGGGCCGGTGGCCCCGGTGCAGCAGCCGGAAGCCGAGCTTGCTCCAGAAGCGTTCCAGTCGCGGTTCTGATGCGCAGCTGACAGAGAGGAAATCCCCGTCAAGATGCGTCATGGCGTGGCGCACCAGCCGGGTGCCGATGCCGTGCCCCTGCAGCGCCGGATGCACCGCCACGCGGCTGATGCGCTGGCTGGGGCGTACAAGCCAGCGCAGGTCGCCTGTCACCTGCGCCAGCCGCTGGGCAGCCAGATGACCACGCACATGGCCGTTCACTTCACTTAGCCCACCTTCCGGCACCTGCCACAGCACGCCGACGATCCGTTCGTTCCATTCCGCCAGCCACACCGTGCCCGGTCCGTCCAGCAGCAGCATCAGGTCGGATGGGCGTGTCTGGTAGTGGGCCTGTTTCAGCAGGGAGAAGACCACAGGCAGGGTGTCCGTCTCATCCGGCAACCAGCGGCGCAGG
>NZ_WFYD01000069.1 GCF_015490265.1 Sulfurivirga sp. | reverse complement strand
GATCGGTGCGCTGCCCACCATCGCGCTGGTGCTTCTCACCGCGCTGGTGGGCGCCTGGCTGATGCGTCAGCAGGGGCTGATGACGCTTCAGCGGCTGCAGGTGCAGCTGGCGCAGGGCATGGTGCCGGAGCAGGCCATGCTGGAGGGGGCGCTCATCCTGCTGGGCGGCATGCTGCTGCTGATTCCCGGCTTCATCACCGACGCGCTGGGGCTGGCGCTGCTGCTGCCGGGCGTGCGCCACCGGCTGGCTGTGCGCTGGCTGCGCACCGCGCGTGAACGGGGCGCGGCCAATGACACGGTGATCGTGGAGGGCGAGGTGGTCTGGCGCCGGGACGCCGAGGGGCTGCCGCCGGAGGCGGGCCGCCATGAGTGACATGCGCGTCATCTGGATCGTGGACGGCAGCTATCTGATGAAGGCGGCGCCCGGCCGTTTCGACTACCTCAAGCTGCGCCGCTTTCTCGAGGAGGAGAGCGGCGCCCCTTTCTATGACGCCTACTATCTCAACTCCACGCCCAACCCGCCTTCCGAGGCGCAGGATCATTTCCACAGCTGGCTGAAGAAGGCGCCGCCCTATGGCCCGCAGATGCGGGTGAAACTCTACGCGCTCAAGTCCATGCAGGTGACCTGCCCCAGTTGTGGCCATACCTTCGACCGCACGGTGCAGAAGGGAGTGGATGTGGGCATCGCCACGCTCATCGTGCGGCTGGCGGCGCAGAACCAGTATGACCGGCTGGTGCTCTCCACCGGTGACGGCGACTTCGAGGACGCCATCGCCTTTGCCCGCGAGGTGCAGCACAAGGAAGTGTGGCTGGCCGGCTTTTCCGACAGCGTCTCGCCCGACCTGCAGGCCTATGCCAACCGGGTCATCTGGCTCGACCGGCATATGCAGCGCTTCGCCAAGGAGTGAGGACGGGGTCTCCCCCGTTTTTGCGGGCTCGTTCTCCGGCGGCGCCTTTGCGCCGCTTTTTTCTGTCCACCCGGCCTGAAAATGTCCCGAAACGGGGTGTCTGCGCGGTTTTCGGTCCTTTTTGCGCTGGGAGGACGGGGTCTCCCCCATTTTTGCAGGAAGGCGTTTTGCCCGCACCGGCGCGCGCTGGAAATTCAGGCGGAAAGCGGTCTGAGTGGCCGAAATGTGTCCGTGCCGGCGGTCACTCCACCTGGTAGAGCTTCTGCACCAGCCAGGCGCGCACGGGCATGGGCTTGCCGAGGAAGAAGCCCTGGCCGTAGTCGATGCGTTCGTCACGGAGGAAGGAGAGGGTGTCCTGGTCTTCGATGAATTCGGCGACGGTTTTCAGATTCAGATCGTCGGCCATGCGGTGGATGACCTGGAACAGGCGGCGGATGGCGCCGCTGCGGGTCACCTGCTGGGTGAGGCTGCCGTCGACCTTGAGATAGCGCACGGCGCCGTCTTCCGCCAGTTCCACCACGGAGCGCAGCGAGGAGTAGCCGGTGCCGAAGTCGTCGATGGCGAACCTGAGACCGGCCTGTCGGTGCAGGTCGATGACCATCTGCGGCTGTTCGAGCATGGTCTGCTCGGTCAGTTCCACCACGATGTTGAGCTTTCTGAGCGGGCCGGCGCAGGCCTGCTGCAGCCGTTCCAGATAGGCGCCGCTGCGCAGGGAGGCGGGCGAGCAGTTGATGAAGACGGTGTCGGTCAGCTGCGCCAGAGCGTCCGCTTCGGCGCTGATGGCCTCAAGGATCAGGCTGTCGAAGCGCTCGATCAGTCCCAGTTCGATGAGCCGGTCGATGAAGATGCCGGCGCTGAGGGTCTGGTCGCCATTCTGCAGGCGGCCGAGCACTTCGAAGGCGGCGATCTCGCCGCTCTGGGTGTCTACCAGCGGCTGCACGTGGATGAGCAGATGTTCCGGATCCAGCAGTTTGCGCAGGTTGACGGTGGCCTCCAGCTGTCGGGCGATCCACCGGTTGACGGGGCGGATGTCTTCGGCGGTCTCCAGCAGCAGGCGGGTGTGCTCGCGCTGCTGGTGCAGGTAGTGGATCAGCAGGCGCAGGTTGGGCCGGTCGAGGAACTTGAGCCGGCGCAGGTTGACGCTGGTGATGGACAGGTCGATCTCTTCCAGTCCGCCGGCCCATTCTTCCAGCAGGGCCTGCAGCGCCGTGCCTTCCAGCCCGAGGCTGACCAGGTAGAAATCCCCCAGCAGGCCGCGCACATAGGCCAGATGGGCGTGATGCCCGGCCACCAGCTTCTGCAGCGCCCGTTCCACCCGTTGCAGCAGCTCGTCACCCTTTTCCTCGCCGTGGAGCTGATTGATGCGGTTGAGGTTGCGCACGTTGATCAGCGTGAGATAGGCGTGGCGGCGGGTGTAGCCCACGTTTTCCAGCAGGTTGAAGAACAGGCTGAGCTGGTTGGTCTCATAGTTGAAGTAGAGGGTGGTCAGCAGTGCGGCCAGCTGTTTGACCGCGGCACGCAGTTCGGCGTAGAGCAGGTAGGCCTGCTCGTAGCGGCGTTCCAGCAGCTTGATGTAGAGCAGCACCGCCTGACGCATGATGTCCCGGTGGCTGTCGTGCACTTCGCGGCAGGCATTGGCGTCCATGCACACCATGAGCGTTTCCGGATGTTCCAGCGTCTCCAGAAAGCGCACGTTGTTGTGGGCCAGATGCTCGAAGGCGCGCAGGTCGTCTTCGATGAGCGCCCGGCGCAGCTTGCCGAACCAGTGGTCGTAGATCTCCAGCAGGCGCTGGTTGCGCACGCGGGCGTGGGGGGAGAACAGGCCGTTCTGCCCGGCCAGGTCGATCAGATAGCGCCGGGCGATGGCGTTCTTGGTGGTCTCGAAGGCGGTGTCCAGCTTCTCGAACAGGTCGACGGGGTTGTCGTTCTGCCCGCGGTAGTGGGTCAGCAGCGCCTGTTTGATGACATTGATGTCCCCCAGCAGCACGGCGTAGGGAATGCCGTTGTCCAGCGCGGTGCGGGCGATGGTGTCGGCGGCCTCTTCCGTCCGGGCCGGGTCCAGAAACACGTTGAGGAAGGTGCGCACCATCAGCTCGACGGGGGCGCTCTGGTAGGTGTCGTTGAGCTCGCTGGCCAGCGGGTGCTGCTGGCGGAAGGCTTTCAGTTCCCTGATGAGATGGTCGATGACAGCGTCTGACAACTGCATGGTCCTTCAATGCCGCCGGGGCAAAACAAAAAGTTCTTGCTGCGTATCGGACAAGTTTACACAGTTTGTGCACGGGAAAGGTAATAAGGAAAATTTATCCTTTCATGCCCGTTTGCCGGCCAGCCAGGCCTGGTGTTTGGCTTCCAGTTCCTCCCAGCGGGCGAAGGCGGCCTCCAGCGTGGCTTCCTTGTCGGCCAGTTGCGCCTGCAGGGTTCTGACCGCCTCGCCGTCGGCGAACACGGCCGGGTCGCTCATCTGCTGGTGCAGTTGTTCGATTTCCGCTTCCAGCCCCTCGATGGTATCAGGCAGGGTGTCGTATTCCTGCTGCTCCCGGTAGGTGAGCTTGGGGGCCTGCTGGCGTTTGCGCAGGGGGATGTGTTCGTTGCGGGGCGACGTGGCGGGACGTGTGTCGTCGCTCCAGGCGTGGGCGTATTCCGCCGGGCGCTGGCGCAGCCAGTCCGTGTAGCCGCCCACATAGTCGTTGATCACGCCAGGGGCGTCGAACACCAGCGAGCGGGTGACCACATTGTCGATGAAGGCGCGGTCGTGGCTCACCAGCAGCACGGTGCCCGGGTATTCCAGCAGTTTTTCCTCCAGCAGCTCCAGGGTTTCCATGTCCAGATCGTTGGTGGGCTCATCCAGCACCAGCAGGTTGGAGGGGCGGGCGAAGACGCGGGCCAGCAGCAGGCGGTTGCGCTCGCCGCCGGAGAGGGCCGAGACCGGCTGGCGCGCCCGCTCCGGCGTGAACAGGAAGTCCTGAATGTAGCGCATCACATGCACCCGGCGCTCGCCCAGCTGCACCCATTCGGAACGGTCGGCCACGGCGTCCACCACCGTGTGTTCCGGGTTGAGCTGTTCCCGATGCTGGTCGAAGTAAGCGATCTCCAGCCGTGTGCCCAGCTTCACCGTGCCCCGGTCGGGCTTGAGCCGCCCCAGCAGCAGTTTGAGCAGGGTGGTCTTGCCACAGCCGTTGGGGCCGAGAATGCCCACCTTGTCGCCACGCAGGATGAGGGTGGAGAAGTCCTGCACGATGTCCCGGCCGTCGATGGCGTAGTGGAGGTTGTTGACCTCGATGACCTTCCTGCCCGACTCCTCGGCGGCGTTGACGGAAATTCTGGCCTTCCCCTTGCGTTTGCGGCGGTTGGCGTACGCCTCGCGCATGGCCTTGAGGGCGCGCACGCGCCCTTCGTTGCGGGTGCGCCGGGCCTTGATGCCCTGACGGATCCATGCCTCTTCCTGCGCCAGTTTCTTGTCGAATTCGGCGTTGGCCTTCTCTTCGGCGGCCAGCTCCTCCGCCTTGCGACGCAGGAAGTTCTGCCAGTCCCCCGGGTAGCTGCGCAGCACGCCCCGGTCCAGCTCCACGATGCGGGTGGCCAGCTTTTCCAGAAAGGCGCGGTCGTGGGTGATGAACACCAGCGCGATCTCCAGATTGAGCAGGAACTTTTCCAGCCATTCGATGGAGGGAATGTCCAGATGGTTGGTGGGCTCGTCCAGCAGCAGAATGTCCGGCTGCTGCACCAGCGCCTGCCCCAGCAGCACGCGGCGCTTCAGCCCGCCGGAGAGTGCGTCGAAGGGCCTGTCCGCCGGCAGGCGCATCTCGCTGATGACCTTGTCCACCTGCGCGTTGAGCCGCCAGCCGTCTCGGGCGTCCAGCGCCTGCTGCACCTGTTCCAGCTCGCTCATCAGCGTCCGGTCGTCGGGCCGCTCGGCCAGCTGCTGGGTGAGGGTGTGATGCTGCCGCAGCAGGGCGCCGATGTCGCCGGCGCCGGCGGCCACCTGGTCATAGACCGTGCCCGGCAGATGGTCGGGCACCTCCTGCGGCATCATGGCGATGTGCACGCCCTCGGCCACGATGCGCTCGCCATCGTCGGGCACGATGTCGCCATGGAGGATCTTAAGTAGGGTGGACTTGCCCTCGCCGTTGCGGCCCACCAGCGCGATGCGCTCCCGCGCCTCCAGCGAGAAGTCCTGTCCGTCCAGCAGCGGCTTGTCGCCCAGGGCGTAGTGAATGTTCTTCAGGGTCAGCAGGGTCATGGTTCGTAAACATCCTGACGGGTGCCAATCTTGAGGATGTGTATCGGCCGGGACGGCCAGTCCACGTCGAAG
The DNA here is from genome assembly GCF_015490265.1 of Sulfurivirga sp. Taxonomy (GTDB): domain Bacteria; phylum Pseudomonadota; class Gammaproteobacteria; order Thiomicrospirales; family Thiomicrospiraceae; genus Sulfurivirga. The sequence continues at coordinate 3,986 of NZ_WFYD01000069.1, read as the reverse complement.
AGCACACGGTATTTGCCACTACGCAGTCGGTAGTCTGCAAGAGGGTGGTTGCGCAGCTGGCGGTAGCTGGACAGATTGGGAAATTCGCGCAGCTTGTCTGGACCGTTGCGCAGGCGTTTCAGGTCTGAAGCTGGAATGCGGCGCAGGTCCTTTTCCACGCTACGCGCGTAGATGAGTTCAAACATCTGCGCTCAGATGCGCCCTGCCCAGATATCATCATGGGAGAGGGTGTTCCCCTGTCTGATTTCGTTCTGGCGCTTTTCCAGCTCCTGTCGCAGCGCCCGATATCGATATTTTTTCTGCTGGATCAGCTGCTTGAGCATGTGGGCGACCTTTTTCTGATCCGCTTCATCCAGCTGGCGCAGCTGTTGCAGGTTTTTTTCCAGTGTGTCCGTTGCCATGGCGGTGTCCTCCATCGCTCATTTTAAATGAATCTCCGCGATCCAGTTGGGGCTGGAGCGCATCGGATGGAGGGTGAGTTCAAGGTCGTTGCGGCGGCGCAGCCACGGCAGCAGCACGTAGCGCACGGTGGGATCGTCCCGCCACAGGTTGATCAGCGCCCGACCGCCCGGGTTGAGGGCGTCCAGCAGGGCGTCGATGAAGACATCGCTGGCGAACTGCACAGGCATGCCCTTGTCATCGAACAGGTCCACGAACAGGGCATCGTGACGGTCGCCCTGCAGGGTCATGTAGTGAAAGGCGTCCTCGTGCACAATGTTCAGTTTTTCCGGCAGGTCGAACCAGTCGCGCGCCACCTGTGTCACGGCGGGGCGCAGTTCCACGATGGTCTGCCGGCACTGGGGAAGGGTGTAGAAAAGCTGGGTGTTGAGCCGTCCGCCGCCCAGACCGAGGCTGAGCAGACTGGCAGGAACCAGTGCGGTCAGGCGGCGGAATGCGACCTCAAAATATTCGAAGCCGAGTGTGAATGGGGCGTTAAGATAATAGCGGCTCTGCTCGATGTGATTGCCGAAGTGGAGGGTGCGCACGGTGTGCTGCCGGTCCTCGCGTACCTGGATCAGCCCGCGGCCGTCGCGCACGGCGTAGACGCAGGGGTTCACAGGCCGGCCCACCACAGGCGCAGGCGGTAGCCGATTCCGCTGGTGTAGCCCATCTCGTGCAGCACGATGGTGCCATTGCGGCCGACGAAAAAGTCCGCCGGCACGGCCCGGGAGCCGAACAGCGCCAGCAGCCGACCGTCCGGGTCGTTGACCGTCAGCGGCAGCTTCATGCCGTGTTGCCGGGCAAAGGCAAGGGCCTGCCGCCGGTCGCCGGACTGGGTGATGATCTGGATGACGGTGTATTCCTGGCTGAGGGCGCGCATGGTCTCATGCTGCAGGCGGCAGATGGGGCACCAGCTGGCGGTGAAGTGGATGAGATAGGGACGTGGCAGCGCATCCAGCCGGATGATCTGCCCGTCCAGCGCGGGCAGGGTGGTCACCGGCAGGGGGCCTGAGGCCATGTCCCGTTGCTGCCAGGCGCGCACGCCGAACCAGATCAGTGCGAAGGCGATCAGCCAGGGCAGATTGCGGCGTGCAAAGTTTTTCAAACGCTGTGGCATTGGCACCGTAATTGCTTTGTCTCTGCAGGCCATTATAGAGTGGATGACGCCTTATGGACATTACCCTGACGAAGGACGCCGACGGACGCTGGCGCTTTCCGGAAAATCTGATTCTGGTGTCCAAGACGGATAATCGCGGAACGATCAAGTACGCCAACCTGCCCTTCTGCCGTATCGCGGGCTACGAGGAGGCCGAGCTGGTGGGTCAGCCCCACAGCATCGTGCGCCATCCGGACATGCCGAAGACCGTCTTCCGCCTGCTGTGGGAGACCATCTCCCACGGCCATGAGTTCTGGGGATATGTGAAAAACCGCAGCCGCGACGGCGGCTACTACTGGGTGTTCGCCCATGTCACGCCCACCTTCGATGCCACAGGGCGCATCATCGGCTATCACTCCGACCGGCGGGCGCCGCGGGACGAGGCACTGGAGAAGGTGGGCGCGCTCTATGCGGAACTGCGGCAGGCGGAGCAGGCGGGCGGGCTGGATGCGGGCCTGCGCCTGATGAAGGAGAAACTGGCCGAATTCGAGGGAGACTATCATGCGTTTGTTTTCAGTCTTTAAGAATGCTTCCTCGCTGGACCGGGTCCAGTGGGCCAACTACGCCTCCATCGGCATTTTCATCATCACCGAAAGCTGGCGGCTGATCGCCGACGGCTTCGACTGGATCGCCCTGCTGGGCGGTCTCAACTTCCTGTTTGCCTGGCTGATCTTCATCAATGTGATCAGGGTGCGCCGTTCCCTCAATCAGGTGGCGGAGCTGATCGACCGGGGCGCTCAGGGTGAGCTGGAGGAGCGCATTGTCTGCTTTGACGACCGGGGGGCCCTGCGCAAGGTGGTGGACAACCTCAACTACTTCTTCGACGAGGTGGACGCCTTCCTGCGCGAGGTGCGCACGCCGGTGCAGGAGGCGGCCCGGGGCAACTTCAACCGGCCCATCGTGGCCACCGGATTCACTGGCCAGTTCAAGGCGGCCGCCGAGGACCTCAAGGCGCCGCTGGAGGCGATGAAGAAGAACCAGATCTTCATCGAACGGGTCAAGATCAACTCCGATCTCAGCCGGCTGGGCGGCGGCATGCAGAAGGGACTGCAGATCCTGCAGGGAGATCTGAAAAAGAGCAACGAGAAGGCCACCGAAATCCGCAGGGCCAGCGAGGAGACCGCCCGCGTGGCCAGCCAGAGTGTGGATGAGCTCAAGCGCATGTCCGGCATTCTCAATGAGCTGGTCTCATCAGTGGAAGCCTCCGACAGGGTGGTGGAGAGCCTCAACGAGCAGGCGTCCAACATCAACTCCATCGTCAACCTGATCAAGGAGATCGCCGAGCAGACCAACCTGCTCTCGCTCAATGCCGCCATCGAGGCGGCCCGTGCCGGCGAGCATGGCCGCGGCTTCGCCGTGGTGGCCGACGAGGTGCGCGCGCTGGCCAACAAGACCCAGTCCGCCGCCGACGAGGTGACCCAGTCCATCGAGATGCTGCAGCAGCAGACCCACCAGACCCGCGAGCGCACCCGCGTCATGGCGGAGCACGCCGCCACGGTGCAGGACTTCCTGCGTCGTTTCGAGCAGGTGCTGGGGCAGGTCAACGACAACGCGCGCATTGCCAGCGGCTACGCCATGCTCATCTACGAGACCGTGTTCGTGGCGCTGGCCAAGCTCAACCACATCATCTACAAGAGCAGGGGCTTCAGCTCCGTGTTCAATGGCAAGGCTGAGCTGCAGACCGTCTCCCACACAGAATGCGCCTTCGGCAGGTGGTATCACGGCGAAGGGCGCGAGCAGTTCAAGGGACACGAGGACCTCTACCGCAGAATCGAGACGCCCCATGCCCGCTTCCATCAGACCATCAGTGATGCCCTGCAGTATGTGAAGGACGACGAGACCATCATCCGCCACAAGGAGGAGATTCTCAGCCACTTCGCCGAGGCGGAGGCGGTCTCCGACGAGCTGTTCGCCCTGCTGGACCAGCTGCTGCAGGTGCTGGAGCGGGAGATCATGCAGCAGGGTGGAAGCGGGGGAGCGGACCCGCAACAGGAGGCCTGAACGGTCTGGAAATCCGCCTGGACCCGGCAATCGCCGGGTTTTTCGTTGCCGTTGCGCTCGCGCGCAGCGCGGCGTCCTGCAAAAATGGGGGAGACCCCGTTGAGGACGGGGCGAAAGGGGCGTCTGGCCCGCTCATGTCGTATTTTTCACACGCGCGCCGGGGCGACCGGCAGGGCAGCCTGCAAAACCGGGGGAGACCCCGTATTCAGGGCGTGATTTCGTCAAAACGGGTGAAGGCGGGGAAGCGGTCGCTCTCCACCGGCGGCATGTGGGGGCTGACGTGACTGGCCAGCAGCAGGTGGCCGATGCCGTAGTCGGCGGCGCTTTTCAGCGCGCGCAGGTTGTCGTCGATCAGCAGCGTGCGCGCTGGCTCGAAGTCGAAGTCCCG
>NZ_WFYD01000068.1 GCF_015490265.1 Sulfurivirga sp. | reverse complement strand
GGCAGGGCCACATGCTGGTTGGCCGGATGCAGCAGGATGCTGATCAGGTAGAAAATCTCCTCCAGCGTGCCGACGCCGCCCGGGAAGATGATGATGCCATGGCCGAGGCGCACGAAGGCCTCCAGCCGTTTTTCGATGTCCGGCAGGATGCACAGCTCGGTGACCACCGGATTGGGCGGTTCGGCGGCGATGATGCCCGGTTCGGTCAGCCCGATGAAGCGCCCGTCCTGCACCCGCTGCTTGTGGTGGCCCACGCCGGCGCCCTTCATGGGGCCCTTCATCACGCCGGGGCCGCAGCCGGTGCACACGTCCAGCCCGCGCAGTCCCAGCTCGTAGCCGGTGTGCTTGCTGTATTCGTACTCCTTTCGGCTGACGGCGTGCCCGCCCCAGCAGACGACAATGTTGGGCACCCGGTTGGGCACCAGCAGGCGGGCGTTGCGCAGAATGTGGAACACCGCGTTGGTGATGTCTTCCGGGTCGCTGAGGTCGAAGCGGCCGGAGCGGGTGATGTCGTTGCGGGTGTAGACCAGGTCGCGCAGCACGGCGAACAGGTGGTGCTTGATGCCCTCGATCAGCTCGCCGTCCACCAGCGCGTGCTCCGGCGGGTTGGTCAGGGTGATCTGCACGCCGCGGCCGCGTACGGAGACTTCCAGATCGAAGTCGTCGTGAGCCTGGAGCAGACTCAGGGTATCATCTGTAGCGGCGCCGGTGTTGAGCACCGCCAGGGCACACTGGCGCACCAGCTCGTGCAGGCCGTTGTCGCTGGCGGTGGAGAGCTGCTCGGCCTCCTTGCGCGAGAGAATCTGCAGGGTGCCTTCCGGGCGGATGATCAGTTTGTTGACAGGCATGGGATATGGAAAAAAGGCCTTTTGAAGAGGGGTTTCTGCTGACCCTTATTATATTGGCGCTGGCGGCGCTGATGTGGCTGTTCTCGCCCTTCTGGCAGGCGCTGTTTCTGGCCATGATCCTGGCCACCGCCAGCTATCCGGTCTATGAGTGGCTGCAGCGGCGCTGGCGGCTGAAGCCGGACCACGCCGCACTGGCGGCCACGCTGGTCATGCTGCTGGTGCTGGTGCTGCCGCTGGCCTATCTGCTGGTGCGCGTCAGTCTGGAGGCGGGCGCCTTCTACGGCAACGCCCAGAGCTGGCTGGCTCATCTGGAGCCGCACAGCCTGTTTGAGCGTTTCCGGGACTGGTTGCCGCTGGAGCCGGAGGCGCAGGCGGCGCTGCTGCAGCAGTTGCAGCAGAAGGCGGGGGTGGTGCTCGGCTGGGTACAGAGGATGGTGGTGGACACCCTGAGCACGCTGGTGGGCAGCACGGTGAGTTTTCTCTCCTTCATCGCGCTGGCCATGTTCGCGCTGTTCTTCCTCTACAGGGACGGGGCCTCCATCGCCCGCAAGCTGGAGATCCTCTCGCCATTGGAAAACACGCTTGACCGGCTGCTGATGCGCCGCTTCACCGCCCTGTCCACCGTACTGGTGATGTCGGTGGCCGGTGTAGCGCTGCTGCAGGGCGGCAGCTTCGCCCTGTTGGCCTGGCTGCTGGGGCTGCCGGGACTGTTCGTGGGGGTGGCCATCGCGGTGGCTTCCTTCATCCCGGTGGTAGGCGCGGCGCTGGTGTGGGTGCCGCTGTCGGTGTGGCTGCTGGCCCAGGGGCACTGGGTGTCGGCGCTGCTGATCGCCTTCTGGGGCGCGGTGGTGGCCGGCTTCGTCATCGACAACATCGCCCGGCCGCTGATCATCCAGCGCCTGTCACGGGCGCTGCCGGGCGGCACGGAGCTGGGCGTGTCCAATCACACCTTCGTCACCATTCTGTCCACCCTGGCGGGGTTGATCCACTTCGGCGTGCTGGGGCTGCTGTTCGGGCCGGTGATGGCCGCCATGGCCATCACGGTGTTCGAGGTGTACGAGTACAAGCACGGCCACCGGCTGGACCGCGCCTGACTGGATTCAGGCGAGCGGATCCCGTGCGCCGATGGGGCGGGCGGTTTCCATGCCGGACACGGTCACGGTCGTGGCAGGTCTTTCACCCCGGTGGCAGCTGACCCGGTTGCGGCCCTGATGCTTGGACTGGTAGAGCGCCCGGTCGGCTCGTTCGATCAGTTGTTCCATGGTTTCTCCGGGACGGTATTCCGCTACGCCCAGACTGATGGTGACCATGGGCAGCACATCATGGCTCATGAAGTGGCGCTGAGTGGCGTCCCGCAGACGCTCGGCCAGTCCACAGGCCTGCTTGAGGCTGGCGCCCGGGGCGACGAACAGGAACTCTTCGCCGCCCCAGCGCACAACCAGATCGCCGGCACGCTTCTGCTTCCTGAGCACGCCGGCCAGCTCCTTGAGCACGGCGTCACCGGTCAGGTGACCGTATTCGTCATTGATCTTCTTGAAGAAGTCCACATCCAGCGCTACTACCGAGAGCGGCTTTTTGGGTGGCTTGGCGCGGCGTAGCAGCTTGGGCAGGCGCTTTTCCAGCAGGTGGCGGTTGGGCAGGCCGGTGAGCTGGTCCAGTGCGGCTTCTTCAGCTTTTTGTCGTCCGCGGATGACCAGAAGCACCAGCAGGAATACCACGACACCGATGGACAGCAGAATCAGCTGGTTGGGGGATTGTTTCGCCCATGCGATCCAGCCGTGCCAGTCCAGCGGATCGAAAGGCTCCAGCTTGGCGAAAGGCTGCTTGTCGGCAGGGGTGATGTACTGGCTCTCAATGCGGCTGAGTTCGGCAAAGGGCATGTTCTCAAGTGCGGCATCCAGCTGACGCAAGAGCGCCGGATGGGCTTTGTTGACCGCCATGCGCAGGGTGTAGCGAAGGCCGGTATCACCTTTGAAGGCCAGCCGCTCCCCCAGGCCCAGCTGATTGAGTTTTGCCCGTGCCACCGGTGCCGGGTCCACGGTGAAGTCCGCCTTGCCGCCTGCGACGCTCAGGTAGGCACTGCTGCTGTCCGGTGTTTCCATGATTTTCAGTCCGGGGATCTGCTGTCTGAGCCGTTCGGCGACCATGGAACCGCGCTGACGTGCCAGTGTCTTGCCACGCAACTGCTTGAGGTCGGCGATGATCGGATCCCCCTTGCGGCCGATGATGACCAGCGGATAGGAGGCGTACGGGCGGGTGAACAGCATCCATTGCAGGCGCTTCTGGGTGAGCACTGCTTCCGGCATCACCTGACACTTGTTGTTGCGCAGTGCCTTGAGGGATTGGTCCCAGTTTTCCGTGGGCCAGTGGATCAGGCGGTACTGCTTGAGACGGTGGGTGACCAGCCACTTTAGGGTATCGGGCGCCACGCCGCGGGGACGTTTCTGACTGTCCACATAATCGAGCGGCGGCCAGTCAGGGTCGTTGCAGAAATAGAGCGGCTTGGCCGCCAGCGACCAGGGACTGAACAGCAACAGGCACAGCAGGGCGGTCAGGTGTCGTGACGGCATGAAACGGGGTCTCAAAAATCATATGAAACAGTATTTTATCAGATCACTCAAAAATTTCGGGGGCCAACTGGCGCAGGCTGCACCAGCGTTTGCCCGCGACGATGAAGTGATCCAGCAGACGAATGTCCAGCAGGGCCAGTGCCGCGTTCAGCCTTCGGGTAATGTGACGGTCTGCAGTGCTGGGTGTCACGCTGCCGGAAGGATGGTTGTGGGCCACGATGATGGCAGCGGCATTGCGCAGCAGCGCCTGACGGGCCACCTCGCGCGGATAGACGGCCGTCTCCGTCAGGGTGCCCGTAAAGAGCGTTTCATGGGCGAGGAGCCGGTGAGCGTTGTCCAGATGGAGCACCACGAACAGTTCCCGCTCACTGCCGTCGAACAGGTGGCGCAGGAAGCCGGCCACGGCTTCCGGGCGGGAGAAGGTTTCGCCCTGGCGCAACTGCTGTTCGAAATAGCGGCGCGCCATCTCCAGCGTGGCCTTGAGCTGAACATATTTGGCCGTGCCCAGCCCTTTTGCCCGGGTGAAAGCGTCAAGGTCGGCCCGAAGCAGCGCGTCCAGCCCGCCGAAATGGTCCAGCAGCTGCTGGGCCAGTTCCACCGCGCTGACGCCTGCGACCCCGGTGCGCAGAAAGATGGCCAGCAGCTCCGCGTCCGTCAGCGCCTCGGGCCCCTGCCGCAGCAGTTTTTCCCGTGGGCGGGATTCGGCCGGCCAGTCCCTGATTGCCATTAGAATGCTCCCGTAATGGCTTGAACGGAGTATGGCATGTTCACCATTGAATTGAAAGTGCGCGACTACGAGTGTGACCTGCAGGGGGTGGTCAACAATGCCCGCTATCTGCATTACATGGAACACGCCCGCCATGAGTTCCTGCAGGCCCGCGGCATCGACTTCGCCGCCCTTGCGGCGGAGGGCGTCGACCTGATGCTCACGCGGGTGGAGGTGGATTACCGCCGCCCTCTTCGACCAGGGGATGTCTTCACCGTGTCGGTGCAGGTGGAGCAGGTCTCACGCCTCAAGTTCTGCTTTGTGCAGGAGATCCGACGTGCCGACGGAGAGCTGATGGCCAGCGGACGCAATTACGGCGTGGCGGTGCGCGATGGCCGTCCGCTTCGCTATGGACCTCTGCTGGCGCTGGCAGACGCCTGAATGGAAAAACCCGCCGGGTGGCGGGTTGTGTGGATAGGGGTGGTGTGAAGGCCTCAGGCGCTGTGGCGCTGGCCTTCCGGTGTGATGTCGAGTCGTTTGCCGCGCACGCGGATGCGGCGCATCTGCTCGATCATATCGGCGGGCAGATCGGCGGGCAGGTCCACGGTGCTGTAGTGGCCTTCGATGGTCAGATTGCGGATCAGCCGGCCGGGCAGGCCGGTCTCATTGGCCAGCGCGCCGATGATGTTGCCGGGCTGGACGCCGTCCTTGCGGCCCACGGCCAGACGCCAGCGGCGCATGCCCTCGGGGGCGTGGCGGCTGTGTTCCCGCTGCGGCCGCCGCGCGGGACGGGCATCTTCGAAACGTTCACGCACCGGCCGGTCACTGAGGAAGAAGGGGGTGTCGCCCTGGAGCTTCTGCGCCAGCCCGGCGGCCAGCTCCACCGCCGGGATGT
>NZ_WFYD01000067.1 GCF_015490265.1 Sulfurivirga sp. | reverse complement strand
TGCGCAACCAGTCCAGCCGCGCCTTGTCGTCCGGGCTGCCACCCACCGCCTCGAAGTAGATCTTCAGCGGATGACCGGTCTTAGGATCGACGCCATCCGGATAGCCCGCCTCGGCCAGCAGCCGTTTTGCCACCGCCAGCGGCCTGCGCCGGAGCTGGCCATCCTTCAGCTCATACACATAAGGGTTGATGCCTGCCGGCGGCGGCTGGTAACCGAAGATGCCGGGCGGGATCGGCTCCTGCGCCGCCACGCCGCGGCCATTGAGAAACAGCGCAATGTACTCCTCCATGTTGACCGCGATGCTGATGGCCTGCCTGAGCTTGCGGTGTCTTTCATCCAGCCCGCCCACAACCGGATCCAGCATGTTGAAGCCGAAGTACATGATGGTCGGCTGCACGCCGCCGAGAAAACGGATCCCCTTCTCCCGCATGGCCGGCGTCAGGCCGATTTCCCCCGTGGAGGAGAGCTGCACCGCCTGGTCAAAGGCATCGGATGACACACCGGAAGCGTCATAGTACCCCTGCAGAAACTTGTTCCAGTAGGGCACGCTCTCCTTCTCCAGCGTGTAGAGCACACCGTCGGTCAGCGGCAGCGGCCTGCCGCAGTCGGCCAGCAGCGTCCGGGGCACGTCGGCAGAAGCCGTGCACGGATAGCGTTCCCGATGAAAATTGGGGTTGCGCACCAGACGCATGCGGAAGTTGGGATTGTTCTCCACCAGCATGTAGGGTCCAGTGCCCACCGGCCACTGGTCCAGCGTCAGGTTCCTCTCCTTCATGCCCGGCTGGCTGTAGAAGGCATCCACCTCCCACGGCACGGGGGCGAAAAAGTTCATGCTCAGCCAGTAGAGAAACTGCGGGTAGCGTCCCTTCAGGCGAATGATCAGCGTGTGCTCATCCGGCGCGCGCACCCCTTCGATGGCGTAGGGCCGCAGGTCGAAGAAACCGCCATCCGGATGGGTTTTCTTCCATTTTTCATAATCCCGGGACACCTTGCTGCTGTATGCCTTCAGGCCGACGATGCGTCCTGCCAGCACATCCAGCACCGGCGACTGATAGGCGCGCACCCCCATGCGTTTGATGGCGTAGACATAGTCCTGCGCCGACAGAGAGCGGCTGGCCTGCTGCGGCAGGTCATAGGGCGTCTCAAGGGCGGCAATCTTTTCCGCCGGCAGGTGCCGGTTGCCGGCAACAAAGGCCGGGTGCGGCTGATAACGGATGTCATGGCGCAGATGGAGCACATATTCACTGAACACCGCCCGCTCGCGCGTGGTCGGCCTGCCCGCCTCATCCAGCCAGCGCACTGTCGGCATGCCGGTGAGCGTCAGCGGTTCCAGCGCATAGGGCCGTTTCAGGTAGGCATACTGCAAAGGCGGTTCATAGATCTGGCTGATGATGCCCCACTCGTTGGCGCTGTAGGAGACCACGGGGTCCAGATGCTTCGGCGGCGCCGAAAAGGCGCGCAACAGCAGGTTCTTCCCGGTGGTGCCGGCGGGATAGGGATCGTTCCAGGGAGCCTGACAGGCGCTCAGCAGCAGCGCCAGCAGCAGGACGACAGCTCGCAACATGCCGGCAATTATAGGATAATGCGATGATTCACATCTGAAACACGGAGGAGCAAGCATGGGATTTCTCACAGGCAAGCGCGCCCTGATCGTCGGGGTGGCCAACAACAAGTCCATCGCCTATGGCATTGCCAGACAGATGCGCGAACAGGGCGCCGAGCTGGCCTTCACCTATCAGAGCGACTTTGCCGACAAGTTCGAAAGCCGTGTGCGCAAGGTGGCCCAGGAGCTGGGCTCCGACATCGTGCTGCCGCTCAACGTGCGCAATGACGAAGAGATCGAGGCCGTTTTCACCGAACTGAAGAAGCACTGGCCGGACGGTCTGGACATCATCGTCCACTCCGTGGCCTTCGCCCCCCGCTCCGAGCTGGAGGGCCGCTTCATCGAAGCCTCCACCCGCGAGGGCTTCATGATCGCCCATGACGTGAGCGCCTACTCCTTCGTCGCTCTGGCCAAGGCCGGCTATGAGATGATGAAGGGCCGCAATGGCGCGCTGATCACCGTCTCCTATCTGGGCGCCGAGCGTGCCGTGCCCAACTACAACGTCATGGGCGTGGCCAAGGCTTCACTGGAAGCCTGCGTGCGCTATCTGGCCGCCGATCTGGGTCAGGACGGCATCCGTGTCAACGCCGTCTCTGCCGGTCCCATCCGCACCCTGGCCGCCTCCGGCATCAAGGATTTCCGCTCCATGCTGGAGGAAGCTGCCAAGGCCACACCGCTGCGCCGCAACGTCACCATCGAGGAAGTGGGCAACGCCGCCGCCTTCCTCTGCTCCGATCTGGCCTCCGGCATCACCGGCGAGATCACCTATGTGGACGGCGGCTACAATATCACCGCCTCCAAATGATCACGCCATCAGCACCGAACTGAAAAAGCGCGCCTGAGGGCGCGTTTTTTCATGCAGTCAGAGGAGAAAGAAGATGGAACCCACCACTGAACAGCGTCTGGTGGATGCGCTGGAAAAATGGCTCAGACAGGACCGCGCCAGCCGGCGCTGGAAGAACCTGCTCTACATCATCATCACGCTCTATCTGGTCGTCATCATCGCGCTGACCATCAAGAACGCGCGGGATCTGGACAAACTGGAGACCCTGGCCGCCGGCCAGCCCTACGCGGCAATCATCCGCCTCAACGGCGCCATCATGCCCGATTCGGAAGCCAGCGCCAACAAACTGATGCCGCTGCTGCGCGAGGCCTTTTCCGACAAGATGGCCAAGGCCATCATCATCGAAGCCAACTCTCCCGGTGGCTCACCGGTACAGGCGGCGCTCATCCATGACGAAATCCTGCGGCTCAAGAAGCAGACCCGCAAGCCGGTCTATGTTACGGTGCAGGACATGTGCGCCTCCGGCTGCTACTACGTGGCCGTGGCGGCGGACAAGATCTACGCCAACGAGAACTCCATCGTCGGCTCCATCGGCGTGCGGCTGGACACCTTCGGCTTTACCGGCCTGATGAAGAAGCTGGGCATCGAAAACCGTTCCATGTATGCCGGCGAGCACAAGGCCTTCATCAACCCCTTCGGACCGGAAGACCGCGAGGGGCGGGAATATTTCCGCCAGCATGTGCTTGAAAAGACCCATGAAAACTTTATCAATGCCGTGCGACAGGGCCGTGGCGACAAGCTGGATGAGCGTGACCCCATGCTCTATACCGGCATGGTGTGGCTTGCCGGGGAAGCGAAGCAGAAGGGGCTGATCGACGGACTGGGCGACACCCGTCATGTGGCCGAAGACCTGCTCAAGCTCAAACACACCCATGTGATTGAGTCTGACAAACCGCTGATTCAGCAGCTGCTGGAAGACATGGACAGCCAGACCGCATTCAGAAGCATGCTGCACGCGCTGGAACTCAAGTAAATGGCACGGTTCCTGCTGTGTTTGCGTGAAAAAGCGGGCATCCGCCCGGAACACTCAACTGACTGGGAGTCAACATGTTCAAGAATCTGTCCATTACCAACAAGCTGCACATTCCGCTGCTGGCCTCGCTGGTAATCGGCTTTCTCATCATTCTGTCCCACTACTTCTACGCCGTGCACCAGCTGGACAAGCAAGCGGAGCAGAAATCCGAAAAGCTGATGGAGCAGTTCGTGGATGAGCAGCTGCGCAACAAGAAGGACCAGCTGCTCTCCCAGGCTATTCTGCTGGCGGACAACCGCTATGTGGTGGAAGGCCTGCGCCTGAATGACCGCAACCTGACCCTGCAGGGACTCAACCGCGTGCTGGCTGAGCTCAATCAGTATTCCCAGCAGAAAGGCCTCAAGGTGCATGTGCACACGGCGAATGTGCACAGCTTCGTGCGCCAATGGAAACCGGGCAAACACGGGGATGATCTCTCAGGCTTCCGCCACACCATCAATCAGGTCCGCCGCACCGGGAAGCCGCTGGCGGGTATTGAAACCGGACGGGTGGGCCTGGTGCTGCGTGGCCTGGCGCCTGTGAAGGATCTGGACGGTAATTATCTGGGCTCCGTGGAGGTCATCTCCAGTTTCAACAACCTGATCAAATACGCCCGGGAGCACAACCACTATGACATGCTGGTGCTGATGAAGCCGGAGCTGCTCTCTGTCGCCACCGCGCTGCAGAGCGCCCCGCGTGTGGGCGGCATGGTGCTGGCCTCCGACCCTGCTCTGGCACCGGCCGACCTGCTTCAGACCCTCAGGCAGACCTTCAAGCCGGGCAGTACCCACCTCGAAACCGATCAGTACATCACACGCACCTATCCACTCAAGGATTTTGCCGGCAATGAGGTGGGCGTCATCCTGATCGCCGAAACCGTCGAACAGGCCAAAGGACTGGTGCAGGATGCGGAAGACGCCCTGCTGACTCAGCTGGGCATCTTCGGCATCACCGATGTGCTCTCGCTCATTTTCGTGCTGCTGATCGCCCGCGTGGCCATCGTCAAGCCGGTGATCGAGCTTGACCGCACCGCCGCCGATCTGGCCAACGGCGAGATCCAGTTCGGCCGACGCTTGGCCGTCAAGAGCCGGGATGAGATCGGCCGCGCACAGGCCAACTTCAACAAGTTCATCGAACGGGTTGAAGGTCTGGCCAAGGAGGCGCAGCAAGAAGCCGAAGCCGCTCGCCGAGCCAAGGCGGAAGCCGAGCGCAACATGCAGAAGAGCAATCTGCTGGTGCGTCTGGCCGGCCTGCTCATCAATGGCCTGATCCACAACGCCAAGGACGTGCAGGGCTCCATGGCCAACAACATCGAGACCATCAACGAGGTCAACGAGCTCAACAGCGAAACCGGTAAGGTCATCGATCAGGTGCGTCAGAACACCCGCGAAGTGATCAGCGTGGTGGACAAGATGAAGCACCAGGCCGAGCACAGCGAACAGCAGGCAGAGCAGCTGGACAAGGCGGTCAACGAGATCAGCGACGTGATGACGCTGATCAAGGACATTTCCGAACAGACCAACCTGCTGGCGCTCAACGCCGCCATCGAGGCGGCTCGAGCCGGCGAGCACGGTCGTGGCTTCGCCGTGGTGGCCGACGAGGTGCGCTCACTGGCCAACCGCACCCAGCAGGCGGCCGAGGAAGTGGAGCGCAACATCGAGGAGCTGAAGCGCTCCAGCGAGATCATGGTGCGCAGCGGGCGCGAGAATGCCGAGCATGCCAGCGCCACCATTGAGCGGCTCAACGAGTTCCGTCAGGTGCTCAACCGCCTGATCGACAACGCACGGCATATCCGCACCGAGAACCAGGAGATCGCCTACGAGATGTTCGCCAACCTCGCCAAGCTGGATCACATCATGTTCAAGGGCAATGCCTATCACTCCCTCTTCGATGGCGAACGCAAGGCGCAGTTCGGCGATCACCACAGCTGCCGCCTCGGCAAGTGGTATGACGAAGGCGAAGGCCGCAAACACCTGAGCCACGTGCCCAGCTATGGCAACATCGAGCCGCCACACCGCAAGGTGCACGAGCATGTGCTGGCCGCGCTGCGCTGCATTGATGACAACAACTGCGTCGACAACGCAGATGCCGTGGTTGAGCACATGGGCCAGGCAGAAGAAGCCAGCCAGGAGCTGTTCAAGCAACTCAACCAGCTGCTGGCGGAAGCCAAGCGCATGGTGGAGCAGGAAGAACAGGCGCTGGCAAACGCCCGCGAGGAAGCGGAAGACAACGCCTGATTTCTGTACAGGCATGCAGGGCGACCCGCGCTCTGCCCTATCATTTTCAAGGCAACAAAAAAGGCCGCACGGATGTGCGGCCTTTTTCATACCCGGATTCAGGCGGGCTCAGCAGGCATGCGCCTGTGAGTAGGTGACCACCTGAATCTCGTCAATGGACTTGGGCTGGCACACCTTGTATTCCGGCATCTGATCGAACTGCAGATAGCGGTAGATCTCGCCGGCCATGGCGTTGATGTCCTTCATGTGTTCCATGTACTCCTCCACCGTGGGCAGGCGGCCCAGAATGGCGGTGATGGCGGACAGCTCCGCCGAACCAAGGAACACATTGGCGTCCTTGCCCATGCGGTTGGGGAAGTTGCGGGTTGATGTGGACATCACCGTAGCACCGTCGGCCACCCGCGCCTGGTTGCCCATGCACAGGGAGCAGCCGGGCATCTCGGTGCGCGCGCCCACACGGCCGAAGGTGGCGTAGTAGCCCTCCTCGATCAGCTGGTGCTCGTCCATCTTGGTGGGCGGCGCGATCCACAGGCGCACCGGCAACTGACCGTTGAACTTCTCCAGCACTTTGCCCGCGGCGCGGTAGTGGCCGATGTTGGTCATGCACGAGCCGATGAACACCTCGTCGATATGGGTGTTGGCCACTTCGGACAACGGCTTGATGTCGTCCGGATCGTTGGGGCATGCCAACAGCGGTTCGGTGATCTCGTTCAGGTCGATCTCGATCACCTCGGCGTATTCTGCGTCCCTGTCCGCCTCCAGCAGCTCCGGATTCTCGATCCACGCCTTCATGGCGTCACGGCGACGCGCCAGGGTGCGCGCGTCCTGATAACCGTTTTCGATCATCCAGTCGATCAGCGCAATGTTGGACTTGAGGAACTCGATGATCGGCTCCTTGCCCAGCTTGACGGTGCAGCCGTTGGCGGAACGCTCGGCGGAGGCATCGGACAGTTCGAACGCCTGCTCCACGGTCAGGTGCTCCAGACCTTCGATCTCCAGCACACGACCGTTGAAGACATTCTTCTTGCCCTTCTTCTCCACCGTCAGCAGGCCTTTCTGGATGGCCACATACGGGATGGCGTTGACCAGATCCCGCAGGGTGATGCCCGGCTGCATCTCGCCCTTGAAGCGCACCAGCACGGATTCCGGCATAGTCAGCGGCATCACGCCCAGCGTGGCGGCAAAGGCCACCAGACCGGAGCCGGCCGGGAAGGAAATGCCGATGGGGAAACGGGTGTGGGAGTCACCGCCGGTACCCACGGTGTCGGGCAGCAGCATGCGGTTGAGCCATGAGTGGATCACCCCGTCGCCAGGGCGCAGGGAGACACCGCCACGGCTGATGATGAAATCCGGCAGCTCATGCTGCAGCTTGATGTCCACCGGCTTGGGATAGGCGGCGGTGTGGCAGAAGGACTGCAATACGAAATCGGCGCTGAAACCGAGACAGGCCAGCTCCTTCAGCTCGTCCCGGGTCATTGCGCCGGTGGTGTCCTGAGAGCCGACGGTGGTCATGTGCGGCTCGCAGTACATGCCCGGACGCACCCCCTCGATACCGCAGGCGCGGCCGACGATCTTCTGCGCCAGCGTATAGCCTTTGGTGGAGCCGGAGGTGTCCTGCGGACGGATGAACACATCGGAGACATCCAACCCCAGATCGCGGCGGGCCTTGTCGGTGAGGCCACGGCCGATGATCAGCGGAATGCGGCCACCGGCGCGCACTTCGTCCGGCATGGTGACCGGCTTGAGTTCAAAAGTGCTGATGACCTCGCCGGCCTCATTCTCAATCTTGCCCTCATAGGGGTAGATATGAATGACATCGCCCATGTTCATCCGGGTGACGTCGCACTCGATGGGCAGCGCGCCGGAGTCCTCGGCGGTGTTGAAGAAGATGGGCGCGATCTTGCCGCCCAGCACCACGCCGCCCTGGCGCTTGTTGGGCACGTAGGGAATGTCCTTGCCGAAGTGCCACATGATGGAGTTCATGGCGGACTTGCGCGAGGAGCCGGTACCCACCACATCGCCCACGAACGCCAGCGGATGGCCCTTCTTCTTCAGCTCGGCGATGCGCTCCTCCACATCGGGCATCTTGGCCTTGAGCATTTCCTTGGCGTGCAGCGGAATGTCCGGACGGGACCAGGCGGCGGTGGCCGGGGACAGATCATCGGTGTTGGTCTCGCCATCCACCTTGAAAACGGTGACGGTGATCTTCTCCGGCAGGGGTTCCTTCTGCTTGAACCACTCTGCCTCGGCCCAGCTGTCCATCACCTGTTGGGCCCGGGCGTTGCCGGCCTCGGCCTTCTCCTTCACATCATGGTAGGCGTCATACACCAGCAGGGTTTTTGACAGCGCCTTGACCGCCTCTTCCGCCACTTTTTCATTGTCGGAATCCAGAAGCTCGATCAGCGGCTGCACGTTGTAGCCGCCCAGCATGGTACCCAGCAGGAAAGTGGCCCGCTCGGGCGAGATCAGCTCCACCTTGACATTGCCCTTGGCCACATCGGCCAGGAAGCTGGCCTTGACATAGGAGGCCTCGTCCACGCCCGGCGGCACACGGTTTTCCAGCAGGTCGATCAGAAAGTCTTCCTCACCTGCCGGCGGGTTCTTGATCAGCTCGATCAGCGCCGCGGTCTGCTCCGCATTCAGCGGCAGCGGCGGCAGGCCGTCTCTGGCCCGCTCTTCCACATGGGCACGATATTGCTGTAGAAATGACATGGACTATGGACTCCCCGTAGTTGAAACCTAAGCCGGTTATAATACCACGGATCAAAATTATTCGACCCAGGGGGAGCCCCATGAGCCTTGAACTGTCCTCTCTGACCGCCATCTCGCCCGTTGACGGTCGTTACGCCCGCCAGACGGCCGAACTGCGCGAAATCTTCAGCGAATACGGCCTGATCAGATATCGGGTGCAGGTGGAAGTGGCCTGGCTGAAACTGCTGGCCAACCACCCCGGCATCCCCGAAGTGCCGAAACTTTCCAACGAAGCCATCAACCACCTCAACATGCTGGTGGATGGCTTCAATGAAGAGATGGCCGCCCGGGTCAAGGAGATCGAACGCACCACCAACCATGACGTCAAGGCGGTGGAATACTTCATCAAGGAGCACCTGAGCGGCAACGCCGAACTGGACGCCATCAAGGAGTTCGTCCACTTCGCCTGCACCAGTGAGGACATCAACAATCTCTCCTATGCGCTGATGCTCAAGGAAGCGCGCGAAAAGGTGCTGGTGCCGCAGATGGACACCCTGGTGGACACCCTCGCGGACATGGCTGAGGCGATGGCCGACATCCCCATGCTCTCCCGCACCCACGGCCAGCCCGCCTCCCCCACCACGGTGGGCAAGGAGTTCGCCAATGTAGCATACCGTCTCGCTCGGCAGGCGAAGCAGCTGCGGGACGTGCAGATCATGGGCAAGATCAATGGGGCCACCGGCAACTACAACGCCCACCTGTCCGCCTATCCGGACATCAACTGGTATGAGCTGTCAGAGCAGTTCGTACGCTCGCTGGGACTGGCGTGGAACCCCTACACCATCCAGATCGAGCCGCACGACTGGATCGCCGAGTTCTTCCACACCCTGATCCGCTACAACACCATTCTGATCGACTTCGACCGGGACGTGTGGGGCTACATCTCGCTGGGCTTCTTTAAGCAGAAGACGGTGGCCGGCGAGATCGGCTCCTCCACCATGCCCCACAAGGTCAACCCTATCGACTTCGAAAACTCCGAAGGCAACCTGGGATTGGCCAACGCCCTCTTCGACCACCTGGCGCAGAAGCTGCCCATCAGCCGCTGGCAGCGGGATCTGACCGATTCCACCGTGCTGCGCAATCTGGGTGTGGGCGTGGCTCACACCCTCATCGCCCTCAAGGCCACCATGAAGGGACTGGGCAAGCTGGAGGTCAACGAAGAACGCCTGCGGGCCGATCTGGACGAGAACTGGGAGGTGCTGGCCGAACCGATTCAGACCGTCATGCGTCGCTATGGTATTCCGGAACCGTATGAAAAACTGAAAGAGCTGACCCGCGGTCGCCGTGTGGACCGGGAGATCATGCAGAACTTCGTCGATA
>NZ_WFYD01000066.1 GCF_015490265.1 Sulfurivirga sp. | reverse complement strand
GCCTTCTCCATGGCCGCACGCACCGGCGCGATGTCTCCTTTCAGACGCATGACGTGAAACCAGTAGTCGGGATTGGTGTAGCCCACGTGCATGCCACTTTTCTTGCGCTTGACCAATGCCACCCTTTCCACGGCGCCAAAACCGCCTCGTTCACTCTGTGCCGCAGCCTTGAGCAGTGCGGGATGGGTGACGACCACGATGCGGGTGTTCTTTTTGGGCGCATAAGCCGCCAGCACCTGCAGACCGGCCTGCTTGAGCGCTTCGCGCACCTGCTGCACGCCCTGATCCAGATCGGCCGGCTTGAGCGTGCTGGCCACAAACGGTTTGAAGCCCTCGGCCGCCATGGCCATCCCTGCCAGCAACAGAGCGGCTGCCAGCACCATCCTTCTGATTCCCCTAAGCATCCTCGACTCCTGTTCTGTTCAGAAAACTCGGCATAAAAAATGCCCGCAAGCGGGCATTTTTACAACCAGAAGTTTTTTATGGGAGACAAATGTCCGTTAATCCGCGTCCGGATCGGCCACATCCTCCAGCTGGCTCAGAATGTCGTCCGGCGTGGACATGATGTTCATGAAGGTGCCCATGGGCAGGCGTGGCCAGCTGATGGCGATGCGGAACTTGCCATTGAGCGCCACGGCCTTCTTGCCATTGAGCAGAATCTCATAGGGCAGGTGCGCGGCGTGGGAGTGGGCGCCCTGATCCAGATTGTCCAGCACATGCTTGTCACTGGCGCCTTCGCGGGTGAAGGCCACACCCCATACGGTCATCTCAGTGCCCGGAATGTCGATGCGGTAGACCTTGCTGACACCTTCCACCCGCTTGGCCAGGCTCTTCTCGATGGTGTCGATGCCCTGCTGGTGGCTGTCATACTCCTCCAGTTCGTCCACATCGGTGAAATAGGGCATCATGAACTTGTAGTGGTAGTCACGCAGATCACCTGCGGACAGCCCCGGTTCGGCACCGTACTGCCCGGCATCGCCCAGCGCCTTCTTCATGGCGGCGGCCACCGGGGCGATATCCCCTTTCATGCGGTAGGCGTTCCACCAGTAGGCCGGATTGGTGTAGCTCACCTCCACATTGCCCTTGTGCTTGACCACGGCCACCCGCTCCATGGCGCCGAAGCCGCCGTTGTCGCTCTGAGCAGCGATCTGCTTGAGCGCGTCACTGGTGACCACGATGATGTGGGTCTCCCCCTTGGGATCATATTCGCCCACCACGGTGAAACCGGCGCCGGTGAGCGCCTTCTTGGCCGCCTCGACACCGGCGGTGACGCTGGCCGGCTTGAGCGTGCTCAGCACGAAGGGTTTCAGCTCCTCGGCCCATACCTGCCCGGCCAGCAGCATGAGCCCCATGCCCGCAGCAAAGATCTTTTTCAGCATTGCAAATCTCCTGAACTTTGCGATGAAATTTCCTAAATGGCGGGCAACATTTTCAAGGTTCCAGAATATTCTGACAAACTGATTATTTTTATTGCGTGATAAAGACGAAGAATTTCATTATTACATGAAATACTGAAATCATCGCCGCGCCTGAAAGAAACGCTGCAACTGCTCTCTGGCCGCCTCGTTCTCCACGCCGGCAGTGATGGCGATACGATGGTTGAGCAGGGGGGAGCGGCACAGGTTGAACAGGCTGCCACAGCTACCGGCACGGGGGTCGGCGGTGGCGAACACCAGCCGCTCAATCCGGGCGTGCACCAGCGCCCCGGCGCACATGGGGCAGGGTTCCAGCGTCACATAGAGGGTGACCCCTTCCAGCCGGTAATTGCCCAGCGCCTGCGCCGCCCGGCGCAGCGCCACCACTTCCGCATGGGCACTGGGGTCGTTCAATGTGATGACCTGGTTCCAGCCGCAGCCGATGCGCCGGCCGTCATGCACTGCCACCGCGCCCACCGGCACCTCGCCCTGCGTGGCGGCGTGGTCGGCCAGGGCCAGCGCCTGGCCCATCCAGAAGCGGTCCGCTTCCTCCGGAGACAGATCAGCCGGACAGGTGTCCGGCTGATCGATCGGGCACGGTGACGCGCGCAAAACTCACTCCCACTCGATGGTGGCCGGCGGCTTGCTAGAGATGTCGTACACCACGCGGGAGATGCGCGGGATTTCGTTGATGATGCGCGACGAGACCCGCTCGAGGAACTCATAGGGGAGATGGGCCCAGCGGGCGGTCATGAAATCCACCGTCTCCACCGCCCGCAGTGCGATGACATAGTCGTAACGGCGGGCATCCCCCACCACGCCCACCGACTTGATGGGCAGAAAGACAGCGAACGCCTGGGAGGTCTTGTCATACAGGTCGGCGGCGCGCAGCTCTTCAATGAAGATGTGGTCGGCCAGACGCAGGATGTCGGCGTATTCCTTCTTCACCTCGCCAAGAATGCGCACGCCCAGCCCCGGCCCCGGGAAGGGGTGACGATAGACCATCTCATAAGGCAGGCCCAGCTCCACGCCCAGCTTGCGCACCTCGTCCTTGAACAGCTCGCGCAGCGGCTCCAGCAACTTGAGGTTCATCTCCTCCGGCAGACCGCCCACATTGTGGTGGGACTTGATCACCTTGGCCTTGCCGGTCTTGCTGCCGGCGGACTCGATCACGTCCGGATAGATGGTGCCCTGGGCCAGCCATTTGACATTGGTCAGCTTGGCCGCCTCCTCATCGAACACCTCCACGAAGGTGCGTCCGATGATCTTGCGCTTCTCCTCCGGATCGGTCACGCCCTTGAGACGGCCGAAGAAGAGATCCTGCGCGTCCACGCGGATGACGCGGATGCCCATGTGGCGCGCGAACATGGCCATCACCTGATCGCCCTCCTGATAGCGCAGCAGACCGTGGTCCACGAACACGCAGGTGAGCTGATCGCCGATGGCCTTGTGCAACAGCGCCGCCACCACGGAGGAATCCACACCGCCGGAAAGTCCCAGCAGCACTTCATCTTCGCCCACCTGCTCACGGATGCGCTGGATGCTGTCCTCAATGATGTTCTCCGTGGTCCACAGCTTTTCGCAACCGCAGATGTCTACCACGAAACGCTCCAGAATGCGCGCGCCCTGCTTGGTGTGGGTCACCTCCGGATGGAACTGCACGCCGTACCAGTGTTTCTCCACATTGGCCATGCCGGCGATGGGGCAGGACGCGTTGCTGGCCATGAGGATGAAGCCCGGCGGCATCTCCGCCACCCGGTCGCCATGGGACATCCACACATCCAGAATGCCGTAGCCTTCCGGCGTGACATGATCCTCGATGTCCTTCAGCAGCGGCGTGTGGCCATGGGCACGCACCTGCGCATAGCCGTATTCATGGGTGTCGGCATGAATCACCTTGCCGCCCAGCTGCTCGGCCATGGTCTGCATGCCGTAGCAGATGCCCAGCACCGGCACCCCGGCTTCGAACACCGCCTGCGGCGCCCGCGGCGCGTCCTCGCCCGTAGCGCTCTCCGGCCCGCCGGAAAGAACGATGCCTTTGGCGCCATAGTTACGCACAAAGTCGTCGCCCACATCCCAGGGGACGATTTCGCAATAGACGCCAATCTCGCGGATGCGCCGCCCGATCAGCTGGGTGTACTGGGAACCGAAGTCCAGAATGAGAATCTTGTCGCTGTGAATGTCCTGCATGCCTGCCCCTCAAATGGAAACAGGGGCGCGCCGCCCCTGTTCGTTGCCAGAAACCCGTCGCCGCTCAGATGCGGTAGTTGGGCGCTTCCTTGGTGATGGTGACATCGTGCACGTGGCTTTCGGTGATGCCCGCATTGGTGATGCGCACGAACACCGGCTTGGTGCGCATCTCCTCGATGTTGGCGCAGCCGGTATAGCCCATGCTGGCGCGCAGGCCACCGGCCAACTGGTGCACGATCGCGCCCATCGGGCCCTTGTAGTCCACACGGCCCTCAATGCCTTCCGGCACCAGCTTGTCCACCGCGTTGGTGCTCTGGAAATAGCGATCGGAGGACCCCTGCTTCTGCGCCATGGCCCCCAGCGAACCCATGCCGCGGTAGGACTTGTAGGCGCGCCCCTGATAGTATTCCACTTCGCCCGGTGCCTCCTCGGTGCCGGCGAACATGCTGCCCAGCATCACCGCGTAGCCGCCGGCGGCGATCGCCTTGGCGATGTCGCCGGAATAGCGGATGCCGCCATCGGCGATCAACGGCACATCGGTGTCCTTGAGTGCCTCGGCCACATTGGCGATGGCCGTCAGCTGCGGCACGCCCACACCGGCGACGATGCGAGTGGTGCAGATGGAGCCGGGGCCGATGCCCACCTTGACCGCATCCGCACCGGCCTTGACCAGATCCAGCGCCGCCTCGGCCGTGGCGATATTGCCACCGATGACATCCACTTCCGGAAAGTGCGCCTTGACCCAGGCCACCCGGTCCAGCACGCCCTGAGAATGGCCGTGGGCGGTATCCACCACGATCACGTCCACGCCAGCGTCCACCAGCGCCTCGACCCGCTCCTCGGTGCCGGCGCCGGTGCCCACCGCAGCACCCACCAGCAGGCGGCCCGCCGCGTCCTTGGCCGCGTTGGGATGCTCGCTCTCCTTGAGCATGTCGGTCAGGGTGATCATGCCCTTGAGATTGAAGTCATCGTCCACCACCAGCACCCGCTCGATACGGTTCTCGTGCATCAGCTTGCGGATGCGGCCTTCGGAGGCCCCCTCCTGTACGGTCACCAGCCGCTCCTGCGGGGTCATCACCGTGGTGATGGGCGCGGTCACATCCTTGACGAAACGCAGATCCCGGCTGGTCACCAGGCCGAACAGCCGACCGCCCTTCATCACCGGCACGCTGGAGATGTTGTGCTGACGGGTCAGATTGAGCACCTGCTCAATGGTGGCGTCCGCCTCCACGGTAATGGGATCAGTCACCACGCCGTGCTCATATTTCTTGACCCGGCGCACCTCGTCGGCCTGCGCCTGCACGCTCATGTTCTTGTGAATGATGCCAATGCCGCCCTCCTGCGCGATGGCGATGGCCAGACGCGATTCGGTCACCGTATCCATGGCGGCGGAGACGAACGGCAGGTTGAGACGGATGTTGCGGGTCAGCTTGGTGGACAGATCCACGTCTGCCGGCAGCACCGTGGAATGGGCGGGCACCAGCAGTACGTCGTCAAAGGTGTAGGCTTCTTCGATGATTCGCAGCATAACGGATCCTGTAGCGTTGATTTTATGCCTCAATCAGTTTTTTGTATCGAAGCGCTGTCTGAGCGATTCAGACGGGACACCAACTTGAAAATCAACAACTTACACTGAAGATGACAGGGTGCGGCTTCGAACCGGAGGCTTTTTTTGATTCTGGCGCTCATTATAAGGATTGACACGGGACCGGTAAACTTTATAGTGTATTGCCAACCGGTCATAACCGGACTACAAAGCAAAGCTCTGAATTCAGGAGGATTGGAATGAAAAAACTGCTGATCACCGCCACCGTTGCCGCCACCCTGTCCCTCGGGGCCTGTTCCGGCATGGGCACCAAGTCTCAGCCCACCACCTACGCGGAAATCACCGCTGCCGCCAAGGCTGCCCACGCCGAAGCCAAGAAGATGAAGAACGTGTGGAAGCAGAAGAAGATGAAGAAGGCCTACGTGGATCACTACCTGGCCAAGGCCGAAGCCGCCAAGAAGAAGGGTGATGAGGCGGCAGCCATGAAGTACGCCAAGCTGGCGCTGAAGGTGGCCAACGCCGAAGTGGATCAGATCAAGCGCTACGCTGACGAAAAACCCATGTGGGAAAAGTAATCCTCCCATGAGGTTTCACGAAAAAGCCGGCATATGCCGGCTTTTTTTGTCATGCCCCTCATCGTCCAGAGGTATGACAGACTGTTCTGAGCCAGATTACACCCTGCCAGTGCCCTACTTGCCCTTCAGATAGTGTTCATCGGTAAAGGTGCTGATCCACTCCGGCTTGAACATCACCAGAAACGCCATCACGAAACCGTTGAGAAAGGCTTCCGGCGCCGCCAGCAGCGGAATGTAGGGCATGAAGCTGTGATTGACCTTCTCAACCGTCTGCACCTCCGCGCCCATGAGCGCAAGGCCGGTCAGGACCAGTGCCACGAAGGTACCGATGCCACCGGCCAGAAAGGCGTTGAGAAACACATAGACGAAGAAATGGTGCGGCAGCCAGCGATAGGCGGCCAGCAGGATCCACCAGGTGATCAGCGCCGGCACCACCCCCATCAGCAGCCAGTTCAGCGCAATGGCATCCCAGCCGGTCTGGCCGAAGGCGCTGAGCACCACCAGCGCCAGCAGCGCAGACAGCACGGCGAACTGCCAGCCGAACAGCAGCGTCACCGTGGTCATCATCAGAAAGTGAAAGGTCAGCCCGTCTCCGATGGAGGCGCTGCCATACCACAGCAGCGCCACGGCCAGGGTGACCCCGAAGAATACATGCTGGGCGTGACTGTCGCCCTTGACCTTGTGCCACGGCGCCGTCCGCACGGCCTGAAACAGCACCAGCAGCGCCAGCGCGAAGCTACCGATGATCCAGCTCGACGGCAGCACCCCACCAGGCAGATTCATGGTCGTCCCTCCACACCTTTGTGAATCCGACCATTATAATCGCCCCCATGAACCGATCCGATTCAAGTCCTTTTCGCATTCTCGCTGCGGCTTTTTATGACGCCCTGACACTGCTGGCGGTGCTGTTTGTCGCCGGCATTCCCTGGACGCTGGTGATGGGACCCGGCTTCGAGCAGCAGCCGATGAGCGAACTGGCCTGGCAGCTCTACCTGCTGGCAATCGCCTATGCCTTCTTTGCCTGGTTCCACGTGCAGGGCCATCCCACCCTGGGCGAGAAGGCGTGGGGCCTGTGCCTGCGCCGCACCGATGGCGGCCCGGTGGACTGGTATCACTACAACAGACGTTTCGCCGCCGTGCTGCTGTCGCTGGCCACCCTGGGACTGGGCTGGCTGTGGGTCTTTTTCGGCGGCCAGACTTTGCATGACCGACTGGCCGGCACTAGAATCACCGCCTGCACAACGGAGAGCCATTGATGACCACCTACATCGTTCACAGCAACGCCCTCAGTTACGAGCAGGTGCGCCAGCTCACCCACGGCATCGGCCAGCCGGTCAAACTGGCGGAGCACTATCGCATCGAACGACCGCAGCCGCTCGAACAGGACAGACTGGAAGCGCTCCGGCGGCAGCTTGAGCTGGACATCAACCCCGTGCCGGCGGGCTTCGACCCGAACGAAGTGCGCCTGCTGATCTCCGACATGGATTCCACCCTCATCGCCATCGAATGCGTGGACGAGATTGCCGACAAGGTGGGCATCAAACCACAGGTGGCCGCCATTACCGAAGCGGCCATGCGCGGCGAACTGGATTTCGAAAGCTCGCTGAGAAAGCGGGTCGCCCTGCTGGAAGGCCTGCCCACCCATGAGCTGGAATGCGTCTATGAGGAGCGGCTGACGCTCAATCCGGGTGCCGAGAAACTCATCGCCGGACTCAAGGCGCGCGGCATCCGTTTCGCGCTGGTCTCCGGCGGCTTCACCTTCTTCACCGAGCGCCTGAAGCAGGAGCTGGGGCTGGACTACGCCCGCGCCAATGTGCTGGCGGTTGAAGACGACCGGCTGACCGGCCGGGTGGAGGGCGACATCGTCACCGCACAGACCAAGGCGCAGTATCTGCTGGAGCTGTGCGACACGCTGGGCATCACACCGAAACAGGCCATCGCCGTCGGCGACGGCGCCAACGATCTGGAAATGATGAAGCTGGCCGGCCTGTCGGTGGCCTACCACGCCAAACCCGCCGTCCGCGCCGAAGCAGACGCGGCGCTGGATTACCGCGGACTGGACGCCATTCTCGACTTTCTCGCCTGAAAAATTCCTTACCGGAAAACAAAAAACCCGCCGAACGGCGGGTTTTCTGCATGAAAAGCGCCAGTTGCGAACTTACAGCATGGCGTTTTCGTACTCCTGCACCGCCACGGCAATGAACTTGCCCAGCGTGCTGTTGTAGCCCGGCCATTTGCTGGCCACATTCTTCATGAACGGCTCCTCCATGATCTTGGGCTTCATCTCGAAGTCTGCCAGCCCCTCCTCATAGTATTTGGCCACATCATCCCAGATGGTCTTGAAGAAGGTCAGGTGATCCTTGAACAGGGCCACGCCGTCGTGCGGGCCGTGCCCCGGAATGATGGTGTGACCGTCAAAGGCCCTGATCCACTGCTGCATGGCATCGATGGTGCCGCGGAAGGAACCGTCGGAGGCATTGGCAATGCGGCGCATGGCCACATCTCCACTGTAGATCACCTTGTCCTCCACCACTTCCACCATCAGGTCGGACTCGGTATGCACCTTGTTGTCATAATCAGGGTTCTGGTAGTGGTGAATCTTCAGCGTCACATCACCGAAGTTCAGCGTCTCACCGCCCTTGAGCGTGCGGTTGGGCGGCGTGATCACCGTGCCGGTGATGGCATTGTCGGTCAGACGCTGGAAAAAATCGAACCAGAACTTGCCCTCACCGTCCTTGATCTTCTGCATCATGGCCGGGTGACCGTAGATGGGCACGTCGGGATACGCCTGCACGAAGGCGTGGTTGCCCAGCCAGTGGTCACCATGGTAGTGGGTGTTGATCACCGCCACTACCGGCTTGTCTGTCAGCTTGCGGATCTGACGCAGCACCATCTCGCCGATCTGCACGGAACTGCCGGTCTCCAGCACCACCACGCCCTTCTGGGTGATGATGATGCCCGGATTGCTGAAGAAACCGTGGTTCTCAGGATTGGGTTCCGGGTCTTTCGCCAGAATGTAGTAGCAGCGGTCGGTCACCTTGGTCACCGGCTGATCCGGCATCGGGGGGGCCTTGAACTCCTGCAGTTCCTCCGCCAGGGCAAACAGCGGGTTGAGCACGCTGGCGCCCGCGCCTGCCGCCATCACCGTCCTGAAAAAGTCGCGCCGTTTCATCATCACGCCTCCATACTCTCGCAAGGGTTGACCAAAAACCTTTCCTATAATGTGCTCATCATAGCCAAAGGGAAGAAAATTGCCATGATGCATTGGCTTCAACAGTGGCTGGACCCGATCATCTTCTCTCTGCTAGGGGCCATGTTCTTCGTGGTCGTCTGGCTGGCCATCGAGCGCTGGCTCTATTTCCGCAAGGCCCGGCCGGAACGCTTCTTCAGCGTGGAAGAGGCCCGCATCGAGACCACCCGCAACCTGACGCTCATCGCCAGCATCGGCGCCAATGCGCCCTATGTGGGCCTGCTCGGCACCGTGCTGGCGATCATGCTCACCTTCTGGCAGGTGGGCCAGGCCGGCAACCTGTCCACCCAGGCCATCATGCTGGGGCTGGCCATGGCGCTCAAGGCCACCGCCGGCGGCATTCTGGTGGCCATTCCCAGCATGATGCTCTACAACGCCCTGCTGCGCCGCGCCGAAGTCATCCAGCTGCAGGTTCAGGCCCGCCATGCGCAAGTTTGACCAGATCAACGTCATTCCGCTGATCGACGTCATGCTGGTGTTGCTGGCGGTGGTCATGGTCACCGCCTCCTTCATCACCCTGGACCGCCTCGGACTGGAACTGCCCCAGACCCAGAGCACCCAGCAGGCCAACCCGCCGGAGAAGGCGCTTGATGTGGCACTGGACGCCCAGGGTCAGCTTTACATTGCCGGCCAGCCGGCCACCCTTCCCCAGCTGAGCGCCCGGCTGCGGCAGCACCGTGCCGTCACCCTGCGGGTAGACCGCCGCTGCCGTTTCGAACACTTCGTCGCCGTGGCCGAACGCATCAAGGCGGTGCATCCCACACCGCAACTGACCATCCTTACCGAGCATGTCCAGCCGTAAGCGCCACCTGCTGGCCTTTGCCCTTACCCTGCTGCTGGTACTGCCGCCCCTGCTGTGGCTGGCGGCCCGGCTGGGCCATGCACAGGCGCCCGCCTCCGCCGGCCATGCCGTACCCATCCGGCTGAGCGAGCTGGCGCCGGCCGTACCCCGAACACCTGCCAGGAAGTCAGCACCAGCCCGAACAGCGCCGCCTGCCAAGGCCGCTGACAAGCCCGCGCCCGCACCGAACAGGCCCCACAAAAATGCGGTGGAAAAGTCCACCCGTTCCACACCGCCACCCAAACGCACGCTCCAAAAGCCCCCCAAAGCAAAACCCCGGCCCGCCAAGCCCCGCAAAACGCCGGCAAAGCCGCCTGTGCGCAAGACCATGCCCACGAAACCCGCGCCTGCAAAACCGGCCAGACCCGCTCCGCCCCGGCATAACACAGCGCCCCAGACTTCCCGGCATACTGCCAGCACGGAACCTCCGAGGAACCCCCTCAGGCGACAGCCGACGGCCTCGGACCGGCCCGCTCCGGCCCAATCCGCCCACAGCGCAGCACCCGCTCCAACGCCCGCCGCGACCGCGCCTGCGCCGGCGGCACCGCCCACCCCGCCCGCATGGCTGGGCGAACGCCAGCGCTATCTGGACCGTCTGCGTCAGCACATCGCCCGACTCGCTCAGGACACCTATCCCTACCGTGCCCGTCGGCTGGGCATGCAGGGCACGGTCACCCTCCACTTCACCCTCCATCCGGACGGACGCATCGACCGGCTGAGCGTGCGGCAGCGCAGCGGCCACGAGGTGCTGGACGAAGCCGCCCGTGCCATCATCGAAGAGGCAATGGGCAGCCGCTTCGACCCTTTCCCACCCGCGCTGCCGCACCAGCCCATCGAGGTCACCATCCCGATCCGCTACCGCTTGCGCTAAAATGCCCGCTCACTGCGGCACGCACGCACAAGGAGGCCCCATGGAACTGACCCCACCGGACAAGAGTATCGAAGACGTTCAGCGCGAGCTGGTCGAGCGTTTCAGCCGCTATGACAACTGGAAGGACCGCTACAAGCTGCTGATCGACATGGGCAAGCAGCTGCAGGCCATGCCTGAGGAATACAGAACGGAAGAAAACCGCATCCACGGCTGCCAGTCGCAGGTGTGGCTCCATGTGGAGGAAAAGGACGGGCGCCTCTACTTTCAGGGCATGAGCGACGCGGCCATCGTCTCCGGTCTTGTGGCCATGCTGCTGACCGTCTACAACGGCCGCACGCCGGAGGAGATCCTCAAGGCGCCGCTGGACTTCCTCAAGGAAATGGGCCTGCTGCAGCACCTCTCCCCAAACCGGGCCAACGGCCTGTATCACATGATCAAGCGCATTCAGAAGGCGGCCAAGGAGGCGCTGATCCGCCGCATCAAGGCACAGCAGAACGCCCACTGACCGTCCCATCTGCCTACCGGCTCACACCGGGCCGGCGGCATTTCCGGCAGCGGGTAGCCGCCATACCCGCCTGACCCTGATTACCTCCTCAATCCACCCGGAACACCTCCTAAGCACAGGTTTTTCCCTACGCCGCGGCTGCGGCTGAAAATCGATCCCGCAAAATCGGGGGAGACCCCATTGCTGACCGGACGACCATCCCAATCGCCGACAGTTTCCTGCCACCGAGACGAGAGGCGAAATGGCCGCCATTGCCGTCAGGCATGATGCCGAACAGGCGGAAAAGGTGTCGACAGGGAAAGAAAGAACGCCCACCCGCTGGGAAAAAGCGGCTCATGCGCCCGAAAGCCAGGGAGAAACTCGGTGGCACCACAGCGGCATTCGGCAAAATCAGGGGAGACCCCGTGGAAACGGGGTTTTCCGCTCATATGCGGCAGGTTTTCAGGCGCAACGCCGAGCGGCCAGAAACCGAAATGGCAAAAATGGGGGAGACCCCATGGCGGGACGGCAATCCTGCGGCAGTCATGGGTGAGGATCAGGCTGTCAGACCGCAGGATGCGGACATGTCACTCGCGGCCGGTGCGGCAGCCTGCAAAAACGGGGGAGGCCCCGTCTCAGGCGCGGTGCTGGCTGGCGGCCTCCTCGATCAGCTGCTCGCCTTCCCAGAACCAGTCGAACAGCTGGCGCACCCAGCGCTCCAGCCGCATGAGGAAGTCCGGATCGTTCAGGCCCATGGTCTGCGCAAGCGCGAACACCTTGTCCCGCTCCTCATCGCTGAAGTGGCCGTCCTTGTAGGCCAGGCGGATGAGCTGCTGCAGGGCGATCACCCGGGACTCCTGCGACTTGAACACCCCGGCCAGTTCCTCCAGCGAGCGCTTTTCCGCCCGCTCGAAATCAATGTCGATGCCGAAATGGGCCATGTAGGCGTTGAGATAGCGCTTCTCTTCCTCGGAGAACTCGCCATCCGCGCCGGCCAGCTGCACCGCCAGATCGAACAGCGCCTGCTGCTCCTCCGGCGTCAGATTGTCCACGAACAGAAAGTAGCAGCCGCGCTGACGGCCGGTGTCGATGTTCATGCCTCATCCTCCCGCTGCACGCAGTGTTCGATCTGTTCCACCTTGCGCACGGCCCCATAGGCCGCGCTGGTGGTCATGGCCGCGTAGGCTCGCAGCGCTGCCGACACTTTACGGGGCCGAGGTTTGGCCGGCTTCCACGCCGCCTTGCCCCTGGCTTCCATGCGGCGGCGGCGCTCGGCCAACTCCTCGTCGGACACCTTCAGATGAATGGTGCGTGCCGGAATGTCGATCTCGATGATGTCGCCGTCCTCCACCAGGCCGATGTTGCCGCCTTCGGCCGCCTCCGGCGACACATGGCCGATGGACAGCCCCGAGGTGCCGCCGGAGAAACGCCCGTCGGTCAGCAGCGCGCACACCTTGCCCAGCCCCTTGGACTTGAGGTAGCTGGTGGGATAGAGCATCTCCTGCATGCCGGGGCCGCCCTTGGGGCCCTCATAGCGGATGATGACCACCTCGCCCGGCTGCACCTCGCCGCCGAGAATGCCGTTGACCGCGTCCTCCTGGCTCTCGTAGATGCGCGCCTTGCCGGTGAATTTGAAGATTTCCTCGTCCACGCCGGCGGTCTTGACGATGCAGCCGTCCAGTGCGATGTTGCCGTAGAGCACCGCCAGACCGCCTTCTTCGGTGTAGGCGTGTTCCAGATCGCGCACGCAGCCGTTGACCGGGTCGTCGTCCAGTGTGCCCCAGCGGCGGTCGCAGCTGAACGGCTCCGTGGTGCGCACACCGCAGGGCGCCGCCTTGTACCATTCGATCACCTCCGGCGACGGATTGCGGCGGATGTCCCACTTGTCGATGGCCTCCCCGATGGTGGGTTCATGCACTGTGTGGCAGTCGCGATGGATCAGACCGCCCCGGTCCAGCTCGCCCAGAATGCGCATGATGCCGCCGGCGCGGTGCACGTCTTCCATGTGGTAGATCTTGGAGTTGGGCGCCACCTTGACCAGATTGGGCACCTTGCGGGAAATGCGGTCGATGTCCGCCATGGTGAAGTCCACCTCCGCCTCCTGCGCTACCGCCAGCAGATGCAGCACCGTATTGGTGGAGCCGCCCATGGCCACATCCAGCGCCATGGCGTTCTCGAACGCCTCGAAGGTGGCGATGCTGCGCGGCAGCACCGAGTCGTCATCCTGCTCATAGTAGCGACGGGTGATTTCCACGATGCGCCGGCCCGCCTGTTCGAACAGCTTTCTGCGGTCGGCATGGGTGGCCAGCATGGAACCGTTGCCCGGCAGACCCAGCCCCAGCGCCTCCACCAGGCAGTTCATGGAGTTGGCGGTGAACATGCCGGAGCAGGAGCCGCAGGTGGGGCAGGCGCTCTCCTCCACCTGCTCCACCGCCTCGTCAGTGCAGTGGTCATCCGCCGCCATCACCATGGCGTCCACCAGATCCAGCTTGATCTCCTGCCCGCCCAGCACCGTCTTGCCGGATTCCATCGGCCCGCCGGAGACGAAGATGGTGGGAATGTTGAGCCGCATGGCCGCCAGCAGCATGCCCGGAGTGATCTTGTCACAGTTGGAGATGCACACCAGCGCATCGGCGCAGTGGGCGTTGACCATGTACTCCACTGAGTCGGCGATCAGCTCCCGCGAAGGCAGGGAGTAGAGCATGCCGTCATGCCCCATGGCAATGCCGTCGTCCACCGCGATGGTGTTGAACTCCTTGGCGATGCCGCCCGCTTCCTCAATCACCCGCGCCACCAGCTGGCCCATGTCCTTCAGGTGCACATGGCCGGGCACGAACTGGGTGAAGGAGTTGGCAATCGCGATGATCGGCTTGCCGAAGTCCTCGCCTTTCACGCCGGTGGCGCGCCACAGGGCGCGGGCGCCGGCCATGTTGCGTCCGTGGGTGGAAGTGCGCGAGCGATATTCGGGCATGACGGTCTCCTTTCAGACAATCCATATATAATTGTTTCATTTTCGCACAAAGCCCGGACCCATGCAGAATCAGGACCCGTTCATTCAGGCGCTGCGTCAGGCCTCCCCCTACATCCTCGGCCACCGGGGCAGGACCTGCGTGGTCTATCTGCCCAGCGAGCTGATCGACGACGAGGCCATGCTGCGCCGCACCCTGCAGGATCTGATGCTGCTGCACAGCCTCGGCCTGCGCCTGATTCTGGCCACCGGCCTGCGCCACCAGTTCGACCGGGTGCTGGAGGCCGCCGGCGAACCGGTGCTCTTTTCCGGACAGCAGCGCATCACCCCCGCCTCCGCCCTCCCCCATCTGGCCGGGGAGACCGGCCGGCTGGCCAGCCGGCTGCAGGCGCTGGTCTCCTGCCGCACGGAGAGTCAGGAAGGCCGCAGCCTGCCGCCGGTGATCGCGCTGGGCAACTGGGTCATCGCCCAGCCCCGTGGCGTGCTGCAGGGCATCGACTACCAGCACACCGGCCGGGTGCGCAAGGTGCAGGTGGAGGCGATCGAAGCGGCGCTGGCGCAGGGGCAGATCCCGCTGCTGACGGCGGTCACCCCTTCCTTCACCGGCGAGCTGTTCAACCTCAACGCGCTGGAGCAGGCCTGCGCCGTGGCCAGCGCCCTGCAGGCTGACAAGCTCATTCTGCTGCTGCCAGAGGCCGACCTGCCCGAGCTGCCGCGCCAGCTCAACGCGCGCACCCTGCAACAGCTGCAACACCGCCACTGGCTGCTGCCGCGGCTGGCGGAGATCAGCGGCAACGTGCGCCGCATCCACCTGCTGAACGCCTTCGCCGAGGGCGCCCTGCTCAAGGAGCTGTTCACGCTCGACGGAGTGGGCAGCCTTATCTTCGCCGACCGGTATCACGAAATCCGTCAGGCCACCATCGATGATGTGGGCGGCATTCTGGCGCTGATCGAACCGCTGGAGCAGGCCGGTGTGCTAGTGCGGCGCGAGCGGGAAAAACTGGAGGCCGAGATCGCCAACTTCCTCGTGGTGGTGCGTGACAGCCACATCATCGGCAGCGCCGCCCTCTACCCCATTGACGACCATGCCGGCGAGATCGCCTGCCTGGCAGTGGATCCGGACTACCGCAACCAGGGCATCGGCGCCGAGCTGCTGGAGGCGCTGGAGGCCCGCGCCCGCAGTCTGCGGCTCGACGCCCTCTACCTGCTCACCACCCAGACCCAGCACTGGTTCGTGCAGCAGGGCTTCCGCGAGGTGGGGCCGGAGGCGCTGCCGGCGCCGCGGCAGGCGCTCTACAACCGTCAGCGCGGCAGTCACGTCTATTTCAAACCCCTGCATCAGGAGACAGTTCAGTGAGCGGTCAGCCCGTCACCCGCATCAATCAGCGCTTCCGCGGCTTTCTGCCGGTGGTGGTGGACGTGGAGACCGCCGGCTTCGACCCTCACCGGAGCGCGCTGCTGCAGGTGGCCGCCTGCATTCTGCGCATGGATGAAGCGGGGCAGCTCCATGTCGCGGACGAATACGAAGTAGAGGTAATGCCGTTCGAGGGTGCCGACATCAATCCGGAAGCGCTCAAGTTCAACGGCATCGAAGACCCGTTCACGCCGCTGCGTGGCGCCGTCAGCGAGCGGGAGGCGATGCAGACCCTGTTCGAACCGATCCGGGACGAAGTGAAGGAGACCGGCTGCACCCGCGCCATTCTGGTGGGGCACAACGCCTTTTTCGACCTGAGCTTCGTTCAGGCGGCGGCGGAACGGGCCGGCGTCAAGTCCCCCTTCCACCGTTTCAGCACCTTCGACACCGTGACCCTGGCGGGCCTGGTCTATGGGGAAACGGTGCTGGCCAAGGCGGTCAAGGCCGCCGGCATCGAATGGGACCAGAAGCAGGCCCACAGCGCCCTCTATGACACCCGCAAGACCGCAGAGCTGTTCTGCCAGATCGTCAACGCTCACCCGCTGGTGCGGCCCGCCTCCGCCTGATCCGCATCGGACGTATCGGACCCGAACACCCCGCACATGACCCGGTTGCGACCGTTGCGCTTGGCCTCATACAGCAGCGCGTCGGCCCGGCCGACCAGCGCCTCCGGCGCCTCGCGGATGGCATCGACCGGCACATGGAGCACGCCCAGGCTCATCCGCGGGTCGATCACCTCGCCCTCGAAGACGATCTTGAGCCGTTCCACCCCGGTGCGGATGCGCTCGGCCACCTCGCACAGGTTCTCCCGCTCGATGCTGCTGATCAGCAGCAGAAACTCCTCGCCCCCATAGCGGATGGCCACATCCCGGTCGCGCAGATGGCGGCGCAGCTCCGCCGCCACCGCCTTGAGCACCGCGTCCCCAGCCGGATGGCCGAAGGTGTCATTGATACGCTTGAAATGGTCGATGTCGGCCATGATCACCCCCAGCCCCCGATGCAGGCGCACGCAGTCGCGCTTGACCCGGGTGAAGGTCAGCTCCAGATCATGACGGGTCAGCAGACCGGTGAGCGGGTCGTGCTTCATCTGCTCCACCACCACCTCGGCCTCCGCCGCCATCATCTGGTTGAACATGGCCATGGAGATGGCATACAGGCGCGAGAGCATGAAGGTGGCCAGCATGGCATTGCCTTCGGCCAGAAAGTGATCCAGCCCCAGCGCCACCCTGTGCTGTTCTCTGTGCAGATGGTGCAGGGCAGCCCGCTGTGGGCCTCGCATGGGCATGGTCTCGATCAGCCCGTGCAGCGGGCACTGCTCTGCGGACTGAATGACCTTGCTGCCCAAGTTGCGCTCACCCTTGAGCCAGCGGTGGGCGACCTCCTCGAACCAGTCCAGCGGCCGGGTCAGATAGTCGCTTTCAGCATCCTCCAGCACGAGCAGATCGAGACTGTGATGCAGTTGCCGCACACTGTCCACATACTCCCGCAGCTGGCAGTCGAAATAGCCCTGCGCCAGATGGCGCTCGATCTCCTCGAACCATGCATAGAGCCACTCCGGCGGCATGACATGGTAGTCATTGAGCCTGTCACGGATGACCGTCAGCCCCGCCAGCACATCCTCGTAGGCCACACCGATGCGCACATGCAGCACCCCCAGGTCGTAGTAGTGACGGGCGAAGTCCTCTTCCGACAGGGTCAGCGCCTTCTTGAA
The DNA here is from genome assembly GCF_015490265.1 of Sulfurivirga sp. Lineage (GTDB taxonomy): Bacteria > Pseudomonadota > Gammaproteobacteria > Thiomicrospirales > Thiomicrospiraceae > Sulfurivirga. The sequence goes on along the minus strand of NZ_WFYD01000066.1, from coordinate 9,784 downwards.
GCTCTCCTTCTGCGCCTGAATCAGTCGGTCAATCTGCTCCTGCGAAGTAAAGTAGCCGCGAAAATGCTCCGATCCGGTCAGATAGTCATAGAAGGCGGCAAAGGCCGCTTCCAGCATCTCGTCGCTGATGCGCGCCCGCACCTGTTGGAACTGTTCATGCATCCTCAAGGCTCCTGCGGCAGGGTCAGCACGCCCTTGCCGATCATGCGACCCGACCTGACTTCCTCAAAGGCTCGGGCCAATGTCTCCGGACTCAGTTCACCCCAGTCGGTGCGTGCGATGCCGCGCAGCTGCCCGCCGTCCACCCAGCGGGCGATGCGGCGCAGCCATGCCCCCTGTCGCTCCGGCGCCACGCCATGCTTGGCGCGGGTGAACATGAAGGTCCACTCGAAACCGACGGACTTGTCCTTGAACAGATTGATGTCCACCGGGCCTTTCGCACTGGCCAACGCGCATACCCGGCCGAAGGGTCGTACCGCCTGCGCCATGGCTTCCAGCGTGTCGTTCAGGTTGTGGGCGGCGTTGAGAATCCAGTCCGCTTCGATGCCAGCCACGGCGTCATGGCCAATGACCTCATCCGCCCCCAGCGCCCGGCACCAGGCGGCGCTCTCCTCACGGGAGGCGGTGGCCATCACCTCGGCCCCAGCCAGCCGACCCAGCTGAATGGCCATGGAGCCGACGCCACCGGCCCCATTGATCACCAGCAGCCGCCCATCGGCGGGAAACGGCAGCGCCAGGTGCTCGAACAGGGACTCCGCCGCCGTCAGGCTGACCAGCGGCAGCGCCGCCGCCTCGGCGAAGGAGAGGCTTTCGGGCTTGCGAGCCACAAGGCGGGCATCCACCCGCTGATGGGTGGCGAAGCTGCCGTCTCGGGTGACATCGCCGGCGTAGAACACTTCGTCTCCGGGCGCAAAATCCGTCACGCCCTCACCCACCGCCTCCACCACGCCGGCGGCGTCAAAGCCCAGCACCTTCTCTTGTCCCGGTCTGAGGGCGGCGAAAAGCTTGGTGTCCACCGGATTGACGGATACGGCGTGCACCCGCACCACAAGTTCGCCCGCTGCGGGCGCAGGCGGCGCGCTGTCACGCACCTGCCAGACCGCGCCGCTTTCCGTGCCGACCGCGACCCACTGGCGCATCATGCCTCAGCCCTCCTCGCCCGCCTTCTCGGCATGCTTTGCATTGGCCTCGGCCATCATCTTCTTCAGCTCGCCGCTTTCGGCCAGCTCCAGGGTGATGTCGCACCCCCCGACCAGCTCGCCGTCGATGTAGATCTGCGGAAAGGTGGGCCAGTCCTGATACTTGGGCAGGAACTCGAACACCGCCGGGTCCGCCAGCACGTTGACGAAGCCGAACTTCTCGCCGGTGTCGATCAGCGCCTGCGCCGCCCGGGCGGAGAAGCCGCACGAAGGCATCTGCGGCGTGCCCTTCATGAAGATGACCACCGGGTTGTTCTTGACGATCTGGTCGATCTTCTCCAGCGTTTCCTTTTCAATCTGTGCCTGATCCATTCTGGTTCCTCCATCTTTATATTGGCCAAAGTGAACAGAGGGGCGATCCGCCCGCGCTGCGATTTGTGGAGCCGCCCCGGTGGCTGTTGGCGTCAGAGGCGGATCAGCACGGCGCAAACTCCCTGTGGTCAGACACGCGCCGTGCCCGCCTTAAGCCTTACAGCCACCCGGCGGCGGAACCCATGAGCGAGGAGGCGGATCGCACCTGCAATCCTTTAACGACTAATCCTACCACGCAATGCCGTCCACCACCTGCTGCAGCCACAGCTCCAGCAGCGCCAGCTGCCACAGCTTGCTGCCCTGAATGGCGGTGTAGGCCCAGTCCGCCTCCGGCTCGCGCAGCAGCTTCTCCACATAGGCCGGGTTGAACAGCCCGCGCTGACGGGCCCGCTCCGAGGTCAGAATCTCGCGCATGAAGGCGTAGAACTCCCCACGCACATATTTGAGCGCCGGCATGGGAAAGGCCACCTTGGGCCGGTCCACCACCTTGTCCGGCAACAGGCCGCGGGCGATGCGCTTGAGAATGTACTTGCCGCCATCGCGCAACTTCAGCTCCGGCGGCAGTTCGAACGCCTTCTCCACCAGCTGATAGTCGAGAAACGGCACCCGCGCCTCCAGCCCCCACGCCATGGTCATGTTGTCCACCCGCTTGACCGGGTCGTCCACGATCAGCGTGGTGACATCAAAGCGCAGCACCTGGTCCATGAAGGTGTCCGCGCCGGGCATGTCGAGCGCCTGTTCCACCAGCGCGCGGGTGACATCCTCAATGTGGTAGCGGTCGGCGACCGTTTCAAGCCATTCCTCATGTGTGCGGTCGAAATAGTGGGGCGCGAAGCGCTCGATGGGTTCGCCTTCGGCCGCCTGCATCAGCGGATACCAGAAGTAGCCGGCGAAGACCTCGTCCGCCCCCTGTCCGGTCTGCACCACCTTCACATGGCGGCTCACCTGCTCGGCCAGCAGATAGAAGCCGATGGCGTCCTGCCCGAACATGGGCTCGCTCATGGCGCGCACCGCCTCCGGCAGACGCGCCAGCGCCGCCTCGTTGGGAATGAGGAACTTCTCATGCCGGGTGCCGAAATGCTGCGCCACCGCGTCGGCGTATTCGAATTCGCTGCCCTTCTCCTCCGGCGCGTCCTCGAAACCGATGGTGAAGGTACGCAGGTCTTCCGCGCCCGCCTCGGCCAGCAGCCCGACGATCAGACTGGAGTCGATGCCTCCCGAAAGCAGCACACCCACCGGCACGTCGGCCGCCTGCATGCGCTCACGCACCGCCTGTTGCAGATGCTCACGGATGATCTCCACCCATTCCGCCTCATCCGGCAGCGGATCGGGCCGGCGGGCGTCCAACTGCCACCAGCGCCGCGTGATCAGCTCGCCATTGGGCTGCATCAGCATCCAGTGGGCCGGCGGCAGCTTGCGCACGCCCTTGAGAATCGTGTGGGGCGCTGGCACCACGCCATGGAGGGTCAGCTGATGGTGCAGCCCGACAGGGTCAATCCCGGTGTCCACTTCACCGGTGGCCAGCAGTGCCTGTACATTGGAGGCGAACAGCAGGCCGCCTTCGACCGGCGCATAGTAGAGCGGCTTGATGCCGAAACGGTCACGGGCCAGCCACAACTGCTGCTGATGATCATCCCACAGGGCGAAGGCGAACATGCCGTCCAGACGGCTCAGACAGTCGATGCCCCACTGACGGAAGGCCTTGAGGATCACCTCCGTGTCGGAGTGGGAGCGGAAGACATGCCCCAGCGCCTCCAGCTCCGCACGCAGCGCCTGCCAGTTGTAGATGCAGCCGTTGAACGCCAGCGTCAGCTCCCCGTCCACCATGGGCTGATGGCCGGCGGGCGACAGATCGATGATCGCCAGGCGCCGATGTCCCAGCGCCACCTGCCGCTGCTGCCAGATGCCCTCGTCATCGGGGCCGCGACGGGCCAGCGCCTCCAGCATGGGCCGCAGGCGGGCAACGTCGGCTGCCCGACCATCCCAGTGGACGCTCCCGCAGATTCCGCACATGGACCATTCCTCCGTTTCTCATCGGGCGCATTTTACGGCAGCCCGGTGCCGGATACGGGCTTACCGCGCTTGCCGAGGGCCGGAAGCCATGCATAAAATGGCTGCGGTATCAAAAAAACATAAAAACCTGAAACAAAAAAACAGATGAAGAGGAGGGTTCCATGCGCGCATGTCTGCCCGGCTGGCTGACCGGCCTGGTCCTGTGTCTCGTGCTGCTGCCGGCCTCGGCCCGCACCGTCACGCTGACCCTGGAGCGCAACGGCCACCCGCTGACGCTGAGCGCCGACTACCGCCCCGGGGAGACCGGACGCCCTGCGGTGCTGATCCTCCACGGCTTTCTGACCACCAACCGATTCTCCACCGTTCGGGCCATGAGCGAGACCGCTGAAGAACGCGGCCTGACGGTGCTGGCCCCCAACCTCTCCTACTGCTACACCCACCGCCGCGCGCCCCTGCAGTGCACATCCCTGCACCGCCACACCCTGCAGGGCGATCTGCAGGAGCTGGATCACTGGATCGACTGGCTGAAAAAGCAGGGTCACCGACAGGTGATTCTGGTGGGTCATTCCTCCGGCAGCACCCTGCTGCTGGCCTGGACGGCTTCGCGCACACAGACCCCCGTGCACGGTCTGATTCTCACCAGCCTCTTTCCCCTCAGCGGAGGCAGACTGGGCACCCGCTCGGAAGAGATCAGCCTGGCACGCAGCCTGCTCAAGTCAGGCAATCCGCTGCCGAAGAAGTGGCACTTTCTCTACTGCCGCGGCAACTATCTGGCCACGCCGGAGAGCTTTCTGAGCTATGTGGAAGCACTTGACCGTGCCCATATCCTGCAATGGCTGAAATCCGTCAGCCAACGCCTGCCGGTGGAAATCATCATGGGCGGCGCGGACAGGCGCTATGCCAAGGCAGGACGTGACCTGCTCGATGCCTATCGGCAGCAGGGCGCACGGGTAATCGTCATAGAAGGCGCCTCCCATTTCTTTGACGGCGAGCATGAATTCGAACTGCAGGATCATCTGGACAGGCTGCTGAATGAGCTGGAAAAAGAGCATCAGTAAATTCTTCCCCCTCCCCAGCATGGGGTGGATCGGGCTGATCGCGCTGATCAACGCACTGCTGATTGGCGGGGTCATAGCGTGGGGGTTCAAGGACACCAATGAACTCTACGAGCACCACCGCACCGTATTGAAAGAGCAGGCCGAGGCGGAACTTGAAAGCGCCATGAGCCATACCCGGCAGATCCTGGAAAACAATGCCCGTGCGCTGGCTGACTGGGAGGAGCTGCAGCAGCAGTTTGTCGATCCCAGCTATTACCTTTTCTGGCTGAAACAGAGCCTGCCCACCAGTCTCCACTGGCTGCCGGTCACCCGGGAGATCATTCTGTACACACCGGACGGGCGGCCATTGCGGGCCTTCGCCAACCAGCAGCCGGGCCTGCTGCCCGAACAACTGACAGGCGCCCAACTTCACGCTTCCACCTGGCTGCGCGCCGATCCGGTTGAAAACAGACTGACCGCGCTGATCTTCGCGCCGGTGCGTTCGCCGAACGGCCAGCTGCTCGGGCATGTGGGCGTAGCCTATGACTTCGTGCGCGCCCTGATGCTCTACAACACCCTGCGCCTGATACGGCTGGACAGACTCAGAATCATCAGAGATGGCCTGCATCCTTTCGAAAAATGGCCCTCACTGGTCAGAGTGCGGGTCGAAGCCGACCCCGTGGCTACCGAACTGCTCAAGCTCAGCCAACGGATGATGGCCATCCTCGCCATCCTGCTCATCGGCATCTCCCTGTTCAACCTGTGGCTGTTCAACCGGCTGTTCTTTTCCCCCATGCAGACGATCGCCGCGCAGTTCCTGCAGCTGCACCGTTCGAAAGAACAGGCGGAACAGAACGCGCTGGCCACCATGCCGGTGCGGGAAATGCGCCACCTGGGCCGACTGCTCAGCCTGAGCCACAATCGCAAACTGCGCATGCTCGAAAAGCTGAGGAAATCGGAAGCCCACTTCCGCAAACTGGCGCTGACGGACCTGACCGCCCTGCTGCCCAATCGGGAGGCACTCAAGCGCGTCATGGAGAAACGCAAGGGCGAGGGTGTGCTCATCCTCATGGACATCCTCCACTTCCGCGCCCTCAACAACACCTATGGCCCAATCAGGGGTGACCAGCTGCTCAGGGAAATCGGCCAGACGCTCAGACAGCTGGGTGCGCACCAGGGCTTCCACGCCTTCCGTCTCTCGGGAGACGAGTTCGTGCTGCTGCTGGACGCCCCCAAAGACGAAGCCGAACTGCGCTCGCTGATCAATGACCTGTCCCGGCGGGTGGCCGAACAGGTGCCGCAACGGATCGATCTGCCGCACATTCAGCTGCGCACCGTCTATGGCGTCACGCTGCTGGATGACAACTGCGACTTCTCTTGCGCCCTCAGCCGGGCCAATGCGGCACTCGGCTGGTCCAAGGAGCACAACCTGCCCTTCACCCTCTACTCCTCCAGACTGGACGACTATGCCATTCTGCTGGATCATGAACTTGTGGAGCACATCATTCGCGGCGTGGAGCGGGGTGATCACCTCTTGCTCTACCGCCAGCCGGTGGTGAATGCGGACGGCGCCATCGCCTACTACGAGCTGCTGGTGCGCATGGAGCGTGACGAACGCATTCTCAACCCGGCCGAACTGTTCAAGGTCGTGGACCGCCGTCACCTGCACACTCAACTGGACACTACGGTCATCCGCAAGGCGGCCGAACTGCTGGCCCGCGAGGAAATTCCCGCCGGCACCGGGGTGAGCATCAACCTCAATGTGCAGACCCTCATGGCAGGCGATCTTGACCGGCTCACCCGCCCCCTGCTGCCCTTCCTGGGCCACTACACCATCGTGCTGGAGATTCTGGAAACTGCGCTCATCGAAGAGTTCGATCAACTGGTGAGACAGCTGCAGACACTGCGCCGGCACGGCTTCAAGATCGCCCTGGATGACTTCGGCAGCGGCTACTCCTCCCTGCGCTATCTGACCCACCTGCCAGCGGACACGGTCAAGATCGACCGCAGCTTCTCCGAAGTGCTCAAGACGGGGGACAGCAAGGAATTCCTCGTCATGAAAAAATCCCTCGATGCCATTCACACCGCTGGCTACACCATCGTCTTCGAAGGCATCGAGACGGAGCAGATGTACTGCAACGCCCGCAAGCTGGGCGTTGAAGCCATGCAGGGCTACTACTTCAGTGCGCCCAGAGCCGAAACCCCCACCGAACTTCCGGAGCTGCCCCCATGCCCGCCCGACGCGTCATCGCCCTGACCGGCGGACTGTGCGCCGGCAAGAGCCGCGTGGCCGACTGGCTGCGGGAGATCGGCTGGCCGGTGCTGGACGCCGACCGGGCGGCCCGTGAGGTGGTCGCCCCGGACAGCGAGGGGCTGAAACGGGTGGTGGACGCTTTCGGAGAGGCGGTGCTGACGGCGGATGGCCAGCTGGACCGGCCCCGCCTGCGGCAGATCGTGTTCAACGACCCTGCGGCCCGCGAGCAACTTGAAGCCCTGCTGCATCCGCTCATCCATGCACGCCTCCGAGATGAACTGACACATCTGGACACCCCACTGGCATTCGTAGAAATCCCCCTGCTGACCGAAAGCGGGCGGCCGGACTATGTGGACGAGGTGTGGCTGGTGGAGTGTGATGAGGCCACCCGCCTGCGGCGCTGTGTGGAAACCCGTGGCCTTGACGAGGCCACCTGCCACGCCATCATGGCTGCACAGGCTGCACCCGAAGCCCGTCGGGCGGTGGCCGACCACATCATCGACAACAGCGGCGACTGGCCGAGCACCGTCCAACAGCTTCAGGCGCTGCTCCACCAGGCGGAGATGGCCGCCACCCCCTGAAAACCCTTTTCCCGCGCCGAGGGCACCGCCTCGCCGTCCAGCCCGCCCAGCGCATAGACCGGCACCGGCACCAGCTCGATCAGCCGGGCGGCCCGATCCCAGCCCAGGGGCGGTGCCTCAGGGTGTGAGGCCGTGGGCTGAATGGGCGAGAGCACCAGATAGTCCGGCATCCCCCGCAGGGCGGCAGCGATTTCCTCCTGTGAATGCACGGAACAGCCCAGCAGTTTTTCCGGCGGCAGCCAACGCCCGGTCAGATGGTTCAGATAGCGGCTGGGCAGATGCAGCCCGTCAGCCGCCGGCACATCATTGAGCAGCGCCGGGTCGCCGTTGAGCAGCAGCCGGGCGCCATGATCATGACACAGCTTGAGCAGCTGGCGGGCGTGCTGCACATATTCGCCGCGGGAGAGCCACGGCGCGCGCCACTGGATGAGCCGGTGCCCCTGATTGAGCAGCCCCACCACGCGCTCATAGAGCTGCTCCGGACTGTCGAAGGCGCCGGTGATGGCCAGCCGTTCCGGCAGCATGAGCGCCCGCACCATGCCCCGGTTGGCCGGCGGCATGGCCAGCCGTGCGAGCTGCCCGACAGGCACCCACTCCAGCGCCTGTCCCTCCCTTGGAACGGGCGATCCCTCAGAAACCTCGGTTTCCAGCAGCGTCAGATGCAGCCGGCGGTCCTCATAGTCCCACGGATAGGCGATCAGCGGTCGCCAGCGGCTGACCTCCAGCCCCGTCTCCTCGCGCAGTTCACGGCTCAGTGCCGCCTCAGGCGTTTCGCCCGCCTCCACCTTGCCGCCGGGAAAGGCCCACAGCCCACCCTGATGCTGGTCATCCCGACGCCGCTCCAGCAGCACCCGACCATCGCGGCGCACGGCACCCAGCACGATATGGAGGACACTGTCATCAACCGTCATGTTCTCTGCCGTCATACGGGGTCTCCCCCATTTTTACCAAGTCGATCTTCAGCCGCGCTGCCACGCTCCGAAAAAAGCGGGGAAAAGCCCGGAAGACGGGGTCTCCTCCATTTTGCAGGCTGGCGCGCTGGCGCGGCGAAGAAAGCGCGTATTTTTCCCGCTCACCATGGTGTCAAAGCGTTTTTTCTTACCGGAAAAGGCTGTTTACCCGCCTGGCAACGAGGTCTCCCCCGTTTTTGCAAGGTCGATCTCAAACCACGCCGCCACGGCGCGGAAAAATGCCGGAAAAAGCCCCAAAAGCGCGGGAAGACGGGGTCTCCCCCATTTTTACCGGGTCGATTTCCAACCGCGCGGCGGCGTGCCCGAAAAACCTGCCGGAACGGCACAAAAGGTGGCCGTAACGAGGTCTCCCCCATTTTTGCGGCATGATGCCGCACCCGCGTGGTCGGCAGCTGGAAAAACACGGTGGAATGTGGCGAAGGCCGGCGCCTTTCCGCCACAACGGGTGTTCAGGTGCGGTATTCGGCGTTGATGCGCACGTAGTCGTAGGAGAGATCGGTCGTCCAGACGGTCTCCGCCGCGCTGCCCCGGCCCAGCGCGACACGGATGGTGATCTCGTCCCGGTCCATCACCCGCTGGCCGGCTTCTTCGGTATAGTCCGGCGCACGCCCGCCGTCACGCACGATACAGACATCCCCCAGCCAGATGCGCACGGCGTCGATGTCCAGATCCGCCAGCCCCGCACGCCCCACGGCGGCGAGAATGCGCCCCCAGTTGGGGTCGGAGGCGAACAGCGCCGTCTTGACCAGCGGCGAGTGGGCGATGGTGAAGGCCACCAGCAGGCACTCCTCTTCGGTGGCCCCCTCTTCCACCCGCACGGTGACGAATTTGGTGGCCCCTTCGCCATCGCGCACGATCATCTGCGCCAGCTGTCGCATCACATCGGTGACCGCCGTGAGGAAGTCCGCACCCGCAGGCGTGTCCAGATCGGTGATCTCGGCCATGTCGGCCCGTCCGGTGGCGGTGAGGGTGCAGGCGTCATTGGTGGAGGTGTCGCCATCCACGGTGATACGGTTGAAGGAGGCGTCCACCGCCCGCTGCAGCGTCTGCCTGAGCACCGGCTGGCTGACACGGGCGTCGGTGGCCACGAAGGCGAGCATGGTGGCCATGTTGGGATGGATCATGCCGGAACCCTTGGCCATGCCGGTGATGACGATCTCGGCCTCACCCACCCGCACCCGGCGGCTGACCAGCTTGGGCACGGTGTCGGTGGTCATGATGGCGCGGGCGGCCTCAGCCCAGCCGTCCACCCGCAGGTTGGCCAGTGCCGCCGGCAGGCCGGCGTGCAGGCGCTCCATGGGCAGGTTCTCGCCGATGACGCCGGTGGAGAAGGGCAAGACCGCCTCCGGCGCAATACCCAGCTCGTCGGCCAGCCAGCGGCAGGTCTGCAGGGCGTCCCGCATGCCCTGCTCGCCGG
>NZ_WFYD01000065.1 GCF_015490265.1 Sulfurivirga sp. | reverse complement strand
TGCCCTGTTCGCGCTGGTGATCGCCGCGCTCATGTGGCTGCTGTTCGACCGGCTGGACCAGCTGGGACTGGCCGCGCTCAACGGCAGTGAACATGTCATCTACGCCACTGGCTGGCAGATTGTCGCCGAGCTGTGGATGCTGCCGGCGCTGGGCGCGGTGGTCATGCTGCTGGCCGTGTTCATATACGTCAAATTCTTCGCCGCCGGCGGCAAACCGGCCTGCTGCGGCGCCGAAACACCCGCAGATGACGCCTGATCCCGGGGTTTTTGTCGGATTTTCCGCCGCGCTGAAGTGGCATCCTGCAAAAATGGGGGAGACCCCGTCATGGCGGCCTGAAACGGGCTAGAAGCGGGTTTGTCGGGGTGTGGCTGCGCAGGCGGCTGGTAAAAACAGGGGAGACCCCATGCGGAAGGGCCGGTGATACCTTACGCCCCGGGCCGGCTGGTGGCAAAAAGACGGATAACCTGTGTTCAGCAGGCTTTTTCACGGTATGCCCGCGTTGCGCAAGTCCGCGGCTGGCAGGCCGTCCTGCAAAAATGGGGGAGACCCCGTCAGAACCGTCGCAGCGGGTCCTGCCGGTAGAACTGCTTCAGCTGCTCATAGACGGCGGGATACGCCGAGTTGAGTGTTTTGGGCGCGGCGAAGAAATACTCCGTAGTCACCGCAAAGAACTCACCCGGATTGGTGGCGGCGTAGGGGTTGATGTGCGGATGGCAACGGGGGCGGCGGATACAGTGGTTGAGGTCGTCGAAGGCATGCTGGAAAGCGTCATGCCAGGCCTTGCCGTCCATGTCCTCATGCAGGGGCGGAAAACCATTGGCGGCATCGTCCACCTGCAGATCAATCTTGTGGGCCAGCTCGTGGATGATCACCTGCCGGGCGTGATGGCCCAGCTTGTGGGGTCTGGCGCTCTGCCAGTCGATGACCACCGGCCACTGCAGGCTGGTCACGCCCGCAAGCGTTACGTCGCGTTGCTCCGTCAGCGGCCCTGTCTCCACGCCGCCAGCCGGCATGCGCCATGGCGTGGGGCGCACGGTCAGTTGCATCCAGTTGTCATACCAGTCCAGATCGTCCGGCAGATTGAGAATGGGGACGCAGGCTTCTGTGGCGATGCAGGCCTTCTGAAAGGGGGTCAGCGTCATGCCGGCCCCCACGATCACCTTCTCGTCCAGCAGGCGGCTGGCCAGCAGGCGCAGGCGGTGCTGTTCCTCACGGCTGAAGCGGCTGATCAACGGCGTGGCGCGCACCTGCTGCCACAGGGAAATAGGAATATGGAACTGGTGCAGTTCGCGGGCGATGCGCCAGCGATGCAGGCGGTTCAGAAGTTTAAGCACAGGCGGCCTCCACGGCGCGGCGCATGCCTTCGATCAGCTGCGCCAGCTCTTCCTCGGTGATGTTGTAAGCCGGCATGGTGTAGATCAGCCGTCCGAAGGGACGCAGCCACACGCCGGCAGCCACGGCCGCATCCTGTGCCCGCTGCGCGCGGTCTTCCGCTTCCAGCTCCACCACGCCGATGGCGCCGAGCACGCGCACATCCCGCACACCATCCAGTTCAGCCAGGTCTTTCAGGCCGTCACGCAGGCGTGATTCTATGGCCTGCACCCGTTGCTGCCACGGACTGTCCAGCAGCAGGCGAATGCTGGCATTGGCCACGGCACAGGCAGTGGGGTTGGCCATGAAGGTGGGCCCATGCATCAGTGCCCGCGGCGGGTTGCTGCAGATCGTGAATGCCACTTCCTCAGTGCACAGGGTGGCCGCCAGCGTCATCATGCCGCCGGTAAGCGCCTTGCCCACGGTCATGATGTCGGGACTGACCCCGGCCCATTCGCTGGCGAACAGTCTACCGGTGCGACCGAAGCCGGTGGCGATCTCGTCAAAGATGAGCAGCACCTTGTAGTCATCCGCCAGGGCGCGCAGCTGGCGCAGGTAGTCCGGCCGGTAGAAACGCATGCCGCCGGCGCCCTGCACCACAGGCTCGATGATGATGGCGGCAATCTCCTCCTGATGGGCGTCCAGCAGACGGGCCAGTGCGGCGATATCCTCGGCAGGTTCGTCCCGAGCTTCGGCAAAGCCGGGCAACGGTGCCGGGGCGAACAGATGCTTCGGCAGCACGCCGGAAAACAGGCGGTGCATGCCATTGACCGGATCGGTCACGCTCATGGCGCCGAAAGTGTCGCCATGATAGCCGTTGCGCACTGTCAGAAAGCGGTGCCTGGCCGGTCGGCGGCGTGCCATCCAGTACTGCAGCGCCAGCTTCATGGCCACCTCTACGCTGATGGAGCCGGAGTCGGCAAAGAACACCTTCTTCAAAGGTGCTGGCGTCAGCGTGACCAGCTGTTCAGTCAGATCAATGGCCGGTTCATGGGTCAGTCCCCCGAACATGACATGCGGCATGGTCTTGAGCTGGCGTGCCGCAGCAGCCAGCAGCTTCGGGTGGTTGTAGCCGTGGATGGCGCACCACCAGGAACTCATGCCATCTACGAGTCGGCGTCCATCTTCCAGAATGATGTGCCGTCCTTCAGTCGCCGCCACAGGTAGAGGGGGCGACGGGGGCGGCAGACAACTGTAGGGATGCCACACATGCTCTCGGTCATAACTCAGGTTGATCATCACGCCTCCCGATGGCAGAACATGTCCGGCATTTTACCTTGGTGACAGGGCGGGGCAGCATGTGGGCAGGCGGCTAGACGCCCCGAATAAAATTTTCATCGCCATGCTTGACATGCCGATGGCAGTCACTAAAATACGCGTCACTTTCGGAGGGTTTCCCGAGCGGTCAAAGGGGGCAGACTGTAAATCTGCTGGCTCAGCCTTCGGTGGTTCGAATCCACCACCCTCCACCAGATTCCGCGGGCGTCGTATAGTGGCTATTACCCCGGCCTTCCAAGCCGGTGACGTGGGTTCGATTCCCATCGCCCGCTCCATTTAAAAAGAGTTTTCGCTCCCGTAGCTCAGTCGGTAGAGCGCATCCATGGTAAGGATGAGGTCACCAGTTCGATCCTGGTCGGGAGCTCCATCTTGGCATAAGCCGGCCACAGTGCCGGCTATAAAAGTTTATACAAACGGGGTTTTCTGATATGGCAAAGGAAAAGTTTGAACGCACGAAGCCGCACGTAAACGTGGGCACCATTGGGCACGTAGACCACGGCAAGACCACCCTGACAGCAGCGTTGACCATCGTTCAGGGCAAGAAGTTCGGTGGCGAAGCCAAGGCCTACGACCAGATCG
>NZ_WFYD01000064.1 GCF_015490265.1 Sulfurivirga sp. | reverse complement strand
TGGGTGCTGTGGCATCAGCCCCGGCTGGCGCTGTCGGTGCTGCTGATGCTGGCCGGCACCGGTGTGCTGCTGTGGATGGCGTGGCGGGACGGCCGTCTGGTACTGCTGGCGCTGACGCTGGACGCGCTGGTGGTGATGGTGGCGGCAGCACTGGTGCTGCCCTGGTGGCCACAATTGAGTCCGCTGGCCCTGCTGGTGCCGCTGGGGCTGGTGATTGATGATGCCATCCATTTCTTTACCCGCTATGCGCGCGCCCGTCAGATCGAGCTGTTCGATACGGTGGAGCTGCGCATGCGCTTTGCACTCGGCAGCGTGGGTCGCACCATCTGGATGACCAGCCTGCTGCTGATGGCAGGGCTGTCGGTGCTGCTGTGGCATGACGATGCGGCCATCCGGCAGGCGGTTGTGGTAACGGATATTGCCATGGTGCTGGCCACGTTCTTGCTGGTGGTCTGGTTGCCGGCGCTGGCATTGAGCTGGGTGGAAAAACGAGGTGTGATTAGTGAAGGTGAATGATTTTGGATAAGTAAAATTTATAACATTATGGTCTGAAATTAGGCGGGCTTATCACCCCCAGAATTTTTCTATTTCTTTTTTATGTCCCCGTTTGGCATCATAAGCAGCGACATTAAGAGCCCTGAGGGCTTGAGAGTACAAACAAAGCAAACAAGAGGAACGAGTATGGCAACCATCGTCATCGTGGGGTCCAGCACCGGCGGTCTGCCCATGGCCTACGACATCCGCAAGCATCTGGGCAGCGAGCACACCATCAAGGTGGTCAATGCCGTTGAGGAGTTCACATTCGTGCCCTCCAACCCGTGGGTGGCCGTGGGCTGGCGCAAGCCGGAGGACATCTCCTTCAAGCTGGCACCCTATCTGACCCGCAAGGGCATCGAGTTCATCCACCAGACCGCCACCGAGCTGAAGCCGGACGAGAACAAGCTGGTGCTGGCGGACGGCTCCGAGCTGGACTACGATTTCCTGATTCTGGCTACAGGTCCCTATCTGGCTTTCGAGGAGGTGGAAGGTCTGGGGCCGAAGTCCGAAGGCGGAAACACGGTCTCCGTCTGTACCACGCCCCATGCGGCCGAAGCCTATGAGCAGTGGGAGGAGTTCTGCAAGGATCCCGGTCCCATCATCGTGGGTGCGGTGCAGGGCGCGTCCTGCTTCGGTCCGGCCTATGAGTTTGCCATGATCATGGAAACGGATCTGCGTAAGCGCAAGATCCGTGACCAGGTGCCCATGACCTTCGTCACCTCCGAGCCCTACATCGGACATCTGGGTCTGGGGGGTGTGGGCGACTCCAAGGGTCTGCTGGAGTCCATTCTGCGTGAGCGCCACATCAGCTGGATCTGCAACGCCAAGGTGACCAAGATCGAAGATGGCGTGATGCACGTGGCAGAGCACAACCACAAGGGTGAGGTGATCGACGAGCACGAACTGCCCTTCAAGTATGCCATGATGCTGCCGGCCTTCAAGGGCACCAGGATGCTGCAGGACACCGAGAAGCTGGAAGGCCTGGTCAATCCCCGCGGTTTCGTCGTCGTGGACGAATACAACCGCAACCCGAAATGGCCCAACATCTACGCGCTGGGCGTGGGCATTGCCATTCCGCCCGTGGAGGCCACGCCGGTGCCTGTGGGTACGCCCAAGACCGGCCTGATGATCGAGGGCATGGTGACCGCCATCTGTCACAACATCGAAAATGTGCTCAAAGGGCAGGAGCCCACAGAGAAAGCCACCTGGAATACGGTGTGTCTGGCGGATATGGGTGACACCGGCGCGGCCTTCGTGGCGCTGCCGCAGATCCCGCCGCGCAACCTGACCTGGGCCAAGAAAGGCAAATGGGTGCATCTGGCCAAGATCGCCTTCGAGAAATACTTCATCCGCAACATGAAGTCCGGCAATGCTGAGCCGGTCTATCAGAAGTATGTGATGAAGATGCTGGGTATCAATCGCCTGAAATCCGGCAAGCACTGATCCGAAAGAGGACAGTTTGTCATGGTTCACGCCCTCCCTTCGTGGAGGGCTTTTTTGTTTGTGCGCAAGGCGGTCGGCTGCGGTTGGGCTACAATAGCCGCCATGCTGATTGACCTTCTGATTCACTGGCTCGACCTGATCGGCACGGTGGTGTTTGCCATCACCGGTCTGCTGGCGGCTAGCCGCAAGCAGCTGGATCTGTTCGGCGCCATCGTCATCGCCATGGTGACGGCCATCGGTGGCGGCACGTTGCGGGATCTCATTCTCGGAGTGCCGGTCTTCTGGGTGAAGCAGCCCATCTACATCTATCTGGTGGTGAGCGCGGCGCTGGTCATGTTCGTCTATGCGCGGTTTTTTGCCGCCCCCATGCGTCTGTTGCTGGTGCTGGATGCGCTGGGGCTGGCTGCCTTCACCATCATCGGTGTGCAGAAGAGTCACGCCCTGGGGCTGGCCGACCCCATCGTCATCATGACCGGCATCATGACGGGTGTGGTGGGGGGCATGATCCGCGACATTCTGGTGGGAGAGGTGCCGCTGATTCTGCGCAAGGAGATTTACGCGACCGCCGCTTTCATTGGCGCCAGCCTGTGGCTGCTGTTGCGTCCGCTTTTCGACAGCGCGGCGGTGCCCAGCGCCGTGGCGCTGGTGGTCATCGTTGCGCTGCGTCTGGCGGCCATCTACCGCAATTACGCGTTGCCGGTGTTCCAACCCATTCATCACAGGCGGGACTCATGAGCATGCTGCTGGCCCTCGACACTTCCACGCGACACTGCTCCGTCGCCCTGTGGCGAGATGGGGATTGCTTCATGCATGAAGCGGACACCCCCCAGTCCCACGCCCGTTCCATTCTCCCCATGGTGCAGGCGGTACTGGCTGAGGCGCAGGTGTCGCCCGGGCAGCTGGATGCGCTGGCGTTCGCCCATGGCCCGGGCGCCTTTACCGGCCTGCGCATTGCCGCCGCCACGGCTCAGGGGCTGGCGCTGGGCTGGAACCGGCCGGTTATCGCTGTCTCTACACTGGAGGTGCTGGCCCGGCAGGCGGTCGATATGGGCGAAAAAGGGCCTTTTATGGCCGTTCTGGATGCGCGCATGGGGGAGCTTTACGCCGCGGTTTTCTGCGAGCCGGCAAAAATGGGGGAGGCCCCGTCGCTGATCACACAGGAACGGGTGCTCGAGTGGGTTTCCGGCCATGGCGTGCAGACGGTGGTGGGGCAGCCCGGTGAGCATGCCGGGCTGTTTGAGGCATGCCGCCTTGTCGAGGTGCCGCCCAGAGCCGATGCGCTAGCGGCACTGGCCAGTGAGCGCCTGAATGAGGCGCGGCGGATGACTGATGTGGTGCCCGTGCCCCTCTATCTGCGTGATAAAGTAGCGGACAAACCCGCAGGGAGGTAAGAAGATGGGCCTGTATCGCAACATCATGGTGGCGGTGGACTTTTCACCTCACAGCGAGAAGGCGGTGTCCCGTGCCACCGCATTGGCCGAGGCCTTGGATGCCCGGCTGCAGCTGGTGCACGTGGTGGAGGTGCCCACCTATCCGGTGCTGGAAGATGTAGCGGTCTCCGGGCTGCCGGGCATGTGGGATGTCAACCTGACCGAAGCGCTGATGGAAGCATCACGCAGGCGGCTGCACAATGTGGCGAAGCGCTTTGGCCTCAGCGAGGATCAGTGCGAGGTGCTGGTGGGCGTGGCCAAGGTGGATCTGGTGGAGCACGCCGATCAGGTGGGAGCGGATCTCATCGTCATGGGGCGTCATGGCGAAGGGTTTTTTGAAAGTCTGGTGGGGTCGGTCACCGACAGTGTCATGCACCACGCTCACTGTGACGTGCTGGCCGTAGATGTGGAAGTGCCGCAGGAGAAAGACGGCGAGCGAGTGGGAGACCCTCATGAACAGGCGTGATTTTCTGGTGGCGGTGCTGGCCGCCGGGATGGCGTCCACGGCAGCATGGGCGGGTGAGAATCAGTTCCGCCCGGGGGATCAGGTGATGGTGTTCTTTCCGTCGCCGGACATTCAGCACGATGCCTTCATTCTGGGCATCGTCAAGGGGCGTCTGCCGGATGGCCGCTACCGCATCACGGTGACCGACTATGTGGAAGGGCATGATTATGGCCTCTCCTGCGAGCCGCTGCCGCCTGAGGACACGCTTCAGAACGAAAGCCCCTATGGCAAGGGCTGGGAGGCGTGGGACGACACCCGGCGGCTGCGTCGGGATATTGACTATGCCGTGCCGGCAGACAGGCTGCTGCCGGCCGCAAGGGGGCGCATGTACGCCATCTCCCGCAACAATGTCTGGACCACTTTCGCCCGCTGGCTCTCCGATGCACCGGTGCTCTATGTGGACAAGCTGGAACAGGCGCGTGACGAGGCCCAGAAGCTGGGCCTGAAGGGTATGACGGCGGCGTTTGATCTGGCCATCGCCCATCGGCGTGCCTTCTATTCCCCCGAAGGGGCGCCCTACTGGCCGTATGAAGTGGTGCCCCGTCTGATTCCTCTGCTGGACAGGGCGCTGGCGCTGCTGAAAAAGGATGCCCGCTTGCGCAAGCATTTCTACGCGAAAAAACGCGACTGGAAGGCGATCCGCAAGTCAGCCTATCTGCTGTTCACGCTGGAGGCGCTGGACAAGATCAGGCATGATGCGCTCGACGAGCTCTATGAGGACGGCATGGACAGGGTGGATCCCAAGGTGATGCAGGCGGTGCGTCAGCGCCTCAGGGCGCTGGGCGCGCGCCTGCCGCAGTGATGACTCACTCCGCCTCGTTGGCGGTGGTGATGACTTCGAAGCCGTAGAAGCGCTGGTTGAGATAGTGGCTGACCGCCTCCACCTCATCGGGAAACCAGCCCAGCCCCAGATTGGTGTTGCAGGTTTCCACCATGGTCATCAGGCTGGGAAAACCTTTGAGGCGGGTGCTCCCCCGGTCAAAGGGGCGGTACTGGTGGCAGGCCATGCATCGGCCTTCTTCAAACAGCAGTCGACCATCCTCGATCATTTCGGCCCGGTCGGCGGCAGCGACGCTGGCGGTGCCGATCAGCCCGGTCAGCAGCAGCGGTTTCAGCATGCTCATGGCAGGTCCCTCCTGTGTAGCCCTCACTTCGATTCTATCGATTAACGTTTATTATTTTTTGTGCATCAAAAGATCATTAACTCATGAAACACTATCTCACCGGCAAGGCCGTGGCGCTGGAAGAGGCGCTCGAACGCATGGAGGCGATTCTGGATCGTCTCGGATTTCATCTGGAGGAGTGTGGGTGGCTCAACCCGGCGCCGCATATCTGGTCGGTGCATGTGCGGGCATGCGAATGCCCGCTACTGTTTTCCAACGGCAAGGGCATCAGCCGGGAGGCGGCCCTGGCCAGCGCATTCGGTGAGTTTCTCGAACGGCTGCTGACCGGCTATTTCTATGGCGACTGGGCGTTGCCCTGTGACCGGTTGCGTTATGCCTTCGTGCCGGATGAGAAAACGGTGTCTTCGTCAGAGGCTGTCGCAGCGTTGCCGGCCCTGCTGCGCGCACAGTGGGGCCTGGACGAGGTTGCAGAGGCACAGCTATTGCCCTCGCTGGCCTGTTGCGGTGAGCAGGTGCGGGTGTTGCCGCTGCAGCCGCTGGTGGGGGCCGATGAGCCCATCGAGGTGCCCTGGAACGTGCTGATGAACTTCTATGGCAGCAATGGCCTGTGTGCCGGAAGCACCCATCTGGAGGCGCGCATTCAGGGCGCATCGGAGATCTTCGAGCGCTGGGCGCGGCGCCGCATTCTGGAGGAGAACCTGTGTCTGCCGGAAGTACCGGAGGCGGTCATCGCCGCCAGCGAGCGGGTGCTGGCGGCACGAGAAGCGCTGGAGAGAGAGGGCGTTGTGCTGTCGATCCGGGACGCTTCTCTGGGGTTGGGCGTTCCGGTGGTGGCCATCATTCTCTATCAGCAGGGCAGCGGGCGCGCCTTCGTCTCCTTCGGCGCCCACCCCATCTTCGAAGTGGCGCTGGAGCGCACACTCACCGAGGCGTTTCAAGGGCGCAGACTGGGCGAGCTGGACGGCTATCAGCCTCCGTCGGATGATGCCGACTGGACGGCCAGCTGGGAAAATCAGGAGGCGCATTTCATCGATGCATCAGGCCAGTTTCACTGGCATTTCTTCAGTGACCGGCCGGATTTCGACTTCACACCCTGGGGGGTGCCGGCGGATGCGGATTTCGCCCGCCAGTGGGACTATCTGGCCGATTGTTTCGAGCGCCTGGAACAGCCGGTGTGGGAGGCGGTATATGAGCGGGACGGTTTTTACGCCTGCCGTCTGATCGCCCCGGGTATGTCGGAAGTCTTTCCGCCGGATGAGCTGCTGGAAAACAATCAGAACGGCGGTTGTGTGCTGCGCCGGCATCTGCAGGCCTTCCGTACCGAGGCCGACTGGAACGAGACGCTGCTGGAGCTGCTGGATGCGTACGGATGGGCGGATCATCTGTCGGTGGGGTCGGTCATCGGTGTCGCCTTCGAGGCCGACAGCCCCTGGCTGGGCCTGAAGATGCTGGATCTGCGCCTGCGCGCGCTCATGGCGCTGGAAGCCTGGGATGAGGTGATGCCGTTGCTGGAGGAGGCGCGCTATCTGGCTGCCGACCGGCCGGAACAGGCGGGTGCCTGGACGCTGCTGGCACAGGCTCTGGAAACGGGCGATCTGGCGCCTTTGTCTCAGGCCGCAACAGCGCTTTATGGCAGGGAGACCGTAGTGCAGGTCGAACGCTGGCTGGCGGGAGAGGCTTGGGCCGACCTGCCAATGGGCGAGGCGTTGATCGGCCCGTTGCACCGCAGTCTGTGGGCAACCCACCCGGGGCGGTGTCAGAATGCGTAGCCGAAGACGGCCCGCAGGGTGGTGTCCTCCTTCTTCTTGCCGCTGGCGGGATTGCTGTTGTAGCGGTATTCATATTCGGTGGTGAAGGTCAGGCGCCGGGTCAGTCCCGTCTCCAGCCTGAGGTGGCTGGTGTTCTGGGTGCGCTCCTCATCCACCAGAAACAGCGTGTCGGCGCCAAAGGTGATTCGTTTGGTGATTGGCGCGTTCAGGCTGGCGTAGGCCCGCCAGACGACGCCGTCAAAGTCCTTGGTGCCGTCCCGATAGTCGCTGTGCTGATAACCGGCACCCAGCTCGGTGTCCAGTGTCATGTTCTGCGGCAGCAGCCAGTGCCAGCCCGGTCCGACGGTCAGGTTGGCGTTGGTCAGCATGCCAGCCGGCGTGTCCTGTTCCCACAGCAGGTTGCCGTAGCCGTAAAAATGCCGGTCCACGTTGAAAAAATGACGCGCCGAGGCGCTGCCCATGCGGTAATCCTTGGCCAGGTTGCTGTCGCTTTTCTTGCGGTCCAGCTTGGCTTCCAGTGTCGCTTCGTTCAGACCGCTGACATAGTCGCCCTTGCCAGACAGGAAGAGGTTTTCCGTGTTGCTGTTGCCGCTGGTGAAGCTCAGGCCGGCCTCAGCCTTGAGTGACCACGGCGAGGCGGGCTCTGCTGCAAACAGGGAGAGAGGCAGCAGGGCAAGGCCCGCGAGTGACTTTTTCAACATGCTGATGTTCCGGTGATAAAATTCTGAGGTTGCGTATTTTACACGGGGAGTGAAGCCTTGAATTTTCTCGATTTCGAGCAGCCCATTGCGGAGCTGGAAGCCAAGATCGAAGAACTGCGTCACCTGAAGGACACCGCCGGCATTGACATCGTCAAGGAGGTGTCCACGCTGGAGGAGAAGGTCAAGAGCGTCACCGAACAGGTCTTCTCCAACCTCAGCGATTGGCAGATTTCCCAGCTGGCGCGTCACCCGGACCGTCCCCACGCACTGGACTACATCGAGCGCATTTTCGAGGATTTCCGCGAACTGCACGGCGACCGGGCCTTCGCCGACGACAGGGCCATCGTTGGCGGCATCGGCTGGCTGGATGGGCAGGCGGTGATGGTCATCGGCCATGAAAAGGGTCGGGACACCAAGGAGAAGATCGCTCGCAATTTCGGCATGCCGCGGCCGGAGGGCTACCGCAAGGCGCTGCGGCTGATGAAGATGGCCGAGCGGTTCAGGCTGCCCATCGTCACCCTGATCGACACGCCCGGGGCCTATCCGGGCATTGACGCCGAGGAGCGCGGCCAGAGCGAGGCCATCGCCCGCAACCTGATCGAGATGGCGGAGCTGAAGGTGCCCATTGTCTGCAATGTCATCGGCGAGGGCGGCTCCGGCGGCGCGCTGGCCATCGGTGTGGGGGATGTCACTCAGATGATGGAGTACAGCATCTATTCGGTCATCTCGCCGGAAGGCTGTGCCTCCATTCTGTGGAAGGATGCCGCCAAGGCGCCGGAGGCCGCCGAGGCGCTGCAGCTGACGGCCCGCCGCCTCAAGGAGCTGGGTTTGGTGGACAACATCGTGCCCGAGCCCATGGGGGGCGCTCACCGGGACTACGACATGGCGGCGAAAAACCTCAAGGAGGCCATCGTCTCCCAGCTGAAGACTCTCGGCACGCTGTCGGCCAATGAGCTGGTGCAGCGCCGTTACCAGCGCTACATGGACTATGGCCGCTTCGAAGAGCGGGCCTGATCGTGATGCGCCCGTGCTGCGGGCGCTGACCACCTTTCTCGATACCCATTCCCATATTTCCGCCTGGCAGGTCGCCTTCAGCGGCGGCCTGGATTCCACTGTACTGCTTCATGCCATGGCCCGTTTGCGGGACCGGTACGGTTTCCGGCTGCGGGCCGCCCATGTGCACCACGGTCTGCAGAGGGCGGCCGATGACTGGCTGGAACACTGCCGGCTCCTTGCACAAGCCTGGGAGGTGCCGCTGCTGGTTCACCCGGTGCAGGTGTCCGTCACTGGCCGTGGGCTGGAAGCGGCCGCGCGCGAGGCCCGCTATCGGGCGCTGGCCAGCGGGCTGGCAGCGGAAGAGCGGCTGCTGACCGCCCATCATCGGGATGATCAGGCCGAAACCGTGTTGCTGAACCTGTTGCGTGGGGCCAGCGTGCAGGGTCTGGCGGGCATGGCGGAGATGGCTCGCCTGAAAATGGGGGAGACCCCGTTATGGATCGGACGACCGTTGCTGTCGGTCGACCGGGCGGCACTGGAAGCCTACGCCCGTGCCCACGACCTTGCGTGGTGCGAGGATCCGTCCAATGCCGACACTTCACTGCGGCGCAACTGGGTGCGACATGAGCTTCTGCCCGGACTGGCCGCACGCCAGCCAGCCGTGGTTGAGAAGCTGTGTCAGACGGCTGAGGCCATGCGGGAGGCACAGGCGCTGCTTGATGAGCTGGCCGATGCCTGTCTGGAAGATGTGGAGGTGGATGGCGGGCTGTCCATTCCGGCACTGCAGGTGCTGGAAGCACGGCGCCGCCGGCTGGTGCTGCGCCGCTGGTTCGCCCGACAGGGTGTGGTGCTGACGCGCAATCATCTGGCGGCGCTGGAGGCGCTCATCCATGCGGCCTCCGACCGTCAGCCCCGCGTGCGCATCGGATCGACCCATGCGGCCCGCTGGCGGGAGCGGCTCATCTGGCCGCTTCGGGTCGTGCCGCCATGGCAGGCGATACTCTGGGCGGAGCGGGCGCGGCTGCCATGGTTCCGTTTTCAGGGTGCGGTGCCGGACGGAGCGCAACTCGTTCCTTTTGCCGAGTCCGGGCTGGGCCTGAAGCCGTTGAAGAAAGCCTTCCGGCAGGCCGGTGTACCTCCATGGGATCGGCCACGCTGGCCGGTGCTGGTGCTTGACGGCACGCCACTTGCGGTGGTGGGCGTCAGGGCGCTGCATCCCGAAGCGCCTGCGGTGACGGTGGCTTTCATTGCCGAGCAGGGGGCCATCGGCTAAAATAGCCTCCCATCTTGAATTCCTCAAAAGCCCGCTTTTTATGACCCATTACATATTCGTCACCGGTGGTGTGGTTTCCTCATTGGGGAAAGGCATCGCCGCCGCCTCGCTGGGCACGCTTCTCAAGGCCCGGGGTCTGACGGTCACCATGATCAAGATGGATCCCTACATCAATGTCGACCCGGGCACCATGAGTCCCTTCCAGCATGGGGAGGTGTTCGTCACCGACGACGGCGCCGAAACCGATCTGGATCTGGGCCACTATGAACGTTTCATTGAGCGCTGGCTCAGCCGCGAAAACAGCTTCTCCACCGGTCAGGTGTATGAGCGGGTCATCCGCCGCGAACGTCGTGGCGACTATCTGGGCGGCACCGTTCAGGTGATTCCCCATATCACCGACGAGATCAAGCGGCGCATCCGCTCCGCCGCTGAGGGCAGCGACATCGCCATCGTGGAGGTGGGCGGCACCGTCGGGGACATCGAGTCCCTGCCGTTTCTGGAAGCCATCCGCCAGATGGGTGTGGAGGAGGGGCGCCAGCGCGCGGCCTTCGTCCATCTGACGCTGCTGCCCTACATCGCCGTGGCGGGGGAGGTGAAGACCAAGCCGACCCAGCACTCGGTCAAGGAGCTGAGATCCATCGGCATTCAGCCGGATGTGCTCATCTGCCGTTCCGAGCGCCCGCTGGGCGAGGGCGAGCGGCGCAAGATCGCCCTGTTCACCAATGTGGAGGAGCGGGCGGTCATCAACGCGCTGGACGCACGCACCATCTACGAGGTGCCGCGCATGCTGCACGCCCAGGGGCTGGACCGCATCATCGTGGAGAATTTCCGCCTTGACGTGCCGGAGGCGGATCTGTCCGACTGGGATCGTGTAGTGGAGGCTCAGCTCAACCCCTCCGAGACCGTCGACATCGCCATGGTGGGCAAGTATGTGGAGCTGACCGAGGCCTACAAGTCCCTCATCGAGGCGTTGATCCACGCTGGCATCCATACCCGTACCCGGGTCAACATTCACTATCTGGATTCCGAGGAGCTGGAAAAGACGGGCACCGACTGTCTGGCCGACATGGACGCCATTCTGGTGCCCGGCGGTTTTGGCGAGCGGGGCGTGGAAGGCAAGATCGCCGCCATCCGCTACGCCCGTGAGAACCGGGTGCCCTATCTGGGCATCTGTCTCGGCATGCAGATGGCAGTGGTGGAGTTCGCCCGCCATGTGGCCGGCATGGAGGGGGCACACAGCACCGAACTGAATCCGGATACGCCCTATCCGGTGGTGGCGCTGATTACCGAGTGGCGGGACGAGCAGGGCAATCTGATCCGCCGTGACGAGAACTCCGATCTGGGCGGCACCATGCGTCTGGGCGGGCAGAACTGCGCGCTCAGACCGGGCACGCGCATGCACGAGATCTACGGGCAGGATACCATCCGGGAACGCCACCGCCACCGCTACGAGGTCAACGACCTCTACGTGCCCCGGCTGGAAGAGGCGGGTCTGATCATCTCCGGCCGCAGCGAGGACGGCGACCTAGTGGAAACCGTCGAGCTGCCGGATCACCCGTGGTTCGTGGCCTGTCAGTTCCATCCCGAGTTCACCTCCACCCCCCGCAGTGGACACCCGCTGTTCAAGGCGTTTGTGCAGGCGGCCCTCAAACAGCGCAAAGGAGCGTTCTGAATGCAGTTGTGTGGTTTCGAGGTCGGCATCGATCGGCCCTTCTTTCTCATTGCCGGCCCGTGCGTGATCGAGTCCGAGCAACTGGTGCTGGATGTGGCCGGCCAGCTCAAGGAGATGACCGCCGAGCTGGGCATCCCCTTCATCTTCAAGGCCTCCTATGACAAGGCCAACCGCTCCTCCAGCAAGAGTTTCCGTGGCCCAGGCATGGAAGAGGGGCTGCGCATTCTGCAGAAAGTGAAGGACGAGATCGGTGTGCCGGTGCTGACTGACGTGCATGAATACACCCCGCTGGAAGAGGTGGCGGAGGTGGTGGATGTGCTGCAGACGCCCGCCTTTCTGGTGCGTCAGACGGACTTCATCCAGAGCGTGGCCCGGCAGGGTCGGCCGGTCAACATCAAGAAGGGGCAGTTTCAGGCGCCCTGGGACATGGATCAGGTGGTGGCCAAGGCCCGGGAGACCGGCAACGACCAGATCATGGTGTGCGAGCGGGGGGTCAGCTTTGGCTACAACACGCTGATTTCCGACATGCGCGGGCTGGCCATCATGCGCCGCACTGGCTGTCCGGTGGTCTTCGACGCCACTCATTCGGTGCAGCAACCGGGCGGTCAGGGCACACGTTCCGGTGGTCAGAGGGAATTCGTGCCGGTGCTGGCCCGGGCGGCGGTGGCCAGCGGCGTGGCCGGGGTGTTCATGGAAACCCACCCCGATCCGGAAAACGCCCTCTCCGACGGGCCCAACATGTGGCCACTGGCCCGGCTGCGTCCACTGCTGGAAACGCTCAAGGCTATTGATGAGACGGTCAAATCCGCAGGTTTTATCGAAAACGACCTGCTGGGACTTTAACCGCGCTGTCACATTGGCGCGCTAAGCTGTTAACGGAATTAATGAAAAGCAAGGAAGCAACTGAAAGATGAGCAAGATCAAGGCAATCAAGGCAAGGCAGATCATCGACTCCCGCGGCAATCCCACGGTGGAGGCGGACGTCATTCTGGAATCCGGCCACATGGGCCGCGCGGCGGTGCCCTCCGGCGCCTCCACCGGCGCGCGCGAGGCCATCGAGCTGCGTGACGGCGACAAGGGCCGCTTTATGGGCAAGGGTGTAAGCAAGGCCGTTGCCAACGCCAATGGCGAGATTGCCGAGCGCCTGCGGGGCATGGATGCGCTGGATCAGGCCGCCGTGGACCGAGCCATGATTGAGCTGGATGGTACCGACAACAAGGGTCGCCTGGGCGCCAACGCCATTCTGGCCGTCTCCATGGCCACCGCCAAGGCGGCGGCAGCCTTCAAGGGACAGGCGCTGTTCGAATACCTCAGGACCGACACTTTCCGCATGCCAGTGCCGATGATGAACATCATCAATGGCGGTGAGCACGCGGACAACAGCGTGGATTTTCAGGAATTCATGATCATGCCGGTGGGAGCGCCCTCCATCGAGGAGGCGATCCGCTACGGTTCCGAGATCTTCCACACTCTCAAGAAGGTGCTGCATGACAAGGGCTATAACACCGCTGTGGGGGATGAAGGCGGTTTTGCGCCGGACCTCAAATCCAACGAGGAAGCCATTCAGGTAATCCTTGAGGCGGTGGAGAAGGCTGGCTACACCCCTGGCGAGCAGGTGATGATTGCCATCGATGCCGCATCTTCCGAACTGTGGGACAAGGACAGCGGCACCTATTATCTCGCCTCCGAGGACAAGCGCCTGACCAGCGCCGAGATGGTGGACTTCCTGTCCGACTGGGTCAATCGCTACCCGATCATCTCCATCGAAGACGGGCTGGCCGAGGACGACTGGGATGGCTGGAAGCTGCTCACAGAGGCGCTCGGCGGCAAGGTCCAGCTGGTGGGGGATGATCTGTTCGTCACCAACCCGGCCATTCTGAAGGAGGGCATCGACCGGGGCATCGCCAACTCCATTCTGATCAAGGTCAACCAGATCGGCACCCTGACAGAGACGCTGGAAGCCATCGACATGGCGAAGAAGGCCGGCTACACCGCGGTCGTCTCCCATCGTTCCGGCGAGACCGAGGATGTCACCATC
Organism: Sulfurivirga sp.; assembly: GCF_015490265.1. GTDB lineage: Bacteria > Pseudomonadota > Gammaproteobacteria > Thiomicrospirales > Thiomicrospiraceae > Sulfurivirga. The sequence goes on along the minus strand of NZ_WFYD01000064.1, from coordinate 23,972 downwards.
GCCGACCTGGCGGTGGCCACCGGCGCCGGGCAGATCAAGACCGGCTCCATGAGCCGCACCGACCGGGTAGCCAAATACAACCAGCTGCTGCGCATCAGCGAACAGCTGGGCGATGCGGCCACCTATCCGGGCCGTGAGGCGTTCTACAACCTCAAGTAAATGACCGCCTTTCGACTGTCCGTCCTGATTCTGCTGATCCTGATCGTGCTGCTGCAGGTGCGATTGTGGTCGGCAGAAGGCGGACTGGTCGAGCTGCGCCATTTGCATGAGCAAGTGGCGCAACTCGAGCAGAAGGTCGAGCAGCAGCGGGCGGAAAACCGTCGTCTGCGGGAAAAGATTCACGCGCTCAAACGCTCTCCGGAAGCTGTCGAAGCGCTCGCAAGACGCGAGCTGGGCATGCTGCGTGCCGATGAGCACTTCATCAGGCTGATTGTCCTGCCTTCCTCCGCATCCGTTCGTGGCGCGGAAAACCCCGACCCGGCAAAAACGGGGGAGACCCCGTCATCCGACCCTGCCACCGGCCATGGTCCGGCTGAAGATCTGGCAGAAGGCCATGACTGACGGCATCTGTGTCACCTGACGCGGCCGTCCTCCAGCATGCGTGGTGGATGAGGCAGCGGCAAGGCTCCATGATGGCGGCACCCATGCGATGGATGGGCTCAGCGTGCCCTGAGCAGTACATAGGTGGCGCCGCCGCCACCATCCCTGGGGGTGGCGCGGTGGAAGGCGATTACGAAGGGAATGGCGGGCAGCAGGCGGGTCACCATCGTCTTGAGTACCGACCGGCCGCCTGCGGAGTTGTAGCCTTTGCCATGGATTACCAGCAGGTGGCGCAACCCCATGTCATGCGCTTGGGCAAGAAAGGTGCGCAGTGCCTGTTCGCCTTCCTCCAGCGTCATGCCATGCAGATCCAACCGGGCCTCGATGGGCCAGGCCCCCTTTTTGAGCCGTCTCAGATCCTGCGGCCGCAGGCCGGGCACATGCCAGCTGTCGGCGGTGTCGGCTTCATCCAGTCCCAGCGGTGTCTCCAGCGGGGCCGGTTCAGGCGGGCGTTTGATGGGACGTGGCCTGCGGTGGCGTGGAGGGGATGGCGCGACCTTTGCCGGCCGCTTGAGCGGGCGCACGTCCGCCATGGCCTGACGGAACAGGGCGAGATCGTCATCTTCCGGTGGGGCTTTGTCTGTCATGGCATGCCGGCCTTGTCATAGAATAGGCGCATCTTAATCACAGCCGGTGTCCAAAGACAACGTGAACATCCTTCTCTCCAATGACGATGGCTATCTTGCGCCGGGTATCCGCACGCTGGCGGCCGCCCTGAAGAAGTGGCAGGGGGCCCGCCAGGTGGTGGTCATGGCGCCTGACCGCAATCGCAGCGCTGCCAGCAATGCGCTGACCCTGAGCGAGCCGCTGCGGATCCATGAGGTGGAGCCGGGTGTTTTCAGCGTCAACGGCACACCCACCGACTGCGTGCATCTGGGCATCAACGGTGCCATCGACTTTCAGGCCGATATGGTCATCTCCGGCATCAATGCGGGCGCCAACATGGGTGATGACGTGCTCTATTCCGGCACGGTGGCGGCGGCCACCGAGGGGCGTTTTCTCGGTAAGCCATCTCTGGCCGTGTCGCTGGTGGGTGACACCCATTTCGACACGGCAGCACATTGGACGCTGCGCATTCTGCATGGGCTGGATAATCTGGCGCTGGAGGCCAGCACCATTCTCAACGTCAATGTGCCGGACAGGCCGCTTGAGGCGATCCGGGGCATTCGGGTGACCCGTCTGGGGCGTCGGCACAAATCGGAGCCGGTGGTATGTGACCGGGACCCGCGCGGACTGCCCATCTACTGGATCGGTCCCGCCGGTGGGGCGGCGGATGATGCCGAAGGCACCGACTTCCATGCCGTAGCGGCAGGGTATGTGTCCATCACGCCGCTGCAGATCGACCTGACCCACTACCGTCTGAAAGAGCGCATGGAGTCATGGGCGCAGACATTGTAGATCTGGACAGTATCGCGCCGGTGCAGTGGCCGACACCGGCGTTCGCCGCCCATCAGGGCGTGGGCTTCACCTCACAGCGGGCCCGTGACCGGCTGGTGCGCCAGCTGTGGGTGGAGGGCGTCCGCCATCCGAAGGTGCTGCAGGCGCTGCGGGTCACGCCGCGACATCTGTTTCTGGACAATGCGCTGGCAGGGCGGGCCTATGAGAATGTAGCGCTGCCCATCGGGCATGGCCAGACCATCTCCCAGCCCTACATCGTCGGTCTGATGAGCCAGTTTCTCGCCGAGGGCGAGCGGCCGTTGCGCCGGGTGCTGGAGGTAGGCACCGGTTCCGGTTATCAGACCGCCATTCTGGCGCAGCTGGCCGATGAGGTGTGGACGGTGGAGCGCATCGCGCCCTTGCAGCGGCGGGCGAGGGCGGTGCTGGATGCGTTGGGTCTGGACAACATCCACTACGCGGTCAGCGACGGCAGCTGGGGTTGGCCGGAGGCCGCCCCGTTCGATGCCATTCTCTCCGCCGCCAGCCCACCGCAGATTCCTCCTGCGCTGATCGAGCAGTTGGGGGGCGGAGGGCGCCTTGTCATGCCGGTGGGCACCGAAATGCAACGACTTGTGGGCATCGAGCGGCATGGTGACCGGCTGCGGCAGTATGATCTGGGTCCGGTGCGCTTCGTGCCCATGCTGCCCGGCGTGGAGGACGCATGAAACTGTTTACGCCTCTTTACGACAGGGCGCTCGCCTGGTCCCGTCATCCCCATGCGCCGCGCTACTTGGCGCTGCTGAGCTTCGCCGAGGCGTCATTCTTTCCCGTACCGCCGGATGTGATGCTCATGCCCATGGCGCTCAGCCAGCCGCAGAAAGCGCTGCGCCTTGCCCTGATCGCCACGGTCGCCTCGGCACTCGGCGGTCTGCTGGGCTATGCCATCGGCTACGGTCTGTGGGATGTGTTGCAGCCCTGGTTGCAGTCGCTGGGGTATGGCGAGCGGCTGGCGCAGGTGCAGCACTTCTTTGACGTCTATGGTGTATGGATCGTCTTTGCCGCCGGCTTTTCCCCCATTCCCTACAAGCTTTTCACCCTGACGGCGGGGGCCATGCACATGGCGTTGCTGCCCTTTTTCATCGCCTCCGTGGTAGGGCGGGGCGCCCGCTTCCTGCTGGTGGCGCTGCTGATGCGCTGGGGCGGTGAGCGCCATGCGGAAAGAATTCGAGCAAGCGTAGAGGGCCTTGGATGGGCGTTCGTCATACTGTTGCTGGGCTGGCTGTTCTGGCGCTGGCAGTCGGGCTGAGCGGTTGCGGTTCAACGCCGTCTTCCGGTTCCGGCTGGTCGGGTGGTGGTTGTGGCGACCGGGTGCGGGTGCGTCCGGGGGATTCGCTCAGCACCATCGCCCAGCGCTGTGGTGTGCCCTGGCGCACCATCGCGCGCATCAACGGCATCGACCCGCCCTACATGATCCGTGCCGGCAGCTGGCTGAAACTGAAAGGTCGCCCGGTGCAACATGCCTCCGGGCCGGCAAAGACCAGGGCGCGCCCCCTTGCCATGCGCGCACCCCTGTCAGGCACGCCGCGCCCGGTGGAAGGCGGTGTCTTCTATCCGGCCGATATCGGCACGGCCGTGCGCGTCGTGGCGCCCGGCAGGGTTGAGGCGGTGCGGTCGCTGCCCTTCTACGGGCGGGTGGTGCTGGTCAGTCACCGTGAAGGGTATGTGAGCGTATATGGGTATCTGCTTCAACCGCAGGTGAGGCCTGGACAACGCCTTGAGTCGGGCGCCGCTGTTGGTACAAGTGGCGTCAATCCGGAGACGGGCGAGCCGGGACTCTATTTCGAGCTGCGACACGGAAAGCGGGTGGTGCCGTTCAGCCGCTGGGGACGCTGGCAGCGGAACCGGTAGATACCGTCAGTCGGCTTTGCCGTCCATGATGACCGCCAGCACAACAGGACGGTCTTCGGTGGTGAGCACGTTCCAGGTGCGGCAGGCCGCGTCATTGCGCATGGTCTCGATGCCGACGCCACGGCCGAGCACGAACGCCTGCAGGGCGGGCGGCAGAAAATGCTGCTCCGTGCCGGTACCCAGCAGAATCAGCTCCGGATCCAGCGCCAGAAGCGCCTCCAGGTGCGTTTCTGTCAGCTGATCAAAATGCTGGATGTCCCACTGCGGCTGCAGGTGCCGATGCGTCATGTAGAAGCTGCCGGCCAGCGGCTGGTCATTGACCCAGATGGTGTCGTCCTCGATGCGTCTGACAACATTTATGGACGGGTCCTTGTGCTCGGTGAACTTCATCGGCTACCTCCTTTCTGTGCGGGATTTTCGCTGAATTCAGGCCCGTTTTCGAGTATTATTCGCCTTTTTGGTACAAGCCTCCAGGGAAGCACCTTCAGTGGAAGAGTTTCAGCGCATCAAACGCCTGCCGCCCTACGTTTTCAACATCGTAGGTGAGCTGAAACAGGCCGCTCGCCGCCGTGGCGAGGACATCATCGATTTCGGCATGGGCAACCCCGATCAGGATACGCCGAAGCATATCGTGGACAAGCTGGTGGAAGTGGCCCAGCGCTCCGGCGTCTACCGCTATTCCGTCTCCCAGGGCATTCCCCGTCTGCGTCAGGCCATCTGCAACTGGTATGCGCGCAACTTCGACGTGGAGCTGGATCCGGAAACCGAGGCGGTGGTCACCATCGGCTCCAAGGAGGGGCTGGCCCATCTGGCGCTGGCCATCGTCGATCAGGGCGATACGGTGCTGGTGCCCAACCCTGCCTATCCGATTCACCCCTACGGGTTTGTCATTGCAGGCGCCGATATCCGTCACGTGCCCATCACGCCCGATGTGGACTTCTTCGCCGAGCTGGAAAAGGCCATCCGTGATTCCTGGCCCAAGCCCAAGGCGCTGCTGCTCAACTTCCCCAGCAACCCGACCACGGATACGGTGGATCTGGACTTCTTCGAGAAGGTGGTGGCCATCGCCAGAGAGCACGGTATCTGGGTGATTCACGATCTGGCCTACGCCGATATCGTCTTCGACGGCTACAAGGCGCCGTCCATTCTCCAGGTGCCGGGCGCCAAGGACATTGCGGTGGAGTTCTACACCCTGTCCAAGAGCTACAACATGCCCGGCTGGCGTGTCGGCTTCATGGTGGGCAATCCTACGCTGGTGCATGCGCTCAAGCGCATGAAGTCCTATCTGGACTATGGCATGTTCACCCCGATTCAGGTGGCCGCCATTACCGCACTGGAAGGGCCGCAGGAATGCGTGGCTGAAATCCGTGACATGTACCGCCATCGCCGGGACGTGCTGTGCAACGGGCTCAACGGCATCGGCTGGGAGGTCACCCCGCCGAAGGCGACCATGTTCGTGTGGGCGCCCATTCCGGAACCCTACCGCGAGATGGGCTCGCTGGAGTTCTCCAAGAAGCTGCTCAAGGATGCCAAGGTGGCCGTCTCGCCCGGCATCGGCTTCGGCGATTACGGGGACACCCATGTGCGCTTCAGTCTGATCGAGAATGAACACCGCACCCGTCAGGCCATCCGTGGCATTCGTGACATGTTCCGCCGGGACGGCGTCTTGCAGACAGGAGGTGAAAGTGACAACCATTAAGCTGGGACTGCTGGGGCTGGGCACGGTCGGTGGCGGCACGCTCCGTATTCTGCAGGACAATGCCGAAGTGCTGCGCCAGCGGGTCAACGCCCGCTTCGAGGTGACGCGCATCGCCGTGCGTGACCTGAACAAGCCTCGTACCGTGGACACTGGCGGCATTGCGCTGACTGACAATCCGCACAGCGTGGTCGAGGCCGACGATGTGGACGTGGTGGTGGAGCTGATGGGCGGCACCGGTCTGGCCCGCGAGCTGGTGCTCAGGGCGATTGAGAACGGCAAGCATGTGGTCACCGCCAACAAGGCGCTGCTGGCGGAGCATGGTGACGAGGTGTTTTCCGCAGCCGCCCGACAGGGCGTGCAGGTGGCCTACGAGGCGGCTGTGGCCGGCGGCATTCCCATCATCAAGGCGCTGCGGGAAGGGCTGAGCGCCAACCGCATCGACTGGGTGGCCGGTATCATCAACGGCACCGGCAACTATATCCTCACCGAAATGAAGCAGCCAGGCGCGGATTTCGCCGCCGTGCTGCGCCGGGCGCAGGAGCTGGGCTATGCCGAGGCCGACCCCACCTTCGACGTGGAGGGTATCGACGCGGCCCACAAGCTGACCATTCTCGCCGCGCTGGCCTTCGGCATGCCGCTGCGTTTTGACCGGGTGCATACCGAGGGTATCAGCCGCATCACGGCTGACGACATGCGCTTCGCCGACATGCTCGGCTATGAGATCAAGCATCTGGGTATTGCCCGCCGGACGGATGCCGGCGTCTCCCTGCGGGTGCATCCCACGCTGATTCCCAAGGATGTTCTGCTGGCCAGTGTTTCCGGTGTCATGAACGCGGTCATGACCCATGGTGATCAGGTGGGGCCGACACTCTACTACGGCCCCGGTGCCGGGGCCGGTCCCACCGCCAGTGCCGTGGTGGCCGATCTGGTTGACGTGGCCCGCGGCATGACCTGTGGCGAGACGGTGCCCGCGCTGGGCTTCCGGGAGATGGCCGACCTGCCGGTGCTGGACATGGAGCAGGTGGAGTGCGCCTGCTATCTGCGCTTTCTGGCCAAGGATGCCCCGGGCGTGCTGGCCCGCTTCTCCTCCGCGCTGGCGGAAGAGGGCATCAGCATCGAGCATATGCATCAGGAGCCCTGTGAGGACGGCAGCGGTGACGCGCTGGTGGTGCTGATCACCGACGTGGTGACTGAGGCGGCCATGAACCGGGCCATCCGCCGTCTGGAAGCGCTGGAGGCCATTGACGGCAGCGTGCAGCGCATCCGCATCGAGACACTGAACTGAAGAGGACACGACCATGCCTTTCCGTCCCCGTTACACCGGTCTGATCGAAAAGTACCGCGACCGCCTGCCCGTTCACGACGACACCCGCATCATCAGTCTGGGTGAGGGCAACACCCCGCTGATCCGCCTGAACCACATTCCGCGCCAGCTGGGGGTCGAGGTGGACATGTATGTCAAGTATGAAGGGCTCAACCCCACCGGCTCCTTCAAGGACCGGGGCATGACCATGGCGGTCACCAAGGCAGTGGAAGAAGGCGCGCGGGCGATCATCTGCGCCTCTACGGGCAATACCTCTGCGGCAGCGGCGGCCTATGCCGCCCGTGCCGGCATCCGTGCCTTCGTGCTCATTCCCGATGGCAAGATCGCCATGGGCAAGCTGGCGCAGGCGCTGATGCACGGCGCGGTGGTCATCCAGATCAAGGGCAACTTTGATGACGGCATGCGTCTGGTCAAGGAAGTGGCCGACCACGCTCCCGTGACCATCGTCAACTCCATCAACCCGCACCGTCTGCAGGGTCAGAAGACAGCCGCCTTCGAGATCATCGAGGAGCTGGGCCGTGCCCCCGACTTCCACTGTCTGCCGGTGGGCAATGCGGGCAATATCACCGCCCACTGGATGGGCTACGACGAATACTACCGCGACGGCATCGTAGGCACCCGTCCGAAGATGGTGGGTTATCAGGCTGCCGGCTCTGCGCCTTTCGTCAAGGGCGAGATGGTGGACAACCCGGAAACGGTCGCCACTGCCATCCGTATCGGTCACCCGCAGAGCTGGGATCTGGCCTGGAAGCTGCAGGAGGCTTCCGGCGGCTGGTTCGATGCCTGTTCCGACGAGGAGATTCTGGCGGCGCAGAAACTGCTGGCGCAGGCGGAAGGCGTCTTCTGCGAGCCTGCGTCCGCCACCTCCGTTGCCGGCGCGCTGCGGGACATCAAGAAGGGCCGCATTCCGGCCGGCAGCACCGTCGTATGCACCCTGACCGGCCATGGCCTGAAGGACCCGGACACCGCCATTGCCCAGAGTGCCGACACCAAGGTGGTGACCGTGGAGGCGGAAATGAACGCCGTGCGCGACGCCATCCTCAGCAACATGTGATGACACGCCTGTTGCGATATCGTGACACGACACGGATGGGCGGCAACGCCCATCCGTGTTTTCGTATGGAGGTTTCATCATGCCCGCGGTAACGCTCCATGCCCCGGTGGAGGCGGATACGGCCCGGGTGCTGATTGAGAGGCCTGCGGTGGCGACGCTGCTTCGCTTTGCCGATGTCTATCCGGCCCGGGAGGCGGATCTGTTGCAGCGGCAGGCTCACTGGCTGCACCAGCCCACTCCCTTGGCGGTCGCTCCGCTGACAGCTGCCATGGATCTGGGAGAGGGCTTCGACCCGGACGCCTTCTGGCTGCGGCTGGATCCGGTGCATCTGGTGCCGGATCGGGACACGCTGGTGCTGTTTACCGCCGAGGAGGCGGGCATCGAACCGACCGAAGCACGGGCGCTGGTCGATGCTTTCAACGCTCACTTTGCCGTGGAAGGCGTGCAGTTGCAGCATGGGGCGGCTGACCGCTGGTATCTGAGTCTGCCCCAGCCGGTGGATATCGAAACCGTTCCGCTGCATGCCGCACGCCATGCCAATCTTCACCACGTGCAGCCCCGTGGGCACAGCGTTTCCCAGTGGAACCGGCTGATCAACGAGGCGCAGATGCTGTTCTTTCAGCACCCGGTCAATGAACGGCGGCGGGAGGCGGGGCTGCCGGAGATCAACGGCCTGTGGCTGTGGGGTGAGGGAGGCTGGCCTGATGGCCTGTGCCCCCGTCCGGAACTGACCGTGGTCAGCCACGATCCCTTCGTTCAAGCCGTGGCTCGGGCGATCGAGGCCGAAATCCGGCCGCTGGAAGCCCTGCCGGCACAGCTGCCCGAGGCGCTCTACGTGGACCTGTCCGATGTTGATCCCGGGCAATGGGTAGAGGCATGGCTGGCACCCGCCATCCAGCGGGTGCGCGGCGGGGAGATCGATTCGCTGCTGGTGGATCTGGGTGGAGCGCAGGCGTGGCACCTGACGCCGGCGGCCATGAAAAAGTTCTGGCGCCGCTGGCGTCGGCCCCGGCTGCCCGAGCCAACCTGAGCCCTGTCAGGGCCAGGGCAGGCGATCCTGATCCATGGCCGTCAGCACCACCCGATCTGCGGGCGGTTCGTCCAGTGTGACCAGGGTATTGTGCAGCCGGTCGCCCCGGAAATAGCTCACCTCCAGACTGTCGCCGGGGCGGTAGCCCTGTAGCAGCTTCTCCAGTTCCTCGACGCCGCGCACCTCCTGCCAGTCCAGCGCGATCAGTTCGTCCCCGGCGGCCAGCCCCCCATGATAGGCGGGGCGGTCGTTCCACACGTGGGTCAGGCGCACCCGGTTGTGGGGTGTGGTCTGCGCCTGTACGCCCAGATTGGGCGGGAAACGGGTCTGCTCCGTCCTGCCGCCCGTATCCTTCATGCCGGTGGCGGGGCGCAGACGGAACTCGATGCCGAAATAGGGGAACAGCTCCTCCAGCGGCACATCTTCCGTGCCGTAGAGCACGCGCTGGAAGTAGTCGCTCAAGTCATGGCCGGCGATCTCACTGGCCAGCACCTCGATGGTGTCGTCCTCAATGCCCACGCCTGCTTTGCCATAGAGACGCCACAGTTGCCGCATCAGGTCGTCCAGTGACTTCTCACCCCGGGTATGCCGGCGGATGAGCAGATCCAGCCCCAGCACGATGGCCGCGCCCTTGGTGTAGTAGCTGATGATGGCATTGGGCGCGTTTTCGTCCTGCTGGTAGAACTTGGTCCAGGTCAGCAGGCTGGATTCGGCCACCGACTGGCGGAAACGTCCCGGCATGCGCCAGACGCGCGTCAGCTGGCGGGCGAGAATGTCCAGATACTCATCCCGCTCAATCAGGCCGGCCCGGTAGAGGAACAGGGCGTCGTAGTAGGACGTGGCGCCCTCGAACCACCACAGCAGGTGGGTGTAGACCGGACGGGTCAGGTCGCAGCGCTCAAAGCAGGCGGGCCGGATGCGCTTGACGTTCCAGGCGTGGAAATACTCGTGGCTGCACAGTTCGAGAAAGTCCAGATAGGGCCTGTCGGCCTTTTCCAGTGTGGGCGAGGGCAGCATGTCGCGGCTGCAGATGAGCGCGGTGGAGTCCGGATGCTCAAGACCGCCGTAGCCATCCCGGGTGACGGTGACCAGAAACAGATATTCGTCAAAGGGCGCCTCGCCGAACAGATCGATCTGCGCCTGACAGATGGGCTGCAGATCCCGGGCGACGCGCTCCAGATCGACGCGGCCACCGCCCTGAATGGCCATGCGGTGAGGCACGCCGCCGGCCTCGAACTCGAGCCACTGGAGGTTGCCCATCTCCACCGGGTGCTCGATCAGCTGATCGTAATGATCGGCACGGTAGCCGCCAAAGCCGTTTTCGTCCACGGCCACCCGCGGCAGGGTGGTGGCCACTTCCCACTGGCGGGTCAGCACATAGGGGGTCGGGTGCAGCACCACCTCGATGGCGCGGTCGCGCTGGCCTTCCGGCAGCAGAAACACGCTGGTGCCGTTGAAGAAACAGTGCTCCGTGTCGAAATGCGCGCCCCGCACCGACAGGTCGTTGGCATAGACCTGATAGTACACCTCCAGCGGTCCGTCGCACGGTGCGCACTGCCAGCTGTCCTTGTCCACCGGCCAGATGGCCACTGGCTCACCGTTGCACTGGGCGCCGATGTCCACCACATGGCGGGCGAAGTCGCGGATCAGATAGCTGCCAGGAATCCATGCCGGCATGGTGAGACGCTGCCCCTCCCGAGCGGGCGCCGGCACGGTCAGGCGCACCTCGATGATGTGTCCCGCCGGGTCGGCGGGGATGAGGTCGTAGCGCAGCATCAGGCGTCACCCTGCTGCTGCGGAGCGGGCTGGGGCGGCGGCACGCACAGCTTTTTCTGCACCGCCAGCCACAGGGTCTTGGCGGTCAGGTGCAGCACCAGCACGGTCACCAGTGACAGGAAGAAGGCGCCTGCGTAGGCGAAGAAGACCTCACCGGTCTGAGCGAACATGACGAAGCTTGCGTTGGCGATGGCGGCCACCGGGAAGGTGTAGGCCCACCAGCTGACGGCAAACGGAATGCGGATGAAGCGGGGCGCCTGCACCAGAAGCAGCAGGGCGATGAACAGGGCCACGTGGTAGAAGATGCGCGCCAGTCCGTCCACACCGCCGTTGAGGTGTACGTAGGAGAGGAAGGCCATGGCCGGCGGGGCGATCATGATGAACAGGGTGGGCATGAGCACCTTGTCCACCGGCGGGTGGAAGAACAGGCGGTAGAAGATGACCGCCTGCAGAATGAGCCAGAAGACCACACCGATGCTGAAGAAGAACCAGCCGGTTTCCAGTCCGGCGTATTCAGGTGCGGCCATGGGGACGATCACATTACCCACCACGGGAATGAACCAGGCCGGATTGAGGTGTTCGATCTGCCATTTTTCGTGGTGAATCCACAGGTTCATGATCACCAGTGTCAGCCCAAGCTGCATGACGGTGCCAATGGCCCAGAACCAGAAGCCGACTTCCGGCGCCACGTGAAGATAGCCGCAGCCCAGCAGGATCAGGCTGATGCTGATGGTGGGGAAGAAGTTGATGGCCACAGGGTGGTTGAACTCCTTCATCATCGCCTGCGGGTAGCGCAGCGTCTTGAGGCCGTAGACCAGCGCCAGCAGGGCGAACAGCGCCGTGGAGAGCCCCAGCAGGGTGACGAACAGCCCGTGGGGAAAGGCGAACAGTTGCCAGGCGAGGAAAAAGGCAAGCGTGACCCCCATCCAGCCCATGATGCTGCCGAACAGGTTGACGGGAAAGAAGGCCAGTCGACCCGGTTGTGACTGTGTCATGAGGTGTTTTCTCCCAATCTGGTGATGCCAAAGTGCTAACATTTTAGTCGTTCATGAAGACAGAAACGCCGACAGTCCTCTTTTTTCCCAGCATCACCTACTTTGCCATGCCCATGGCGCTGCTGGCCATGGCGGTCAATCTGCGCCATCTGGCGGCCCTGGCCGGTTGGGACGGTGCGCTGTTTCAGCCCGTGATGGCCTATGGTCTGCTGGCGCTGCTGCTGCTGTCCGTGTTCTATTTTCAGCACCTGGCCGGGCGGGGCAGGGAGACGCTCGTCCGGGAATGGTGCCATCCGTTTCAGCTGTCGTTCTTTCCCCTGATGAGCATCAGCTGGTTCTTCACCGCCTATTTCGCTGCGGTGGACCTGCCTCAGTATCCCTGGCTGGGGCGGGGACTGTTCTGGGGTGTGCTGGTCTGGCACGGGCTGCTCAACCTGTTTCTCATCAACCGCTGGCTGTTCGATCATCAGCTGACACTGGATCACCTGCGGCCCACCTGGTTCATTCTGCTTTCCGGTGACTTCATCGCGGTGTTGACCGGGCGGGAAATCCTCGGCCATGAGGCGGCGTGGATGTGGCTGTTTTTCTCGGCCGCGCTGTTCATGTGGTTCATGTTCGCCACACTGCTGCTCTACCGGCTGATATTCGTCACCCCCATTGAGGAGCAGTATCGGCCCAGCCTGTTCATCTTTCTGGCGCCGCCCAGTCTGGCCAGTGTGGCCGCCCATGAACTGTTCGCCACGCCCTGGCATCTGAGCGTGTGGGGGCCCTATGCCTTCGCCAGTTTCATGCTGGGGGTGTGGATCATTTCCGGACGGCGCTTTCTGCGCAATGGCATCAGCATGACCAGCTGGTCCTACATCTTTCCGCTCGCTGCCTACGGGCTGGCCAACCAGTATCTGTACGAAAGCACCCATCAGCCGCTGTTTCTCTGGGTGGCGCTGGCCGTACTGGGCGGCATGGTATTATTAGCCGGTTTGATTACCGGCTGGCTGATGCGCGTGGCCATTGAGAACATAAGGAGCAAGTTCGCATGATCAAAACCCGTTTCGCCCCCAGCCCCACGGGGTATCTGCACATCGGCGGTGTGCGCACGGCGCTGTTTTCCTGGCTGTATGCCCGCCGCAACGGCGGCAGATTCGTGCTGCGCATTGAAGACACCGACCGAGCGCGTTCCACGGAGGAATCCGTCAACGCCATTCTGGAAGGCATGAGCTGGCTCGGGCTGGACTATGACGAAGGTCCCTTTTACCAGACCCACCGGCTGGCCCGCTATCAGGAGGTGATCCAGCAACTGCTCGACAGCGGCCACGCCTATTACTGCTACGCCACCAAGGAGGAGCTGGACCAGCTGCGCGAGGAGCAGAAGGCCCGTGGCGAGAAGCCACGCTATGATGGCCGCTACCGGGACTTCACCGGCACACCGCCGGAAGGGGTGGATCCGGTGGTGCGCTTCAAGAATCCGCTGGATGGGGAAGTAGTCATCGATGATCTGGTCAAGGGGCGTGTGGTCATTCAGAACAGCGAGCTGGACGATCTGATCATCGCCCGTTCCGATGGCATGCCCACCTACAACCTGACCGTGGTGGTGGACGACTGGGACATGGGTATCACCCATGTGATCCGGGGTGATGACCACCTCAACAACACACCGCGGCAGATCAACATTCTCAAGGCGCTGGGTGCGCCCATTCCCAAATACGCCCATATTCCCATGGTGCTGGGCGAGGACGGCAGCCGCCTGTCCAAGCGGCATGGGGCGGTCAGCGTGCTGCAGTACAAGGAGCAGGGCTATCTGCCGGAGGCGCTGCTCAACTATCTGGTACGGCTCGGCTGGTCCCATGGTGATCAGGAAATCTTCACCCTCGATGAGATGATCGAGCTGTTCTCGCTGGAGGCGGTCAACAACGCCCCGTCCACCTTCAACCCGGAGAAGTGCCTGTGGGTCAACCAGCAGCACATCCAGCGCAGCAGCGGCGCGCACCTGGCCCGTCATCTGGCGCCCTTCATGGAGCAGCGCGGCTGTGATCTGACTCAGGGGCCGGAGCTGGCCGAGGTGGCCGAGCTGCTCAAGGAGCGCAGCCGCACCCTGGTGGAAATGGCCGATCAGGCGGTCTATTTCTACCGCGACTTCGACCAGTTCGATGAAGCCGCCGCCAAGAAGCACCTGCGTCCGGTGGCCGAGGCGCCACTGCGGCACCTGCGGGAGAAGCTCGCCGCACTTGAGAGCTGGACGATCGAGGCCATTCATGAAGCCATTCAGGCCACCGCCGCCGAACTGGAAGTGGGCATGGGTAAGGTGGGCATGCCCCTGCGTGTGGCCATCACCGGGCAGGGGCAGTCGCCCTCCATTGATGCGGTAGCGGCCCTGCTGGGACGGGAAAAGGTTCTGGCCCGTCTTGATAAGGCGCTGGCCTTCATCGAAGCACGCAAGGCGGCGTCATAAAAATTTCACACAGGGGGTTGCAATCCCCGCGGCGTGGTATAAAATACGCGCCGTCTTCCACGGTGGGGCCGTAGCTCAGCTGGGAGAGCGCTACAATGGCATTGTAGAGGTCACCGGTTCGATCCCGGTCGGCTCCACCAACTTCCAGAGCGTCCCGTTCGTCTAGAGGCCTAGGACACCGCCCTTTCACGGCGGTAACAGGGGTTCGACTCCCCTACGGGACGCCACCTTCCTTCCCCGCTTATAATTCCCCGCATGACTTCTCAACCGAACAATCCGTCCGGTCGTTTTTCCGTCGCCCCCATGCTCGACTGGACCGACCGCCACTGCCGCTACTTTCATCGCCGCATGAGCCGTCATGCCGTGCTCTATACGGAAATGGTGACCACCGGCGCCATTCTCTATGGCAGGGATCCGGAGCGCTTTCTCGGCCATGCCGGGGACGAGCCAGTCATTCTGCAGCTGGGCGGCGGTGACCCGGATGCGCTGGCCCGTTGCGCCGAACTGGGGCAGCAGTGGGGGTATGCGGCCATCAACCTCAATGTGGGCTGCCCGTCGGACCGGGTGCAGAACAACATGATCGGCGCCTGCCTGATGGCCCATCCCGCGCTGGTGGCCGAGGGCGTGCGCGCCATGAAGCGGGCCGTGGACATTCCCGTCACCGTCAAGACCCGCATCGGTATTGACGATATGGACAGCTTCGAGCAGTTCGAGGCCTTCTGCGCCGCGCAGATCAACGCCGGCGTGGACGAACTGGTCATTCACGCCCGCAAGGCCTGGCTGCAGGGGCTCAGCCCGAAGGAGAACCGGGAGATTCCGCCGCTGAAATACGACTGGGTGCACGCCCTCAAGCAGAAATACCCGCAGACCCCCATTATTCTCAATGGCGGGCTGACCGATCTGGGCGCGGCGGCGCGGCATCTGGCAAAAATGGGGGAGACCCCGTCCGAGAGCGGAAAAATGGCCGAAAATCGGCAGGAATCGGCGTTTTTTGGGGTGGCCGACGGGCGCCCGGAAGCGCATCCTGTAAAAATGGGGGAGACCCCGTTGGACGGAGTCATGCTGGGGCGCGCCGTGTATGAGAACCCGTGGCTGCTGGCGGATGTGGATCCACTGTTTTACGATCAACCCGCGCCGGTTCGTGACCGTTTTCAGGTGGTCGAGCAGATGCTGCCCTACATCCAGGCTCATCTTGATGCCGGCGGACGGCTGAACCATGTCACCCGCCACATGCTGGGGCTGTTCAAGGGACAGCCGGGCGGGCGCAGGTGGCGACAGCACCTGAGTCAGCATGCCCATCGTCCCGATGCCGGTGTGGTAGTGGTCGAGGCGGCGCTGGACATGGTGCGTGAGGCCCATGCGGCCAGGGAGGCGCGAGACCGTGCAGTATCTTGAAGTTCCATTCCGGGAGAAGGATCAGGCCAAGGCGTTGGGCGCCCGCTGGGACGCGGTGCGCAGAAAGTGGTTCGTGCCCGACCAGCTGGCGCATGATCTGACGCCGTTTCAGCGCTGGCTGCCGCAGCAGGTTGACCTGCCTGTGGCGGAAGACGATGCGAACGACACCGCCATGAGCCTCTCCCAGCTGCTGGCGCATGTGGGGCAGGCTGTACAGGCCGCCCTGCCGCAGGCGGTGTGGGTGCGGGCGGAGATTGCCGAGCTGAGTCAACGGCGCGGGCACGTCTATCTTGATCTGGTGGAGACCGCCGAAGACGGCACGGAAATCGCCCGCAGCCGTGCGCTCATCTGGAAAAGTCAGGCCAAGGTGTTGCTGGAAAAGTTCGAGCAGGCCACAGGCTCCACGCTGGCGGTGGGCCAGAAGGTGCTGCTCGGCGTGCGTGCCCGCTTTCACGAGCGTTTCGGTTTTTCGCTGGAAATCGACGACATCGACCCCAGCTACACGCTGGGCGACATGCAGGCGCAGCTGCGCAGGTTGCGTGAACAATTGCAGAAGCAGGGTCTGTATGACCGCAACCGCCAGCTGCCCGCACCGACGGAGTTCGTGCGTGTGGCCGTCATCGCACCGCCACAGGCGGCCGGCCTGGGGGATTTCCGCCGCGATGCGGAGCAGCTGGAAGCGCACGGGCTGTGCACCTTTACCTATTTCCATGCCGCCTTTCAGGGGGAGGCGGTGGAAAGCGAGTTCATGGCCGCTTTTGATGCGGTGGAAGCCCTGCACCGGCAGCGGCCTTTCGACGCCCTGGTCATCATCCGGGGGGGTGGCGCACAGCTGGATCTGCACCAGCTCAACCGCCTGGCCATCGCCGAGCGGATCGCGCGGGCGCCGCTGCCGGTGCTGACGGGCATCGGCCATGAGCGGGACAGCACGCTGCTGGACGAGGTGGCCTGCCAGCGCTTCGATACCCCCAGCAAGGTCATCGCGCATATCCGGGACACCATCGTGCACAACGCCCGGCAGGCCCAAGAGGACTGGCAGCGGCTGCGTCATCTGGCCAGCCTGCGGGTGCGTCAGGCAGATGAGGCACTGGATCGGGTGGCCCGGTACATCCGCCATCAGGCCCGTCACAGCCTGACGGTGCAGCGGCATCTTCTGGACAGCCTGCGCACTCAGGCCATGGATGGTGGACGCCGGCAGCTGGCGGAGCAGCGTCACGCCCTGCAGCGTAGCTGGACGCAGGTGGCGCAGATGGCCCGCGCGCCCTTGCGCCTGTCCCGACAGGCGCTCGCACACCACTGGCAGCAGGTGCGCGTAAATGCCCTGCGGCTGCCTGTGCGAGCACGGGAACAGGTGCAGCAGTGGATGCGGTTCATTCTCGCCGCCGGGCCCGAGCGTCAGCTCCAGCGTGGTTTCGCGCTGGTGCGGGACGTGCAGGGGAACGTGGTGGCGACGGCGCAACAGGCCCGTGAACACAAGGCGCTCACGGTAGAATTTCATGATGGCAAGGTAAAGGTTCGAGCAACTGATGAGTGACAGTCAGAAGTACCGGGAAAACTACGAAAAACTGCGCGCCATCGCCGAGCGACTGGCCGGTGACGAGGCGGTGGACATCGACGAACTGGTGCCGCTGGTGGATGAGGCCTCGGCCGCCTACAAGGTGTGCCGGGCGCGCATCGAAGCGGTGGAGAAGGCGCTGGCCGAGCGGCTCGGCACGCTGGAGGAGCCGGGCGAGAGCCCGCGCGGTGGTGACGACACGCTGCCTTTCTGACAGGAGGATGCGGATATGAGCAAGGCCATCATCTGGCACAATCCGCGCTGTTCCAAGAGCCGGGGCGCGCTCAAACTGCTGCGGGAACGCGGCATCGAGGTGGAGGAACGCCGCTATCTGGATGATCCACCCACGCCGGAAGAGCTGGATGCGGCACTGAAACAGCTGGCGCTTGCACCGGAGCAGATCGTGCGCACCGGTGAGGCGCTCTACAGGGAACTGGGCCTGAAGGACAGACCGCTGAGCCGGGATGAATGGTTGCAGGTGCTGTCGGAAAACCCGCGCCTGATCGAACGGCCCATCGTCTTCTACAACGGTCGTGCGGTCATCGGACGCCCGCCGGAGCGTGTGCTGGAACTGCTGTGATACCGTGCAGGCCTGCGGGTTTTTGGGGATGAAGGCACATTCCGCAGCTCATCTCGGACGATTTGCCGCAGAAGGCGGGCCGATAAGGGCGGCCGTCCGTCAGCTCGGACGCCTGCTGCCGCTTGTTGTGCTGCTGCCTGCGCTGGCGTGGAGTGGGGACTTCATCGCCACGCTGGACAGGCTTCCACCGGACTGGCACGGAGAGCGTTTCCAGCTGCGCACCGACTGGCCGCGGCAGAAGCCGGACAGTCCCCGGCCGTGGGAGGCCATCGACGTGCGCCGTCATCCGCACGCCTATGTGCAGGCCCTGAAGGACTATGTCTATGCCGGCATGGCGGAAGTCGATTTCGTGCCGCGCAAGAACCGCATCCATGCCTGGTATCACATGCCGTGGCATCACCTGGGGCGTCGGGCCCGGGAGGCGGTTCACGGCCTGTCCCGTCAGCGTGATGTCAAATCCTTCGAGCTGGGCCCTACGCAGAGTGAACCTCAGCAGAAGTGGGAGCTCACCTTCTTCAACGACATGATGGCCTGGCAGCAGGGCAGAATCTGGCAGGATGGTCGACCGCATCTGGAGCATGCCGAGTTGCCGCCCGGTTCTCTGGTGGTCAAATATGTCTTCGTCACCGGAGACGATGCTCAGCTGCCCATGCTCAGGGGCGCGCCCACCTGGCAGGCGCACATCAACTGCACCATACGACGGGATGACAGGCGCTGCATCCGTCCCGTGCGTCTGGTCCAGATGGACATCGCCGTGCGCGACGAGCAGGTGAAGGACACCACCAGCTGGGTCATGACCACCCTTGTCTATGACAGGGATGCGCCGGGCAGAACCGGTTGGGACCGCATGGTGCCGCTGGGCGTACAGTGGGGCAATGATCCGGGCATCACGCCCGAAGATGTCGCCCGGGGCGCCAAACTGAAGGAGACCGTCATCTTCGCCGATGCGCCGAAATACGCACTGGAGCGGCTGGGCTGGGCCGGGCGTCTCAATGGGCCGACCGATCTCAAGGGGTCTGCCTGTCTCAGCTGCCACAGCACCGCCAGCTGGCCCGATCCGCCTCGCTTCACACCACCGAAGGGAGCGGATGACGCCACCCGGCTCAGATGGTTCCGCAACCTGAAGCCGGACGAGCCTTTCCTGCCCGGGCGCGTCTCATTGGACTACTCGCTCCATCTGGAAAACGCGCTCAAGAACTTCTACCACGCTAATCCTTCCGACGGGGACGACTGAGCGCACCTGTCACGATTCCGCGCCGGCCCATTCAATGCGCAGCTGAAACTGCTGACGGCCGGCAAACTGGCTCAGGGTGGGGGCGTAGCAGGCACGGATGCGCTGTCCGGGCAGCAGTCGCGGGGTTTCTCCATGATCACCCTGGCCGTTGAAATAGATGGCCCTGTAGTCTCCGCCGCCCGGCAGACGCAGGGTCAGGCTCAGGTGGCTGCGGTCCGTGCCCACCACGCGGCTGTCGATCACTTCGAACACATTATCGAACCGTGGTTGCGGCCAGCCCTGACCGTAGGGGGCCAGAAAACCGATCTCCTGCAGCAGTCCCGGATGCAGCTGCTGTGGCGCCAGCTCGCCGTCGCTGTAGAGCATCCGCCGTGGCGGGCGGTCGCCCAGCTGCAACGCCACCGCTTCTTCCAGCAGCCGGGCGAAGTGCTCGGCTCGGTCGCTGGGGATCATGCAGCCGGCCGCTCCGGCATGTCCGCCCATGGACAGGAACAGATCCGGCGCCTGCGCCGCCATCCAGGTGAAGGCGGCATTGAGGTCCAGTCCAGCCGCGATGCCTCGACCGCTGCCGGCCAGTGTGCCATCCTCAAGATCGGTGAACGCCACCGTCGGACGGCTGAACTGCTCACCGATGCGCTGGGCCACGATGCCCTGAATGCCAGGCGTGCCCCGCAGCACCAGCGTAAGCGTGCGCTTGCCTTTGGCGACCTGGGCGCGGGCCTGCCGGTGCGCCTGTTCCATCAATGTCTGCTGCTGGGCCTTGCGGTAGCGGTTGTCCTTCTCCAGCGACCGCAGGGCCTCCAGGGCGGCCTGCGGCGTCTCAGCGGAGAGAAATTCCAGCGCCAGACGCACGTCATTGACCCGGCTGGCGGCATTGATGCGGGTGGCCACCTCGAAGGCGAGGAAGCTTTCATCCAGCCAGCCCCGTGAGCGGGTGAAACGCTGCACCGCCTGCCAGACGGGATGATCCAGCTGGTTGATCAGCCGCAGACCCGCTCGCACCACCGCCCGGTTGTTGGGGCTCTTGAGGCTGACAGAATCGGCGATGGTGCCCAGCGCCACCTTGCCCAGCAACGGCTTGAGAGTGGGGGCGTCCTGCGGCAGATGGCCGCGGTGGATCAGCTCCCGTCGGGCCTGACTGGCCACGAGGAAGGCCACCATGCAGCCGGCCACGGCGGTGTCGTAGTCGCAGTCCTCGCGTTGAGGGTTGACCACGCAGTCGGCGGAAGGCGGCGGTCCCTCCGCGCTCAGCTGATGGTGGTCCGTGACGCAGATTCGGATGCCCGCTTCCTTGAGACGCCGGATACGTGGCTCATCGCAGCCGCCCTGATCGGCGGTGATGACAAGACCGATGGGTGCGCGCGCGTGCTGGGCAAGAATCTGATCCACCTGGGTGTCATTGAGACCGTAGCCGTTGGCGCGGGCGTTGAGAAATACATGGGTTTTAGCGTCCGGATGGCCAAAGTGCTTCACCAGCGCCTCCCGAAGCACCCAGGCGGCGGTGACCCCATCGGCGTCATAGTCGGTGGCCAGAGCGATGTGTTCGCCCGCCATGACGGCATCGGCGATCAGGCGGGCAGCGCAGTCGGCGTCACGCAGCTGATCCGGCGACTGCAGGTGACGCAGGCGTGGGTCGAGAATGGCGTCCACAGGATCATCCGGTGACAGCCTTGCGGCGGCGATGCGCGCCTGCAGCGGCGTCATGCCGCGGTCCCGGCAGTGGGCCTCAATGTCAGGGTGGGGCGTGCGTCGGCAGATCTCGGGCTCGGGTATCATAGGGCGCGTATTCTACATGCAGGAGCCTTCATCAATGGCCAAACCGCTCATGCTTTACGTGCACGGCTTCATGAGCAGCGGCAGCACCCTCAAGGGACAGGCCCTCAGGCGTCGCTACGGGGAACGGTTCGAAGTGCGCACACCCACCTATGCCCAGCAGGATCCTCATCGTAGCGTGCAGGCGCTCATGGAACAGATGGCAGGCCATGAACGAGGGGTGATCGTCGGCTCTTCACTGGGTGGTTTCTACGCCCGCTGGCTTGGCGCACAGCAGGGTTGGCCGGTGGTGCTGATCAACCCGGCGCTGGATCTGCGCTGCATTGATGATTTCAGCGATGGCGAGCATGTGAATCCCTACACGGGCGAAAGGGTGGGGGTGGATGCGCGCTGGCGCGAGGCGCTGGCCGCCTACCGATGTGAGCCGAAGCCGCCGGCGCTGCTGCTGCTGTGTCACGACGATGCGGTGGTCAGGCCTCAGTGCGCGCTGGAGCAGTATGGCGGCATCGGGGAAATTCTCCTGCTGCCGCAGGGCGGACACGCCTGCTGGCCGCTGGAGGCGGCCTGGGCGACGCTGGACGGTTTTATCGAGCGGCAGTGCTCAGGCGAGAATGTCCAGTAGCCGACCGATGTTCTCGTTCCAGTGGCGGAAGACGGCCAGACTGACCTGTGCCGCCGTTTCCGCCTCGTGCAGTTGCAGCAACGGCCGGGTGTAGCCTTCCGGATTGTTCGGCGTCATCCGCGCCGCGGCGTGATCCAGCCGTTGAAAGGCGTCATTCAGTCCGGTCACGACACTGTCTGCCACCCGCATCAGTTTTGCTCCTCGTAAACGTAGTTGAACGTTTTGAGCCGATAGAGCACGTAGACGGGCTGTGTCGGGTCGCCATCCAGTCGATCGACACGCACCTGCATGGTGTCGTCTTCCCACTCATAGCTGCGGTAGCGCTGATTGGCGAACTGGCGCAGGGTCACCGACTTCGGCTCGCCCAGTTGTTCGGCCAGCCGGCGGGCGATCTCGTCCGTTGTCAGGGGCGTGGGGCGGTTGTGTACCAGAACGGCCTTGTGCGGCTGCCAGCGATAGCGCGCCTCGGCCCACTGGAAACGCCCGTTGGGATCATAGTGGAATTCCAGCCGGTAAAGCTCCCGGTTCCGTGACCACGGGAAGAAAATGTCCACATTGATCTGCCGAGCGCTGGCCTCCGGCTCCATGAAGCCGCCCATGCGCCAGAAGTGGGTGCGCACCTGGTTGGTGTTGATGGCGCGGAGCTTCAGCCCCAGCAGGGTGACGTCCTTGACCGGGACGGCCGCCATGGCGGGCAGCGTGGACAGAAGCAGTATGACGGTCAGAAGATGGCGTCTCATGCCTTTTGTATCGGCAGCCCCAGCACCTTCTTGACCGCCTGCCAGTCAATCGGTTCACCTGCCGGTTGGATGTATGCCGGTTCATCCTCATCCGGCCACTCCACATGCCGAAGCTGCTGGCGCATCACCTCCACACTGGCATCGGAAGGGTCCGCACCCGCCTGATTCCGTCGGGTGATGCGGTGCGCATGGTCGGTCTCATCTCCCTGAATGCTGAAGACCAGTGTGGGGATGTCATCATGCCGCCTCATCACCGCCTCTCGGTGCCAGCGTTTGAGGTAGGTGGCGTCGAGAATGACCGGCCAGCCGTGCTGGAGAAGCTCGCCCGCCAGCCGACGCAGCCGGTCATAGGTGCGCCGGCTCATCTCGCCCCCATAGAGCCAGCCGGCCTCTTCAGGGGTGGGACGCTGGTGCGGCGCCATGCCGGCCAGTCGCTTGCGCTCCCGGTCGGAGCTGATGATGATGGCGCCCAGCCGTGCGCCCAGCCGCTGCGCGTAATGGCTCTTGCCGCTTCCGGACACCCCCTGCATGACGATGAGAAAGGGTGTTCTGCCCGCCGCGTACCGTTCGGCCAGGGCGACATAACGCTCCACCTCCGCCAGTGTCCGCGTCCGCTCTTCTCCCTGCAGCTGGCCGGCGCGCAGTGTGGTGATCTTGGCGCGCACCATGGCGCGGTAGGCGGCATAGAAGGGCAGAAGCGGCAGGCTCTCATAATCGCCGGTGTGGAACAGCCACTGCTGGAGCAGGCGGTGGGAATGCGTTTCGAGACCGCGCGCATCCAGATCCATCAGCAGGAAGGCCAGATCGGAGATGGGGTCGATCCAGCGGAACTGTTCATTGAACTCGATGCCGTCAAAGGGAATGGCCTCCCCGTCGATCAGGGCGATGTTGTCCAGATGGAGGTCGCCATGACAGGCGCGGATCATGCCGGTGTAGCGGCGTCTGGCCAGACGGCCCCGCAGGCGGGAGAGGGTGCGGCGGGTCCAGTTCTCCAGTTTTTCCAGCCGTTCCTGCCAGTGGGAAAAGGTCTCCCGCAGCACGGGAAAGTTGTCCAGCATGGGTTCGACCACCTTTTCCGGCCAGCCCCAGGGCGAGCCTTCCTCGACCGGCTCCGCCTGCTGGTGGAAGGTGGCGAGACGTTCGGCCAGGGCGTCCATGACGGCTTGCTCTGGCAGCTGGCCATTTTCGATGCGGCGGCTGAGCACCTGCGCCGGGTCGAACTGGCGCATTCTGATCACGCATTCGGTGTCATCTGAAGCCGACATGGCCGGCAGCGGATGCAGGCCGCCCGCGTCCAGTCCCACCACACCTTCGTAGAGGTCCGGGGCGAAACGGCGGTTGAGACCCACCTCCTGATGACAGAAGTGGCAACGCGCCCGCGCGTTGGTGAAGTCAAGAAAGCCGAAGTCCACCGGCTTTTTGATCTTGTAGGCGTACTGGCCGGTCAGCCACACGGTGGAGATGTGGGTCTCGATCTTGCGAATGGGCAGTTCGACCGGATGGGGATAGGTGTCCGGTCGCTGCATCAGCTGTTCAATCTGTTCCGGCGTCATGGCGTTGCTGCGGGCGAGCGGGGATGGAGGCCCGATTATAGTGCTGATGCGCCCACGACCAAAGTTCAGGCAGGGAGGCGCTCCTGAGTTCTGCGGGGGGGCGCTGTCCCAGAAAGTTCAGCGCCTGCCACAGCAGCGTGCTGCCATCACGGGCATCAATGGGTGTTGCTCTGGCCCGTTTTGACAGCTTGATGCCTTCCTCGTTCACCGCGACGGGATGATGGCCGTACCGGGGCGGCTCCGCTTTCAACAGATGCATGACCATTCGCTGGCCGAAAGTGGCGGTGAGCAGATCGGCACCGCGGATGACG
>NZ_WFYD01000063.1 GCF_015490265.1 Sulfurivirga sp. | reverse complement strand
GCACCGGCATCATCCAGCTGCACCGGCATCAGGCGCGGGGCGAACTCCACTACATGGGTTTCCAGCCCCAGATCGGCCAGCGCCTTGGCCGCTTCCAGCCCCAGCAGGCCGCCGCCGACTACGACACCGGTCTTGGACACCTTGGCCTTGGCTTCAATCATCTCCAGGTCTTCGATGGTGCGGTAGACCAGGCAGTCCTCCCGGTCGTTGCCCTCGATGGGGGGCACAAAGGGCACGGAGCCGGTGGCCATCACCAGCTTGTCGTAGTGGACCTCGCGTCCCTTTTCGGAATAGACGATCTTCTTGCGGCGGTCCACATCCACCACGGGGTCGCCCAGGTAGGCGTGAATGCCGTGTTCCTCATAGTAGCCGGGCGGCACCAGCGACAGATCCTCGGCCGTCTTGCCGGAGAAATAGCTGGACAGATAGACGCGGTCGTAGGCCGGGCGCGGTTCTTCGCCGAACACATGCACCTCGTAGTGCTCCAGCAGGCCGGCGTCCACCAGCTTTTCCACAAAGTTGTGGCCGACCATGCCGTTGCCGACCACCACAATCGTTTGTTTGCGTGCGCTCATCGGGGTTCCTCTCTTTTTCAAAAACGGTTCACATGTCGCAGTAGCCCTGGCCGAACAGGATGTTGGGCCGGCAGTGGCTCACATCCCGTCCGGACTTGATCAGGTCAAAGATGAAATGGCTATCATGGGTGTCGCCATACATGACGCTGCCGCTGATGCGTCCATCCTTCAGCACCAGCTTGCGGTAATGGCCCTGTTGATGATCATGCCATTGTATGACTTCACTGCCTTCGGCTTCACCCAGATAGTCGCCGGCGGAGAACAGGTCGATGCCGGTGACCTTGAGCATGGTGGCCGTCTCGCTGATGCGATAGTGCGCATCCTCGCCGGCAAGGACGCTGGCAAGTACTTCGGCCTGCTCATACAGCGGCGCCACCAGTCCGAAGGTCTGGCCGGCGAACTCGACGCACTCGCCCACGGCGTAGATGTTCGGGTCGGAGGTGCGCATCTGATCATCCACCACAATGCCGCGGTTGACGGTCAGGCCGGCCTGCTCGCCCAGCGCCGTGTTGGGGCGGATGCCCACGGCCATGACCACCAGATCTGCCGGCAGCCGCTCGCCGTCGGCGAACTCGATGGCCTCCACCCGGTCCTCACCCACGATGCGGGTGGTCTGTTTCGGCATGGCGAACCTGAAGCCCTTGGCTTCCAGATCGCGGCGCAGCAGCTCGGCGGCGGTGCGGTCCAGCTGGCGCTCCAGCAGAATGTCCATCAGGTGGACCACGGTCACGTCCATGCCCCGTCTGATCAGGCCATAGGCTGCCTCCAGCCCCAGCAGGCCGCCGCCGATGACGGCGGCGCGGGGGTGTTTGCCCGCCGCCTCGATCATGATGTCCACATCGCGGATGTCGCGGAAGCTGACCACGCCGGGCAGGTCATGCCCGGGCACCGGAATGATGAACGGGTTGGAGCCGGTGGCGATGATCAGCACATCATAGGGTGTCTCGCTGCCGTCGGCGGCGCGCACCACCTTTCTGTCCCGGTCGATGGCGGTGACTTCAACGCCCGGATGAAAGGTGATGTGGTGTTCCTCGAACCAGGCGGGCGGGTGGGTCATGATCTCCGGCAGCTGCTTTTCTCCCGCCAGCACGGGGGAGAGCATGATGCGGTTGTAGCCGCCCCACGGCTCCTTGCCGAAGACTTCGATGTCATATTGTTCCGGCGCCTGTTCGATCAGTCGTTCCAGAAAGCGCATGCCGGCCATGCCGGCGCCGATCTGTACAAGTTTTTTGCGCATGAGATTTGTTTGGCTCAGATTGATTTTCAGGTTGTGGAAAGCAATCATCGGTCCCTTGTGTAATTGACCTTTAAAATCACTAACTTGTGCTTGGTGTAATGAAGCTGAAGGCGGTTTTTGGGCACCGGTGGTGCATGGGTTGCACGATACATGTGCGCATTGATGCACAAAAATGGTGCCTTTTTGGACTGATTTCAGTCATTAATGAATCCATGAATCATGTTAGTTGTTGAAATGAAAGGGCAATTTATCATATGGAACAGAATGTTCTTGTTGCGGGGCGGTATCTGAACTGACAGGAGCGCATGGATGAACCTGAAAGCACTCAAGCATGAAGGCCACTGGCCCACGCTGTTGGCGGCCTTTCTCTATTTCGACTTCAGCTTCATGGTCTGGACCATGCTGGGGCCGCTGGCGCCGGAGATCAACGAGTCCATGAAGGCCCATCTGGGCATCGGCATGGATGCCAATCAGATCGCCACTCTGCTGGCGTTGCCGATTCTCTCTGGCGCGCTGCTGCGCATCGTGCTGGGCTTCTCTGTCGACCGCATCGGCGCCAAGAAGACGGCGCTGATTGCTCAGGGCATCGTCATTTCGGCACTGTTCTACACCTGGTTCAAGGCCGAGACCATCACCTACCATGAGCTGCTGGTGGTGGCGCTGGCGCTGGGTCTGGCCGGTGCCTCCTTCGCCGTGGCGCTGCCGCAGGCGGGTCAGTGGTATCCGCCACACCTGCAGGGGGTGGTGCTGGGTCTGGCCGGTGCGGGCAACATCGGTGTGGTCATCGATTTCCTGTTCGCGCCCAAGATCGCCGAACTGTGGGGCTGGCCGGCGGTGTTCCTCATCGGCGGGTTGCTGTCGCTGGTGGTGTTCATCGCCTACACGCTGATGGCGAAGGACGCACCGCCGGAGGTGTATCAGCCCCGACCCAAGAAGCTGCGTGACTATCTGGCGCTGCTCAAGGACAAAGACACCTGGTGGTTTGCCGGTTTCTACGCGGTCAGTTTTGGTGGCTTCGTGGGCTTCGCCAGCTACATGAAGGTGTATCTGATGAACACCTATCCGGATGAGATGGCCGCCTTCGGCACGGCGTGGATCAATGAGGAGAACGTGAAGGTGGTGGCAGGCTATTTCGGCGCCCTATGCATCTTCGCCGGTGCGGTGCTGCGTCCGGTAGGCGGTGCCATTGCGGACAAGATGGGTGGCGTGCGTTCCCTGTACATCTTCTTCGGCGCAGTACTGGCGCTGGCGGTGTTCAACGCGGCGTTCGTGCACAACTTCTATCTGGCCATCGTGGTGCTGTTCCTGACCATGGCCAATCTGGGCATGGCCAATGGCGCGGTGTTCCAGCTGGTGCCACAGCGCTTCGGCAAGGACATGGGCATCATGACCGGTATCGTGGGCGCCGCCGGCGGGCTGGGCGGCACGGCGCTGGTCAAGACGCTGGGCTGGTCGCAGGCCACTTTCGGGGACTATGCGGCCGGCTTCTTCATCTTTGCCGGTGTGGTGGCGGTGGCCATCATCGGCATCAGCCTGGTCAAGACCCGCTGGCGCACCACCTGGGGTGTGCATGCCGGCGGCAAGATCTGATCGTCTGTACGCTTTTTCATGAACAGGCGTGTCACAATGCCCCGCAAGGGGCATTTTTCTTGAGGGGATGAAAACCATGCAGCAGGGACCCTATCAGTACACCCAGGCCACGGCGGTGGCCCACGGCAAGCAGGAAGGGGATGATGCCCATTTCGTCGGCCACTTCGGCACCACCTGCATGGGCATTGTCTGCGACGGCGTGGGCTCGGCCCGGGCAGGGCGGCGTGCGGCCCGGCGCGCGGTCAATTATCTCAAGGAGACCTTTCAGCGCCGTCCTCAGGCATGGAGCCTGTGCAAGACCATGGCGGTGGCGGTGGAGAACATCAACCGCATTCTCTATCGGGCCGGCATGGAGGATTACGAGCATCCGGAGTTTCTTTCCACCTTGGCGATGGTGGTGGTGGAGGGGGATCAGCTCTGTGGGGTCAATGTGGGTGACAGCCCGGTCTATCTGATCCGGGACAACAGTCTGATCCAGCTTTCCCGCGCCCATGTGTCCGATCAGCCCGGCATGGAACACGTGCTGACCCAGGCGCTGGGGGCGCAGGAGACGGTGGAGCCCTTTTTCTTCACCGAGACGCTGTTGCCGGGGGATCGGCTGCTGCTGTGTTCCGACGGCCTGACTGCGGTACTGTCGCCGGAGGAGATGGCGCAGTGGGTGCATGCCGGTGCGGGCGCGCTGCTGCGGGCGGCCGAGCAGAAGGCCGAAGGCCGCCTGCCGGATGACACCACGGTGGTCACCTGTCAGGTGCAGGAGATCCATCCGGTGCAGCAGCTCAAGCAGCAGGATCTGGCCATTCCAGAGAAGCTCGCGCCCGATGACATCATCGACGGCTACCGGCTGATCCGTTCGCTGATCCAGAACGACCGCACCTGGCTGGCGGACAAGAACGGCCGACAGTGCGTGCTCAAGTTTGCGCCGGTGGAAGCGCGCCGGGATGAGCGCATTCTGGACGCCTTCGTGCATGAGGCGTGGAATGCCAACCGCATTGAGGGACGTTTTTTCCCCAAGGCGTGGATTCCGGAAGGGCGCACGGCCCGTTACTACGTGATGGAATACATCCATGCGCCGTCGCTGCGCTACCGACTGGATACAAAACAGAAGCCGCTCAAGGTGGATGACGCCATTGCGCTGGGATGCTTCCTGCTCAGGGCGGAGCAGTTCCTGCTCGGGCGGGATTTGGTGCATGGGGATCTCAAGCCGGAGAACATCCTGCTGGTGGACGGCCCGAAGGGGCGGGAATACAAGCTGATCGACTTCGGCTCCATCGTGGAGGTGTTCTCCACCATCAGCCGAGCCGGCACGCCCTCCTATCTGGCGCCGGAGCGCTTCGAGGGCGCGCCCATTTCCGAATCCACCGAAATCTTCGCCACCGGCGTGGTGCTTTACGAGGCGCTCACGCGCCAGCTGCCCTATGGTGAGGTGGAGCCCTTCCAGACGCCCACCTTCAAACGTCCCAAGCCGGTGCGTGCCTTCAACCGCAATGTGCCGGCCTGGCTGGAGGCGGTGATCATGAAGGCCATCGAGGTGGACCCGGAGCGCCGCTACGGTCACTATTCCGAAATGCTGTTCGACCTGACCCATCCCGACAAGGTCAAACCCCACTTCGACAGCCGTGCGCCGCTGCTGGAGCGCAATCCGCTGGCGTTCTACAAATGGGGCTTCTGGCTGATGCTGCTGGCCAACATCGCCCTGCTGGTGGCCTTCATGCACCGTTAGCATGGAAAAATTCGCGCGTCTGCGGCCGCGCTGACGCGCGAGCTGGCAAAATTGGGGGAGACCCCGTCTCCACAACGAAAAAACCCGCCTGCAGGCTTGCAGGGCGGGTTTTTTCATGGTGGCGTACGGCGCGGTTGTGCGGCCAGCCTGCAAAAATGGGGGAGACCCCCCTTTCAGTGGGCGTGATGCATGTTGCCGTGATGCATGTGGCCCATGCCGCCCATGCCATTGATGGGTCTGACCGGAGCGGTGACCGCTCTGGTGGAACCGTCGGCAAAACGCAGGGTCAGGTGCACCTTGTCGCCCGGCTTGAGCGGGTGCTTCAAGCGGATGAGCATGATGTGGTAGCCGCCCGGTTTCAGTTGCGTCTTTCCTTTGGCCGGTACCGGAATGCGCGCCACCGGGCGCATTTTCATCATGCCGTTTTCATGCACATGGGTGTGCAGTTCGGTGATCTCCGCCACATCGCTCTCTGCGCCCACCAGCGCCGTGGGGTGATCCCCGCGGTTGCGCAGGGTCATGAAGGCGGCCGAGGCCGGTGCAGTGGGTGGCACGGCGCGCGCATAGGGGTCAATGACCTGAACCTGATCGGCATCGGCCGCCCAGGTTGCGGGAAACCAAGCGGCGGCGCTCAGCGCCAGGGCGGCAAAGGTCTTCTTCATGGTGTGTCCTCCTTGTTGGGGGTTAGCAGGGGTATGAGGGTCCGGACGATCTCCTTCGGCGGCGTGCCGTGAGGGATCTGGGTGACCAGCCGGCCGTTTCGGTCGATCACATAGGCAAAGGCGGAATGATCCACCAGATAGCCGACGCGGCTCTCCTTGACCGGCACGATCTTGTAGACGGCGCCGTAGCGGCGCACCACGTCATCGATCGTGGCCTTGTCGGCGGTCAGGCCGATGATGCGGGCATTGAAGAAATCGGCATACTGCTGCAGCCGTTCGGGCGTATCCCGCTTCGGGTCCACGGAGACGAACAGAATCTGCACCTGATCGCGGAGGTCCGGCGGCAGCATGCGCCAGGCGGCGGAAAGGTTGCCCAGCGAGGTGGGGCAGATGTCGGGGCAGTAGGTGTAGCCGAAGTAGAGCAGCACCACCTTGCCGCGGAAATCATGCAGACTGACCGGTCCCTTGCTGGACTGCAGGGTGAAGTCTCCGCCGGTGGGTCGGGCCGTCAGCGTGCTGTCGGTATGAAGTTTCTGCCAGGCGAACAGCCCCGCCGCCACGGCGGCGGCGAGCACGATGATCAGCGCGAGAACGGGTTTGCGCATCGGGGCGGCCCTCAGAAGGTTGCGGTGATTTTAGCGTAGAAGCTGCGTCCCGGTTCATTGACCTGCCAGCTGGTGCCCTGGGTCGGATCGGTGCGGCGGTTGAGGTAGTCCGCGTAGGCGTGGTCGAACACATTGTCCACGCCGGCGCTGACAGTCAGGTTGCGGCGCACCCGCCAGTCGGCGAACAGGTCCAGGGTGTTCCAGCCCGGTGTCCTGCCCACCTCGTCCGGCGAGAGCGGGTCGATGTCGGACTTGTCCACCGCCCAGTTCCAGCGGGCGCCATAGCGAAGCGTGCCGTGGCGCTGTGCCAGGGTGACGAAGCCGTTGAGCGGCGGGATGCCGGCCAGGTTGCGGTGGTCGGCGGTGTTGTAGCCGTAGGTGTAGCTGGCGGATGCGCTCAGCAGGGTGCGCGCCGGCAGCGCCCAGCTGACGGTCAGATCCACGCCGCGCAGTTCGGCGTCACGGTTGACATAGATGATGCGGGTGTCGGCCACTTTGACCGCAGCCGGCTGGTTCTGCGCCTGGTCCTTGAGAATGTAGTCGCTGACCCAGTCCGCCCAGGCACGCAGCTGCCACCAGCCCCTGAGGCCGGGTCCGGCAAGGGCGATGTCCAGCTGGGTGTGGGTTTCCGCCTTCAGATTGGGGTTGCCCACCCAGGAATTGGCGCCGGCGCTCTTGGCCATGTACCGCTCGGTGGCATCGGGTGCCCGCTGGGTGCGCGCCAGTCCAAGCTCGATGCGCCCGCTGCCCAGTGGACGATGCCAGCGTCCCAGCAGGTTCCACAGGGTGTCGCTGTGGCGGATCTTCGCTGGTGTGCTGTAGGTGGCGTCATACAGTGAACGGGGCGTGCCGCCGGCTGCCGCCATGTCCGCCTTGCGGGCGTCGCTGTCGATGTGGTCCATGCGGGCCCCCAGCGTCAGGGTGCCGCCCAGTGCGGCATGGGCCGCTTCGGCGAACAGGCTGTTGCGTTCAATGCGGGTGTCCGGCCACATGTAGGAAAGGGCGGCGCCGGTCATGCCGTTTTCCAAGGTGGCGCTCTTGTTCTCGTAGCGGGCGTCCCAGCCCCAGGTCAGCCGGGTGGTACCCAGCTGGCTGGTCAGTTTCACATGGCCGCCGACGGTTTCCGTGTCCGTCGGAGTGCGGAGCTTCATGCCGCTGTTGGGACGCAGGCTGTAATTGTCCATCAGATGGTCCACAGTGCTGCGGTAGAGGCCGGCGTCCACCTGCTGCGCCAGCGTGCTCTGCAATGGGCGGTTGTAGCCCAGCCGCACGATGTTGCCTTCGGTGTAGGGAGAATCCATCTTGGCGCCAGGATAGAGAGCGTCTTCCGTGCGACTGCGTTCGGCCGACAGACGCAGGGTGCCGCCGGCCAGCTGGAAGCCGGCCAGTGCGCCATATCCCAGATGGCTGTAGCGGGCTTTGACCGTGTCTCCATTGCCGTCTTCATAGTTCTGCGCTTCGGTGCGGTTGCCGAATACGCGCACGGCGGCCTTCTCGCCCGCAGCGGAGAGATCGGCACTCAGGCCGTAGTCGATCAGACTGGATTTTTCCGCGCTGACGCGACCGTGCACACCGGATTTCACCGGCAGTCTGCGCCGCAGGGCAAGGGTGCCGCCGGAGGCGTTGTCCACCGGCTCGGTCAGTGTGGGCGTACCAAAGCGGACGGTGATCTCATCGAAACTCTCCACATCGCCATAGACAGTGGCCGGGTCCATGCGGTTGGGGCAGCCCGGGGCGATCTCGGCCCCGTCCAGCACCACGCGCACGCGCGCTTCCTTCTGGCCACGGATGACCGGGTCGATGCCGTGACCGCCCATGCGGCTGCCGTCCACACCGTTGATCTGGCGCAGGCGGTCGCCGGTGTCTCCGCGTGCGGTGCGGGTGAGCATGTCAGGCTGAAGGGATTCCTGTTCCAGTGTAGCGGCATCGGACACCTCCACAGGGGAGAGGGTGGCGGCCTGAGCCGGCAGGGCGGCCATCACGGCCAGGGCGATGAGCGTGGGTCGCATGGGGCATCTCCTCTGTTGCAGTGGTGCGCATTGTAGGGAGTCACTCTGACGGTAAGTCTTGAGCAAGGCTTGAAATAGTGTTGAGAGAGTATTGAGGGGCATGGCGGTTGGTTGAAGCGGTGGGTCTTCGCCCATGCAGTAAAATGCCGTCATTGACTTGTGGAGATGTGTTCATGCCTCAGGAGCTCTTGCGTCGGGTGCTGTCCGCCCCCGTGTATGACGTGGCGGAGGAGACGCCGCTGGAGGCGGCGCCGCTGCTGTCGGCCCGGCTGGACAACACGGTCTGCCTCAAACGGGAGGATCTGCAGCCGGTGTTCAGCTTCAAGCTGCGCGGGGCCTACAACAAACTGGCCCATCTGACGCCGGCGCAGAAAGAGGCGGGCGTCATCGCCGCCTCGGCCGGCAACCACGCCCAGGGGGTGGCGCTGTCGGCCAGCCGCATGGGCATGCCGGCCACCATCGTCATGCCGCGCACCACGCCGCCGATCAAGGTGGAGGCGGTACGTCGTCTGGGCGGACAGGTGGTGCTGGCCGGGGACACCTATGACGAGGCCGCCGCCCACGCCCGTCAGCTGGCCGAGGACAACGGCTACACCTTCATTCACCCCTATGACGACATGGATGTGATCGCCGGGCAGGGCACCATTGCGCTGGAGCTGCTGCGCCAGAGCGGCCAGCGGCTGGATGCGGTATTCGTGCCGGTGGGCGGGGGTGGGCTCATCGCCGGGGTGGCGGCGGTGCTCAAGCAGGTGCGTCCGCAGACGCGCATCATCGGGGTCGAGCCGGAGGATGCCGCCTGCCTGACCGAGGCGCTGAAGGCGGGTGAGCGGGTGACGCTGGATCAGGTGGGGCTGTTTGCCGACGGGGTGGCCGTGGCGCGGGTGGGGGAGATTCCCTTCCGCATGGCGCAGCAGTTCGTGGACGAGATGGTCACCGTCACCACGGACGAGATCTGCGCCGCCATCAAGGACATCTTCGAGGACACCCGCGCCATCGCCGAGCCGGCCGGTGCGCTGGCCGTGGCCGGCATGAAGAAGTGGGTACAGCAGCAGGCGGTCACCGGTAGGAACCTGACGGCCATCGTCAGCGGTGCCAACATGAACTTCGATCGCCTGCGCCACATTTCCGAGCGCACCGAGCTGGGCGAGGGGCGCGAGGCCATCTTCGCCGTCACCATCGACGAGCGGCCGGGCAGCTTCAAGCGCTTCTGCGAGCTGCTGGGGCCACGGCGCATGATCACCGAGTTCAACTATCGCTACGCCGATCCCCGTCAGGCGGTGGTCTTCGTGGGCGTGCGCATCGACCGTGGTCCGGAGGAGCGGGAGGAGATCGTCGAGCTGCTGCGCGGGCAAGGCTATCCGGTGGTGGACATGTCCGACAACGAGCTGGCCAAGCTGCACCTGCGCCACATGGTGGGCGGCCACGCCCATGGCGTAGAGCACGAAGTGGTCTACCGCTTCGAGTTTCCGGAGCGGCCCGGTGCGCTGCTGCAGTTCCTGCAGCACATGTCGGACGAATGGAACATCAGCCTGTTCCACTACCGCAACCACGGGGCCGCCTACGGGCGGGTGCTGGTGGGCGTGCAGGTGCCGCCGGCGCAGCGGCAGGACTTCGAGATGTATCTGGAAAGTCTCGGCTACCCCTTTGTCAGCGAGCAGGACAATCCGGGCTATCGCCTCTTTCTCAAGCCTACCGACTGAGCTGGGCATGGAGGCATGTTGACGCACATCGGCGCGCGATCCTGCTTTCACTTCAGTTTTGGGGTCGGCTTTGTGATCACAGCAAAAGATCGGCCAACCACACTAGCATCGGTTCGAGATGCCGCATCGTGCGGGTTTCAGAGGGTTTGCCGGCATATCCCTTTCGCCGGGCATGGGCTGTTGGCGGGCGCGGCCATTGAGAGTCGGCCTGAAGGGGGCCGCTGACAATTGCAGAGCACAGCGTCCGTCGTCTCCGCAGGTTCAGCGGCGAAAGGTCATCACCCCTTTTTCGGTCACCACCGCATCCAGCGGTACGTCCCACGGCTGCGCCGGCAGCCGCTCCACCTGCTGGAGGGCGTGCGCCCAGCCGATCAGACGGGGTCTCCCCCATTTTTGCCGGATGCCGTTCTGCCCGTGCCGCAGGCGGCAGGAAAAAGCCCGGTCGTAGAAGCCGCCGCCCATGCCCAGACGGTTTCCGGACGCATCAAAGCCCACCAGCGGCACGAGCGCGGCGTCCAGCCGGCAGCCGGGCAGCCGTGGTCCCTCCGCCGGCTCCGGAATGCCGTAGCGGTTGGGCACCAGCACCGTCTGCGGCGTGTAGGGGGCGAACAGCATGGCATGGGGCAGGGCGTGCTCCAGCACCGGCAGGTAGAGGGTGTGCAGGCCCCGCTGCCACAGGGCTTCGATCAGCGGTCGGGTATCCAGCTCGCCATCGGCGCTGAGAAAGACGGCAAGATGCAGCGGGCGTTGCAGCCACGGACTGCGCAACAGGTGTGTGGTGGCCGCTCTGGCATGGGCACGCTGTTGCTGTGGAGTGAGGGCTTTGCGGGCCTGACGGAGCGATTGGCGCAGTGAAGACATGGGATGTTCCGGAAGGAGAAAAAGAGGCAGGTTCGCCGTGCCTTGGTCCCTGAACCCTGAGGTTCAGGTGGCGGTCTCGGCCACTGGCTTAGGCTGCCCGGACAGATGCGGGCGGCTCACCACCAGCGCGTCTGACCCCGAGATTTGAAGTCATCGGCACAGGGGCACTAGGCAGAGGACGAACCTGCGCTACGCCTTTCATTATAGGGATGGGCGGTGGCCATTCAAAGCCGCGGACAGGTCAATTTTCACCGGTGGGCATGTCCAGATCCATGGCCAGCTGCTGCATGGCGTCTTCCAGTGCCCTGTCCACCTGACGGGCGGTGTGACGGCTCTTTTCCAGCAGCAGCAGGTAGTCGTAGGCGAGGTTGATGGCCACCGACAGGGCCTTGACTTCGTTGGAGCGGCTTTTCGCCTCGCCCAGGCGCTTTTCCACCAGTGTGACCGCCTCGATCAGGCGGGCTTCGTCTTCCGGTTCGACGGGAATGGAGAAGGGGTGGCCGAGCAGTTCGATTTTGAGCACGTTGCGCGCCATGGGCCGGTCCTGTCGTGTGATAACATTTCACAAATCATACACAAGGTCGAAGGAAAAGTGGACACCCTCTGCAAGCAACTGGAAACGGCCATTCGGGACTGGCCACAGCTGGAATCGGCCAGCTTCGTGCACGGCATGCTCACCGGCGAGCTGGCCGGTGGCGAGAATCTGAGCGTGAGCGACTTCATCACCGGCCTGCTCCGGGAGCTGGAAGCCACAAGCGTGCGGGAAAGCTTCGTGGAAACCCTCTACAGCCTCTATGGCGAGACCCTCAAGGGGCTGACCAGCGAGGACTTCGCTCTCAAGCTGTGCCTGCCCGATGACGAGGCTCCGCTGTATGAGCGGGCGCGCGCGGTACGGGACTGGTGCGAAGGGTTCGTCTACGGTTTCGGCCTGGTGCGCGCCGACGGCAAGCCGCCCCGTGATGAGGTGCGGGAGTATCTGGAGGTGGTGATGGACGTGGCCGCCATGGATCTGGAGTCCCTGCGCGATCAGGAGGACGCGGGGCTGGCCGCGCAACTGGAGGAGATCATCGAGTTTCTGCGCATCGGTGCCATCACCGTCTACGAGCACTACCATCCCACTCCGCCCCGCCGGGCCGAGGACATCATGCCTGAGCCCACCCACAGGACGGTGCAGTGATGCAGCCCTTTGCCGATAACCGCCGCCGTCTGCTGGAGCGGCTGCCACCGGGCAGCGCTGCGCTGGTCTTCTCAGGCCGGGAGCAGTTCCGCAACCGGGATGTGGACTACCCCTTCCGGCCCCACAGCGATTTCTGGTATCTGACCGGCTTTGCCGAGCCTGAGGCGCTGCTGGTGCTGATTCACCGTGCCGACGGTGAACGGCATCAGCATGTGTTCGTGCGCCCGCGCGATCCCAAGGCGGAGATCTGGACCGGTCGTCGTCTGGGGGTGGAAGCGGCGCCTGAGGCACTGGGTATGGACGGTGCCGACGAGATCGGCAGCCGTGACGAGAAGCTGGGCGAGCTGCTCAAGGGGGTCGAGACCCTGTGGGTGAGCTTTTCCGACGCGGGTGACTGGTTCCCGCAGCTGTCTCCGCTGATCGGACGGCTCAAGCGCCATGTGCGCGACGGCGTCAGTGCTCCGGTGGCCGTGCGCGATCTGGACACCCTGCTCCACGAGATGCGGCTGATCAAGCAGCCGTGGGAGCTGGCGCACATGCGCGAGGCGGCGCGGATTTCCGTTCTCGGCCATCAGGCCGCCATGCGGCGCGCCCTGACCGCCGCCACCGAGCGGGAGGTGGAGACGGCGCTCTGGTGCGCCATGGCCGAGGCCGGTGCCGAGCGTCCCGCCTTCAATCCCATCGTCGCCAGCGGCGCCAACGCCTGTGTGCTGCATTACACGGAAAACAACGCCCCCATCGATCCGGCAGGCCTGCTGTTGGTGGACGCCGGGGCGGAAAGGCATTTCTACGCCGGCGACATCACCACCACCTTCCCGGCGCGCGGGCGGTTCACCACGCCACAGCGGGAACTGTATGAGGTGGTGCTCGCCGCCCAGTGGGCCGCCATCAAGGCGGTTGCGCCCGGTGTGGGCTGGAACGTGCCCCACGAGACGGCGGTGCGGGTGCTCACCGAAGGGCTGGTGGCGCTGGGGCTGCTGCAGGGGGAGGTGGACAGCCTCATCGAACAGAAGGCCTACGAGCGCTTCTACATGCACAAGACCGGCCACTGGCTGGGACTGGACGTGCACGATGTGGGCGCCTACCGGGTGGACGGGCGGTGGCGACCGCTTGAGCCGGGCATGGTGATGACGGTGGAGCCGGGACTCTATGTGGCGCCGGATGATGACACGGTGCCGGCCCACTGGCGTGGCATCGGCATCCGCATTGAGGATGACGTGCTGGTGAGCGAAGCGGGCTGTGAGGTGCTGACCGAGGGCCTGCCGCGTACGCCGGAAGAGATCGAGGCGTTCATGCATGGCTGAGCGTTATGACCTGATCATTAGCGGTGGTGGCCCGGTGGGGCTGACGCTCGCGCTGGGCGCGGCGCGGCAGGGTCGCAGCGTGCTGGTGCTGGAGCAGGCACCGCCGGAGCAGGGCGGCGAGAGCTTTGATGGACGCATGCTGGCGCTCAATCGGGCCAGCCGGGCGGTGTTGCAGCGGGTGGGCGCGTGGGAGGCGCTGGCGCCGCAGCTGACCGCCATCGAGCATGTGCATGTGAGTCAACGGGGTCATTTCGGCGTGGTGACGCTCCATGCCGGGGAGCAGGGTGTGGACGCACTGGGCTGGAGCGTGCTCGGGCGGGATCTGGGGCTGACATTGCAACGGCTGGTGCAGGAGACGCCGAACATCACCCTGCGGCAGCCCGCCCGCCTGACGGACTTCCGGCAGACGGCGGAAGGCGTGGAGGTGCGCTTTCAGGGCGGAGAGGCGGAAGCACAGGCGCATGGCCGGCTGCTGGTGGGCGCCGACGGCACCCGTTCCCGCGTGCGTGAGGTGCTGGGGTGGCCACTGGAGGAGAAGGACTACGGTGCCTGGGCGGTGATCGCCCAGGTGGAGACGCACCACCCGCATGACGGCTGGGCGTTCGAGCGTTTCACCCCGGACGGGCCGGTAGCCCTGCTGCCCTGGCGCACCCGGCAGCACAAGGCGGTGATGGTGGTGCCGGACCGGGAGATTGACCGGATCATGGGGCTGGACGACAGCGGTTGGCTGGCAGCCTTCGAGGCGAAGATGGGTCCCCGTTTCGGCGGATTTGCCGCCACTTCGCCCCGG
This sequence comes from Sulfurivirga sp., assembly GCF_015490265.1. Taxonomy (GTDB): domain Bacteria; phylum Pseudomonadota; class Gammaproteobacteria; order Thiomicrospirales; family Thiomicrospiraceae; genus Sulfurivirga. Next base: position 8,335 of record NZ_WFYD01000063.1, on the reverse strand, counting down.
CTGCGCTACCCGCTGAAGGAGAGCTATGTGCAGCGGGTGGCCGAAGGACGCGTGGCGCTGCTGGGCAACGCTTCGCACACGCAGCATCCGGTGGCGGCGCAGGGGCTGAACCTGGGGCTGCGAGACGTGGCCGATTATCTGGACGGACTGGCGCTGGAGGACGCCTTGGAAGATCCGGCCTGGCTGAGCGACTACGAACAGCGGCGCCGGCAGGATCATCGGGCCGTGATGGGTGCGACAGACAGCCTGATCGCCCTGTTTCAGCTGCCCCAGCCGCTGGCGGGGCACCTGCGGGGCGCCGGTCTGCTGGGGCTGCAGCTGGCTGCACCGCTCAAACGGCGTCTGGCGGGCTTTTTCATGGGAGAACGGACATGATGCGCAGCGACATCGTCATTGTGGGCGGCGGCATGGTGGGCGCGGCGGCGGCCTGCGCCCTCGGTCGTCAGGGTCTGAAGGTGACGCTGCTGGAAAAGCGTCCCCCGGCGCCGCTGGAAGGGCAGCCGTGCTGCCAGACCCGCGCAAGCGCGCTCACGCTGGCCTCCCGTCGGCTGCTGGAAGCGCTGGGGGCGTGGGAAGCGCTCACTCCCTGGGCACAGCCATTCGACGCCATGCATGTGTGGAGCGACGATGTTTCCGGCGAGGTGGTCTTCCGTGCCGCCGAAGTCGGGGCGGAGGCGCTGGGCTGGGTGGTGCCCAATGCCGTGGTTCAGTCGGCCCTGTGGCAGGCGCTGCCCGAAACGGTCACGGTAAGGGAGAGCGGCCTCGCGGCGCTGGATGCCGAGGCGGGAACGGTGACGCTGGAAAACGGCGAGTCGCTCGAGGCCCGGCTGATCGTGGGGGCGGACGGCGCCCACTCTCTCACCCGCCGCCTTGCGGGCATTCCGCTGGACAGCCATGAATACGGCCAGGCGGCCATCGTGGGCTGCGTGCGCACGGAAAAGCCCCATGAAAACGCCTGCTGGCAGCGCTATACGGCGGACGGCCCCGTGGCCTTCCTTGCCATGGGCGAAGGCTGGTCGTCGCTGGCGTGGTATGTGCCGCTGAATCGGCTGGAGGAGACGCTCGCGCTGCCGGATGAGGTGTTCCGTGCCCGGCTGGAGGCCGCCAGCGGTGCCCGGCTGGGCCGTATCGTCGAAGTGGGCGAGCGGGCCGGTTTCCCGCTGGTGCGCCGGCACGCCCGGCGTTATGTGCAGGGGCGGGTGGCGCTGGTCGGTGATGCCGCCCATACGGTGCATCCGCAGGCCGGGCAGGGGGTCAATCTGGGCCTGCTGGATGTGGCGGTGCTGGCGGAGGAGATCGGTACAGACACTGAGGCAGACTGGGCGCACACGGGCGCGTTGCAGCGCTATCAGCGCCGGCGTTATGGGGACAACCTGCTGGTGCAGCGCGCCATGGACGGCTTCGATGGTCTGTTCGACCACAGCCTGCCGTGGAAGCGACCGCTGCGGCAGGCGGTGCTGACGGCGGGTCGGACATTGTCGCCGGCACGGGCGCTGCTGACGGATCTGGCACTGAGAGGGCGCTGGGCGTGAGCATGATCGAAGGCAGGGAAAACCGGGCGGCGGCACTGGCACGTCATATCAATGTGCGCGCCCTGCTGGGCGTGGGCGGGGTGCCGGCTTCGGAAAACCCGAAGGCGCGCCGCTTCGGCGAGCTGATGGAGACCGCCGTGCTGTTCGCACTGGCGCTGGTGTTCATTCAGGTGTTCATGGCGCTGTTCGAGCAGGACATCGGCGGTTACTGGGTGGACCTGATCATCTGGGCCGTGTTCGCGGTGGAGTTCTTCGGCTCGCTGGCGCTGGTGGATCGGCGCTTCCGCTATGTGCGCTACAACTGGATGAACGCGCTGATCGTGCTGCTGGCCTTTCCGTGGACGCCCTGGAGCGAGCAGTATGCCTTCGTGTTCCAGTCGCTGCGTCTGCTGCTGATTCTGCGCTTCACCGTGCACTTTTTTCCAACGGCGCTGGAGATTCTGCGCCGCAATCATTTTGGACAGATCCTCGGTCTGGCGGCGCTGCTGGTGGTCTTCGCCGGCGCCATGTTCGCCTATCTGGAAGATCGGGATTTCGGTGACGGGCTGTGGTGGGCGCTGGTGACCATCACCACCGTGGGGTATGGTGATGTGGTGCCTCAGACCGAGGAGGGGCGTCTGTTCGGCAGCCTGATGATCCTGTTCGGTGTGGTGATCTTCTCGCTGGTGACCGCGAACATCGCCGCCTTCCTCGTCAGTGATGAGGAACAGAAGGTGGAACGGGACATCCTGCGTCAGGTGCGTCAGAACGGTGACCGGCTGGCGGAGCAGGAAAAGCGCGAGGTGGCTCATCTGGAGCAGTTGATCGCCCATCTGGCCGAGATGGAGCAGCGGCAGGACGCGGCGCGGCGCAGAATGGAGGAGGCGCTGCTGAAGGAAGTGGAGCAGTTGCAGAAACGCATCGAAGCCCTCGAAAAACAGTTGGCGCGCCGCTGAGCCAGTGTGCGCCTTGCAAAAGGTTTTTTATGGCGTTAGCATTTGATCTTATATCTGCAAATCCTGTTGGATTTTTCTGAACCACACGCCGGGAGCGTTCTCTACTATGGCTATGGCTGATCGCCGCTTACAGGTCTTTCACACGGTTGCCAAGGTGCTCAGTTTCACCAAGGCGGCCGAAACCCTCCACATGACCCAGCCCGCGGTCACCTTTCAGATCAAGCAGCTGGAAGAACAGTTCAACACCCGCCTGTTCGACCGCACCCACAACAAGATCTCCCTCACCGAAGCCGGGCGCATCGTCTACAACTACGCCGAGCAGATCCTCGAACTCTACGAGCGCATGCACAACGACGTGCGCGAGATCACCGGCGAGGTGTCCGGCTCGCTGCTAATCGGTGCCTCCACCACCATTGCCGAATACATGCTGCCGCGCCTGCTGGGGGCGTTCAAGGAGAATTTCCCGGAGGTGAACATCCGCCTGCAGGTGGGCAATACCGACGCTATCGTCTCCATGGTGGAGAACAATCTGATCGACCTGGGGCTGGTGGAGGCGCCGGTCTACAACAAGAACCTGGAAGTGGAGGTGTGCCGCATCGACGAGATGGTGCTGGCCGTGCCTGTGGATCATCCGCTGGCCACCCGCAAGGAGGTCTCCATCGAGGAAATCCGCCGCTACGAATATATCACCCGGGAGGAAGGGTCCGGCACCCGGGCGGTGATCGACCAGTATCTGAAAGAGCAGGGCCTCAGCTATAGCGATCTGGACGTGGTGCTGGAGCTGGGCAGCCCCGAGGCGATCAAGATGGCCATCGAGGCGGGCATCGGCGTGGCCATCGTCTCCCGCACCACCCTGCGCAAGGAGCTGGAGCTGGGCACCCTCAAGGCCATTCCGCTCAACCCGCCGTTGACGCGCCCCTTCTCCCACGTGCGCCAGAAGCACAAATTCCGCAACCGCGCCGTGGGCGAGCTGCTGGAATTTGCCGTGGACTACTGCAAGGCGCGGGCCATAGAGGAAGGATTTACCGTGCCCGATCTGGAGGCGGCTCAGCGCAGAATGGAAGCCGGCGGTTGAGCGCCGACACCAATGGGATGAAAAGGGCGGCGCAGGCCGCCCTTTTCGTATCCGGCCGCGGTTGAAGCGGCTGTTATAATGTGCGTTTGTTCGGGCAAGTGGCAGACGCTATGAAGGCGCTGAAGCGTTATCTGATCGCAGGACTGCTGGTATGGCTGCCGCTGGGCGTCACCGTGGCGGCGCTGATCTTTCTGGTCAACCTGTTTGACAAGAGTCTGCTGCTGCTGCCGCCTCACTGGCGGCCCGAGTACTGGCTCGGCTTTCATGTGCCCGGCTTCGGCATCATCGTCTCTACCGTCCTGATTCTGCTGACGGGCATGCTGGTGGCCAATTTTCTCGGCAACCGGCTCATGGCGCTGTGGGAGCGCATTCTGGCGCGCATCCCCCTGGTCAGCGGCATCTATTCGGCGGTCAAGCAGCTGACCGAGGCGGTGTTCGGCAGCGGCGAGAAGAGCTTTCAGAAGGTCTATCTGCTGGAGTATCCCCGCCGGGGGCTGTGGACGCTGGGGTTTCAGACCAGCCGCACCGTGGGGGAGGCGCAGATGAAGACCGGCATGGACAATGTGGTCAACCTGTTCGTGCCCACCACTCCCAACCCCACCTCCGGGTTCTTCATCATCGCCAGCCGCGATGACATCATCGAGCTGGACATGGGGGTGGACGACGCATTGAAAATGGTGATTTCCGGCGGGGTGGTGGTGCCGCCCCTGCCCAAACAGCCCGCCGATGACGCGGCGGGCGCAGACAAGACGGAGCAAGACAAGCAATGAGCGACATGCACGCCTACCGCAGTCACTACTGCGGCACAGTGACCGAATCCCTGATGGATGAAACCGTAACCGTTGCCGGGTGGGTGGCGCGCCGCCGCGACCATGGCGGGGTGATCTTCATCGACCTGCGCGACAGCAGCGGCGTGGTGCAGGTGGTGGTGGACCCGGACACGCCAGAGGCTTTCGCCACGGCCGAGCACCTGCGCAACGAGTGCGTCATTCAGGTCACCGGACGGGTGCGCGCCCGTCCGGAAGGCACGGTCAACCCCAATCTGGCCACCGGTCGGATCGAGATTCTGGCGAAGGATCTTCAGCTGCTCAGCATGGCCGAGCCGATTCCCTTCCAGCTGGACGAGGAGCGCGTCGGCGAGGACGTTCGCCTGAAGTACCGCTACATCGACCTGCGCCGGGACGCCATGCAGCGGAACCTGAAGCTGCGCTACCGGGTGACGCGCGCCATGCGCAACTACCTGGACGACAACGGCTTCATGGAAATCGAAACGCCCATGCTGACCAAGTCCACGCCGGAAGGCGCGCGCGACTATCTGGTGCCGAGCCGCACCCATCCGCACAAGTTCTTCGCGCTGCCCCAGTCGCCCCAGCTGTTCAAGCAGCTGCTGATGATGTCCGGCTTCGACCGCTATTTCCAGATCACCCGCTGTTTCCGGGACGAGGATCTGCGTGCCGACCGTCAGCCGGAGTTCACTCAGCTGGACATCGAAACCAGCTTCCTCACCGAGGAAGGGGTGATGCAGCTGATGGAAGGACTGACCAAGCATATTTTCAAGGAGGCCATCGACGTCGAATTCAACGGCGATTTTCCGCGCATGACCTATGCGGAGGCGATGGAGAAATACGGCGTGGATCGACCCGATCTGCGCATTCCGCTGCAGCTGGTGGATGTGGCCGACCTGTTGCAGGATATCGACTTCAAGGTGTTCGCCGGCCCGGCGAAGGATCCGAAGGGGCGGGTGGCGGCGCTGCGCGTGCCCGGCGGTGCGAAGCTGACCCGCAAGGAGATCGACGAATATACGAAGTTCGTCGGCATCTACGGCGCCAAGGGGCTGGCATGGATCAAGGTGAATGATTTGTCACAGGGCGTGGACGGACTGCAGTCGCCAATCGTCAAGTTCTTCCCGGACCAGGTGATGCAGATCATGGAGCGGGTCGGTGCGCAGGATGGCGACATCGTCTTCTTCGGTGCCGATAAGGCGAGGGTGGTCAACGAATCCCTCGGCGCGCTGCGGGTGAAGCTGGGCGAGGATCTGGGCATGATCGAGGGTGACTGGGCGCCGGTGTGGATCGTGGACTTCCCCATGTTCGAGGAGGATGAGAAAACCGCGCGCATGACCGCCATCCACCACCCGTTCACCCAGCCCAAGGCCACCACCGAGGAGCTGGAGCAGATGGCGCAGGAGGAATGTCATCAGCTGCTCTCGCGCGCCTATGATCTGGTGATCAACGGCATCGAGGTGGGCGGCGGGTCCGTGCGTATCCACGACACCCGCATGCAGGCGGCCGTGTTCCGCATTCTCGGCATCAGCGACGAGGAGGCGCAGGAGAAGTTCGGTTTCTTCCTCGAAGCGCTCAAGTATGGCGCGCCGCCCCACGCCGGCATGGCCTTCGGGCTGGACCGGCTGGTGATGCTGATGGCCGGCTGTGACACCATACGGGACGTGATCGCCTTCCCGAAAACCCAGTCCGCGGCCTGTCTGCTCACCGAAGCACCGGGCGAGGTGGATCCCGCCCAGCTGCGCGAGCTGGGGCTGCGTTTTCGACAGACGGCCAACGGATGAGTGAAACGACTCAGCTGGCGCCTGAGCTGCAGGCGCGCATCGACCGGCTGGTGGCGCAGGCCTCGCCCGCGCCCATGCTCAGCCGTGCCGAGAAGGCGGCGCTGGAGGAGGAGATTCGCGCACTGTTGAAAACGCGCAATGCCGTGCTGGTGGCGCACTATTATGTGGACGACGCCCTGCAGCGGCTGGCGGAGGAGACCGGCGGCATCGTGGCCGACTCGCTGGAGATGGCCAGCTTCGGCGCCCGCAGCGAGGCGGAGACGCTGGTGGTGTGCGGCGTGCGTTTCATGGGTGAGACGGCCAAGCTGCTCAGCCCGGAAAAGACGGTGCTCATGCCCACGCTGGAGGCCACCTGCTCGCTGGATGTGAGCTGTCCGCCGGAGGCTTTTGCCGAATTTATCGCTGCTCATCCCGATCACACGGTGGTGGTCTATGCCAACACCAGCGCCGAGGTGAAGGCGCTGGCCGACTGGACGGTGACCTCCGGCAACGCGCTGCATATTGCCCGCCATCTGGCCGAGCGGGGCGAGAAGATTCTGTGGGCGCCGGACCGCCATCTGGGGCGCTGGATCGAGCGGGAGACCGGCGTGGAGATGACCCTGTGGCCGGGTCACTGCATCGTCCATGACGAGTTCATGGCCTTCGAGCTGGAAAAGCTGCGTCAGCGCTATCCGGATGCCAGGGTGCTGGTGCATCCGGAGTCGCCGGAGAATGTGGTGGAAATGGCCGATGTGGTCGGCTCCACCAAAGTGCTGATCAACGCGGTGCAGACCCTGCCGGACCGGCGCTTCATCGTCGCCACCGATTACGGCATCTTCTACAAGATGCAGCAGCTGGCGCCGGAGAAGGAGCTGATCGCCGCGCCCACGGGCAGCCGCGAGCGTCAGTGCCAGAGCTGCGCCCACTGCCCGTGGATGGCGATGAATTCGCTGGTGAACCTGCGCGATGCGCTGGAGAACATGGCGCCGGAAGTTCATGTGGATCCTGCGGTGCGCGAGCGGGCGGTGCGCCCCATTGAGCGCATGCTGGCATTTTCCCGTCAGGCGGGACTGATCAGGTAAAACCGGCCCCTGCGGGCCTGAATAGAAGGAAGAGGCTATGGCTGGACACAGTAAATGGGCCAATATCAAACACCGCAAGGCGGCACAGGACGCCAAGCGGGGCAAGATCTTCACCAAGCTGATCCGCGAGCTGGTGGTGGCCGCGAGGATGGGCGGCCCGGTCATCGAGGACAATCCGCGTCTGCGCGCCGCCGTGGACAAGGCGCTGCGCAACAACATGAAGAAGGACACCATCGAGAAGGCCATCGCCCGCGGTGCCGGTCAGGATGAGGCGGACAACTACGAGGAGGTGCGCTACGAGGGCTATGGTCCCGGTGGCGTGGCCATCATGGTGGACTGCCTCACCGACAACCGTCAGCGCACCGTCTCCGAGGTGCGTCATGCCTTCAGCAAGCGCGGCGGCAACCTGGGCACCGACGGTTCGGTGGCCTATCTGTTCAAGCGTCAGGGCATCATCTCCTTCGAGCCGGGCGTGGACGAGGACGCCCTGATGGAGGCAGCCATCGAGGCCGGCGCCGAGGATGTGATCATCAATGATGACGGCAGCGCCGATGTGATCACCACGCCCGAGGACTACATGGACGTGCTCACCGCGCTGGAGGCGGCCGGCTTCAAACCGGCCCACGCCGACATTTCCATGGAGGCGGACGTCAAGGCGGAGATCACCGATCCGGAGCAGGCACAGAAAGTGATGGCGCTGATCGACGCGCTGGAGGACCTGGACGATGTGCAGCGGGTCTACTCCAACGTGGACATTCCCGACGACGTGATGGAGAAGATCGCCTGAAGGCGCAGCGCATACTGGGCATCGATCCCGGCTCGCGCAAGACCGGCGTGGGCATTGTGGACATTGCCGGCCCGTGCAGCCGCTATGTCTTCAGCGGCGTGATCCGGGTGGAGAAGTACACGCCGCCGGAGCGGCTCAAGCGCATCTTCAACAGCATGAACGAGCTGATCGCCCAGTATCGGCCCGACGCGCTGGCCATCGAAAAGGTGTTCGTGCACAAGGATCCGGTGGCGGCGATCAAGCTGGGGCAGGCGCGCGGCGTCATTCTGTGCGCCGCGGCGCTGGCGGAGGTGCCGATCTTCGAATACACCCCCACCCAGATCAAGGGGGTGGTCGTGGGCAAGGGGCACGCCGCCAAGGGACAGATTCAGTTCATGGT